>JBJKRZ010000208.1:0-5716 GCA_046704365.1 Acidimicrobiales bacterium | reverse complement strand
GCGCCCGGTCATGCCCGGCGCCCCGGCCCGGCGGGAGCCGTCGTCGCTGCAGGAGGCATGGGCGGCGAGGCTACTTTGGGCCCACCATGATCGACATCCGCCTCGTCAGGGAGGACCGGGCGGCAGTGGCGGCCTCCTTGGGGCGTCGAGGGATCGACCGGGGCGACGTGGAGCGCCTGTTCGAAGCCGACGCCGCCAACCGCGGGGCGGCCAAGCGCCGCGACGAGCTACGGGCCCGGGTGAAGGAGCTGTCGCGCCAGGCGGGCCAGGCCCGGCGCAGTGGCGACGAGACGGCCTTCGGCGCCCTGAGCGACCAGAGCCGGGCGCTCGACGAGGAGACCAAGTCGCTCGAGGCGCAGGCCGACGAGGCCCAGGGCGAGGTGCGGCGCCTGCTCCTGTGGTTGCCCAACCTGCCCTCCGACGACGCCCCCGACGGCGCCGGCCCCGAGGACAACGTGGTGCTCCGGCGCTGGCCGGAGGAGCCCCGGCGCTACGAGGAGCACCAGCGGGTCCCCCACTGGGAGCTGGGACCGGAGCTCGGCATCTTGGACCTCGAGCGCGGCGCCAAACTCTCGGGCTCGATGTTCCCGCTGTTCCGGGGGACCGGTTCGCGGCTGCTGCGCGCCCTGAGCGCCTTCGCCCTCGACCGCCACGCCGGTACCTACGAGGAGATCCGCCCCCCCACCTTGGTGCGTACCGAGACCATGGAGTCCACCGGGCACCTGCCCAAGTTCGCCGACGAGGCGTACCACGTCGAGCGCGACGACCTGTGGGCCATCCCCACCGCCGAGGTCCCCCTCACCTCCATGCACCGAGGCGATCTGCTCGAGCAGGCGGACCTGCCCGTCCGGCTCACCGCCGCCACCGCCTGCTTCCGGCGCGAGGCGGGTGCCGCCGGACGCGACACGCGCGGCCTGCTGCGCGTGCACGAGTTCGACAAGGTGGAGATCTTCGCCTACGCCACCGCCGAGCAGGCCGCCGAGGTCCACGCCGACATGGTGAGCAGGGTGGACGGGCTCCTGGTCGAGCTGGGTCTCGAGTACCGCGTTCTGGACCTGTGCGCCGGGGACCTGGGCAACTCCGCCCGCCGCACCTTCGACTTCGAGGTGTACGCCCCGGGGTGCGGGCAGTGGCTGGAGGTGTCGTCGGTGAGCTGGTTCGGCGACTACCAGGCGCGGCGGGCCAACGTGCGCTACCGCCCCGCCGGGGGTGGGTCGCCCCGCTTCGTGCACACCCTGAACGGTTCGGCCCTGGCCTGGGCCCGCATCTGGGCGGCGCTCGTGGAGGGGGGGCGGCGGGCCGACGGGAGCGTGGTGCTTCCCGAGGTGCTGGCCCCCTACCTGGGTGGCGAGGTGACGATCCCGGCGCCCTCCTGAACCGGGCCGGGGGCCTGCGGCGAGGCCTCAGTGCCTGCGCGCCGCCTCGAAGCGGTATCCCACGCCCCGCACGGTGGTGATGATGGCGGGAGCCGAAGGGTCGAGCTCGATGTGGTTTCTCAACCGTTTCACGTGCACGTCGAGCGTCTTGGTGTCGCCCACGTAGTCGCTTCCCCAGACGCGGTCGATGAGGGTGTCGCGGGTGAGGACGCGCCCGGCGTTCTCCATGAGCAGCAGCAGCAGCTCGAATTCCTTGCGGCGCAGCGAAACCTCGGTGCCGCGCACGAACACCCGGTGGCGGTCGACGTCCACGGTGACGTCGCCCTCTTCCACGACCGAGCTGTCGCCGGCCCCGGTGCTCTCGGCGTGGTCTGCGGAGCGGCGCAGCACCGCCCGCATGCGGGCCACGAGCTCGCGCAGGCGGTAGGGCTTGGCCACGTAGTCGTCGGCACCGACCTCGAGCCCCACCACGGTGTCGATCTCGGTTCCCTTGGCCGTCACCATGATGATGGGCACCGAGGAGCGGGCGCGGATGGCGCGGCACACGTCGATGCCCGAGAGCTTGGGCAGCATGATGTCGAGCAGGACCACATCGGGCTCCACGGCCTCGAAGAGGGCCAGGGCCTGCGCACCGTCGTCGGCCACCGTGACGTCGAAACCCTCGCGCCCCAGGCCCACCACCAGGGCCTCCACGAAGGACTGCTCGTCCTCGGCCAGGAGGACTTTGACGCCCCTGGCGGAGAGGGATCGGTCGTCGGCAGGGGGGTGCGCCGGGGTGGTGACGGGCGCCGCGGCGCTCTTGGCGGCGGAGCTGGCGGCGGATGCGGGCCGCCCCTTGGTCACCTCAGCTGCCCTCGGCCTGGGTGGGGAGGATGAGGCGGAAGGTGGAGCCCTCGCCCTCTCGGGACTCGACCTCGACGCGACCCTGGTGGTTGGCAGCCACGTGGCGGACGATGGACAGCCCCAGGCCGGTGCCGCCCGTCGTCCGGCTGCGACCCTGGTCGACGCGGTAGAAGCGCTCGAAGATCCGGTCGAGGTCGCGCGCCGGGATGCCCACGCCGTGGTCCTCGATCTCGAGCACCACCTCGCCATCTCCGCTGCTCTGCCCGGCGAAGCGCACCGATCCTCCGTCGTAGGAGAACTTCACGGCGTTCTCGAGCAAGTTGTACAGCGCCGAGACCAGTTGGCGCCGGTCGCCCACCACCACCACCGGTGGATCGGGCTCCTCCAGGACGATCTTCACGTCGCGCTGGTCGGCGGCGGCCCGCACCCGCTCCACGGCTTCGGCCATGACCAAATTGACGAGCACCGGCTCGCGCGGCGGTGCCTCCTCGGCTTCGATGCGCGACAGGTCGAGCAGGTCGTCGATGATCCGGCTCACCCGGAACGCCTCGCTGTGGATGCGGCTGGCCAGGCGTTGGGCCACGGCCGGGTCGGTCTCGCTGACCAGAGTCTCGGCCAGCAGCCCCAGGGCGCCCATGGGCGTCTTGAGCTCGTGGCTCACGTTGGCCACGAAGTCACGGCGGATCTCCTCGAGGCGCCGGCGCTCGGAGACGTCGTCGATCACGGCGATGACCCCCAGGGTGCGCCGGCCGTCGTCGAGCAGCTGGGTGCGCACCGCCAGGGTGCGCCGTGGCGGGCCGTAGAGGTCCAAGGTGCGCTCTGCCGTGCCCTGTTGCCAGGCGTCGGCCAGCAGGTCGATCACGGCCTGGGCGGCCAGGGCGTCGCCGTGGCGGCCCCCCATGAGCCCCACCGCCCGGGTGTTGCGGAACACCACCTCGCCGTTCTCGTCGCACACGATCACGCCCTGGGGCAGGTTGTCGAGCGCCCGGCGCAGGCGGATGGCGTCGGCCGAGGACTCGGCCACGGCCTCGGCGGCGCGGTCGGTGACCAGCTCCAGGTGGTGCAGGGCCGGTTCCACCCCGCCGTGGTCCTCGTCGGGGGCGTCCACCCCCAGGCGGGCCGCCAGGGCGGAGAGGCGCTGCTCAAGGGCGTGGCGGCCGGCCCGGCGCCCGAGAAGGGTGGCCGCCACGATGCCGATCAGGGCGGCCCCACCGGCTGCCGCCACGGCGATGACGAAGAGGCTCTCGGACACCTTGGCGACGGCCAGCACCGGCACCAAGCATGACAGCCCCGACCCGCGCTGCGGCGTGAACGCCATAGGAGTTCAGAACAAAAGAAAAATCATGAAACATATTGATAGAGAATGAATAGCGGCGTAGGGTGCTGTCCGAGGCCCGGCGCGCCCGACCGGGTGGGAGCGGAGGTACCGAGATGCCGGTGTGGAAGCTGTTCGCCGATGTCACCCTGACCCCCGACACCGGTGGCCTGCCGGGCGGGTCGGTGCTCCAAGGCCTCACCAACGGGCTGGGCGCCTGGGCGCTCGTCGCCACGCTGGTGGGGCTCGTGGTGGGGGCGGGCCTGTGGGCGCTGGGGGCGCACGCCCAGAACTACCAGCAGTCCTTCGTGGGCAGGCGCACGGTGCTCGTGTCGGGCCTGGCGGCGCTGCTCGTGGGGGCGGGGCCGGGGCTCGTGAACTTCTTCTTCAACGCCGGGACCAAAGTGCACTGAGCCGTGGGCGTCGTCAGCTCCATCGTGGGCAGCACCTTGGGCCAGATCTTCGGCTTCGTGGCCCAGTGGGTGGCCTCGGGCGCCGGCTGGCTCCTCACCCAGGTGGGCCACGTCATGTCCTCCACCACCACGGTGGACCTGGCCAGCAGCTGGTTCAGCGCCCACGAGCGTGCTGTCGCCGCCCTGTCCGCAGCGCTCGTGCTCCCCATGGCGTGCTGCGGCGCCATCGTGGCCGTCTACCGCCAGGACGCCTCCCTACTGGTCCGGGGCTTCCTGGTCAAGCTCCCCCTGGCCCTGCTGCTGACCGGCGTGGCGGTGGAGCTGGTGCGCATCGGGCTCACCCTCTCCGACCGCCTGTCGAGCTACGTGCTGCAGGCGGGCGGTCGCAGCGGCCCCGACCTGCTCGCCGCCTTGGCGGCAGCCCTGGCCGCCGGCGCCGCCCTGCCCACCGTGCCCCCCTTCGTCGTGTTCATCGGCGCCCTGCTCCTGGCGGTGAGCGCCCTGGTCCTGTGGCTGGAGCTCGTGGTCCGGGCCGCCGCCGTGGCCGCCGCCACCTTGTTCCTGCCCCTGGCCCTGGCCGGGCTGGTGTGGCCGGCCACGGCCCACTGGTGCCGCCGGTTGGGCGAGACCATCGCCGCCCTGGTGCTCTCCAAGCTGGTGGTCGCCGCCGTGCTGTCGCTGGCTGCCGGCGCCGTCTGGAGCGGCATCAGCGGTCCGAGCGACACGAGCGGCGGCTTCTCCTCCGTGGTGGTGGGCATCGCCCTGCTCGCCATGGCCACCACCTCGCCCTTCGTGCTCCTGCGCCTGGTGCCGGCCATCGAGGCCGGCGCCGTCATGCACCTCGAGTCGGGACGCCACCGGCTCCAGCACCTGCGCAGCTCGTCGGTGCGGACCGCCGACCTCGCCACGTACATCGCCACCGGCCACGGCCTCCTCCAGGGCCCCCCGGCAGGCGCCCCGGCTCCGGAGCAAGACGTGGGCCCGCCGCCCAGGCCCTTCGGGGGCATCCCCCCCGCCACGGGTGACAACCAAGGGGCGGGACAGGCGCGGGACACCTCAGTGCCGGCTGCCGCTGCACCGGGGGGCGTCCCGGCACCGGGAGGCGACGATGCCGGCGGATGAGTCGACGGCGCCGCGTTATCGCTTCGGCCCCCTCGAGCGCCGCGGGCTCGTGGCGGGATGGCGCGGCGGCCAGCTCCTGGCGATGTCCGCCGGCCTGCTGGCGGCCGTGTTCGTGCTGCGCGGGCACCCCTCTGTGGCGGGCGTGGGGTCGGGGCTGGCGCTGGTGGCACTGTCCACGGCCGTCGTCACCTGGCCGCTCCAGGGCCGCACCGTCGAGCAGTGGGCACCCGATGCGCTGCGTCACGCCCGCTGCGTGGCGGGTCGCCGCCGGCGCAGCAGTGGTTCGCCCTTCGGTTCCCTGGAGGTGCTGCGCGTGGACGCCGGCGGGTCGCAGGTTGCCGTCGTGCACGACCGCAGGGCGCGCACCTACACCGGCGTGTTCCGGGCCTGGGGCCCCGGGTTCGTGCTGTCGGGTGCCGATGACAAGGCGGCCCGGGTGGGTGCCTGGTCGACGGTGCTCTCGGCGCTGGCGCGGCAGGGATCGGCGGTCCACAGGCTCCAGTGGCTGGCGCGATGCCTTCCCGACGACGGGGCCGAGGTGCGCCGCCACTGGCGCGCCGCCGGCGTGCTCGACGCCGAGGCCGACGCCGAGCGCTCCTACGCAGCACTGCTCGAGGCCGAAGGCGGTGCCACGCGATGTCACGAGG
>JBJKRZ010000207.1:0-4152 GCA_046704365.1 Acidimicrobiales bacterium | reverse complement strand
GAACCACGAGGTGGGGACGCTCCAACCGGTGCCAGAGGTGGCCGAGGTGTGCGCCCGCTACGGAGCGCTGCTGCACGTCGACGCCTGCGCTGCGGCCGGCCACGTGCCACTCGATGTCGAGGCTCTGGGAGCCGACCTCGTGTCGCTGAGCGCCCACAAGCTGGGCGGACCACCGGGCGTCGGCGCCCTGGTGGTGCGGCGCGGGCTCCGCCTCGAGCCGCTGCTCGTGGGCGGTGAACAGGAGCGGGCCCGGCGCGCCGGCATGGAGAACCTCGTCGGCGCCGTGGGCTTCGGAGCCGCCGCCTGCGCCCTGCAGGGGGAACGCCTCCGGGACGAGGCCGACCAGGCCCAGCGCCGTCGCGCCCTGATGGAACGGGCGGCCTCGGAGGTGGCGGGGGTGGCGGTGCTGGGCGATCCGAAGCGTCGGCTCCCCCACCTTCTGTGTCTCGTCGTCGAGGGGGTCGAGGCCGAGCCCGTGCTGCTCGCTCTCGACCGGGCGGGAATCGCCGCCCATTCAGGCTCGTCGTGCTCTTCGGAGTCGCTCGAGCCCTCACCGGTCCTCGAGGCCATGGGTGCCGACGCCGAGCGGTCCTTGCGGCTGTCGGTGGGCTGGTCCACCACCGACGTCGACGTGGAGGCGTTCGCAACCGTGTTCCCCCAGGTGGTGGGCGACCTGCGAAACTTGCGCACCTGAGCGCCGTCCCCCGGCCCGGGGCACAGGCCGGTTTTGGGCCGGCAGCGCCGGTAGGCGATAATCCCGGCCATGGACCGGGCGGCGGATAGCCTGACGCTCCGCAGGGCGGCAGGCGCCTTCTTGGCGCACGCCTCGCCGCGCATCATCGCCCTGCTGCTGCTCACCGCCCTGGCCGGACGCATCGCCGTGGGCGGCTGGTCGTGGTGGGACCTCCTGGGCCCGGGCGTGGTCATCGCCGCCCAGCCGTTCACCGAATGGCTCATTCACGTGTTCGTGCTGCACTTCCGGCCCCGCACCGTGGGCGGGGTGCGCATCGACCCCTCGGTGTCCAGAAAGCACCGGGCCCACCACGCCGACCCGCGGCGAGAGGACCTGGTCTTCATTCCCCTGCCGGCGCTGGCCTTGCTGGTGGGTGCCGTGGCCGCCGTCTGCCTGGCCGTGCTCCCCCTCGAGGGCGGGCTCACCACCTTGGTGGCGGCCCTGGCCGTGCTGGCCACCTACGAATGGACGCACTTCCTCATCCACTCGACCTACCGGCCGCGTCACGCGCTGTACCGCCACGTGTGGCGGGCGCACCGCAACCACCACTTCCGCAACGAGCACTACTGGTTCGGGGTGACCGTGCACATCGCCGACCACCTCCTCGGTACCTTCCCGGAGCGCAACGCCGTTCCGGTGTCCCCCACCGCCCGCACCCTCGGGATCCGCGAAGCCGCCTGACCCGACGGCGCCCGCCCGCTCAAGCGGGTGGACGGCGCAGCTTGAAGGTGGCCCCCGCCGGGTCCGACAGGGAGGCGAGCCGGCCGTAGGGGGTGTCGACAGCCTCGTCGACCACCGATCCCCCGAGGGCGCAGGCCTTGCGCAGGGTGCCGTCCACGTCTTCGACCGCCCAGTACACCTTCCAGTTCGAGGCGACGCCTTCGGGGAGGAAGCTCGAGGCGTCCATGACCCCGGCCAGCTCCCCTTGGTCCGACGGGTGGCGCACCAGTGTGTAGCGGAACTCGTCGGTGTCGCCGGCAGCCTCGGTGGCCCAGCCGAACACCGAGCTGTAGAAGGCGACGGCCCGGGCATGGTGGCGCGTGTGCAGCTCGAACCAGCTGGGGGTTCCGGGCTCCTCGAGCACCGTGTTGCCGGGGAACGTACCGGGCTGCCAGGCGCCCACGACGGCACCGGTGGGGTCGATGAGCACGGCCTGGGTGCCCAGATCGGCAACCGCCATGGGCGGGACCACCACCTGGGCGCCCTCGGCCTCGGCCCTCTTCACCGTCCCGTCGATGTCGTCGGTGGCGAGATAGATCTTCCACACGTTCTGGGCAGGGTTGTGGGGCATGTCGCCCATGGCCCCGGCCACGGGGACGCCGTTGCGGAAGAACATGAAGTAGCCGCCGAACTCGGGGCTGGCGTCACCGGCCTCCCAACCGAACAGCTCGCCGTAGAAGCGGCGGCTGCCCTCGACGTCCGACGTCCACAAGTCGGTCCAGCACGGTGCTCCGTTGGGGATGTTGTTCCGAGTTGTCATCCTTGGCTCCTTCGGGTCGGGCCTTCGATTCGTCCACTCGCAAGGGAGACGCAGTGCCCTCGGAGGAATCATCGCCGCCACCACGGGGCAGGGGCAGATGACCTGGGGCGGTGGCGCCCGTCTATCAGTTCGTGGGACACGGGCCGTGGTGGTGTCGCGTGAGCGTACGCGACCGGCAAGGAGCCGTGGTGGCCACTTACCACATGGGCGGCGCCGGTGCCCCGGACATGGGCGCCGTGGACCGCCTGGGACGCCTGACCCTGGCGGTGCGCCGCAGCGGTGGCAGCGTGGAGGTGCACGACGTGTCCCCTGCAATGGCGGAGCTGCTGTGGTTGGCGGCCCTCCCCCTCTGGTCGGGCGCCCACGGCGCCCTAACCGTCGAGGCGCAAGGGCAGGTCGAAGGAGGGGAAGAGCCGCTCGGGGTCGAGGAAGTCCAGGAAGAAGCTCATCGCCGCGATCCTCCCCCCTGACACCTCGATCACCTGGATGGCCCAGGGCGCCAGGCCGCCCTTGGGGTCCGGCTTGTACTGGCCGAAAGCGGGGGAGCCGTTGGCAGAGGTGGGGAGCAGGCGCGAGCCGCGGCAGGCGCTCGGCGCCGGTTGCACCATCCACTCGCCGATGTGGCGCGCCCCCTGGAGCCACAGGGCGAAGGGCGGCATCGTCTGCACGGCGTCCTCGTGCAGCACGGCGATCAGACTCTCGATGTCGTAGCGCTCGAAAGCGTCCACATAGCGCTGCAGCAGAGCGGCGTCGGCATCCTCCAGCGGCTCGGGGTGGGGCGACGGCGGCAGGGAGCCCAGCGTGGCTCGTGCCCGCTGAAGGGCGCTGTTCACCGAGGCCACCGAGCTGTCGAGCAACTCCGCCGCCTCCGCCGCCGGCCAGCGCAGCACGTCGCACAAGATGAGCGCGGCACGTTGGCGCGCCGGTAGGTGCTGCAGGGCGGTGACAAAGGCGAGGCGGATGGATTCCCGGTACTCGGCGACGAGGGCGGGATCGGCGTTCTCGGGGGCAGCGCACCGGTCGGGGATGGGGGTGACCCACGTCGCCTCGGGCAGCAACGGTCCGAGGAGGGAGTCGTCGGGGGGCGACGAGGGGCCCATCTCCATGGGCCGCGCCCGGCGCTGGACCTGCCGGCCCATGTCGATGCACACATTCGTGGCGATCCGGTACAGCCACGAGCGGAGGCTCGAGCGACCTTCGAAACGATCTGCGTTCTTCCAGGCCCGCACCATCGTTTCCTGCACGGCGTCCTCGGCCTCGAACCCCGATGCGAGCATGCGGTAGCAGTAACCGGTGAGCTCCCGGCGATAGGGCTCCAGATCGAGCACGGTGGCAGGCGAAGAGGCCACGACGGCAGCCGATGCTACCGACCCTGGCCCGGCCACCACCTGCCCCATGGCATCACAGACGGATCGACGTCCCGCCGATCATCGGTGCCCGTCAGCCAACCTTCCGAGAGCGGCGAGCGGCGGCCTCAGCCGTGCACGCCGGCGGGAACGGGCGGAGCGGGGCGTCCCGCCTGACTGAACGCCTTCACAACGTAGGGCCAGGCGCTCTGCTCCTCGGCGACGGGGGGATGGTCGGCCAGGAACTGGGTGTACTGGTCGGCAGCCTGGGAGGCCTGGCCCTCCACGAGCAGCATCGACCCCAGGTACAAGTGGGGGGCGTAGGCGGACGGATCGGAGACCTCCGCCTTCTGCTCCTCGGCCTGGCCGCTGCTGAGCAACGAGCTCTTGGTGGAAAGGACGCCGGCTTCGAATTCGAGCCATCCCGTCTCGGCCAGGGCCTGTTCCTGGCCCGGGTCCTGGGCCAGGATCCGGTGGTAGAGGGCAAGGGCCTGGGCGGCCTTGCCCTCGTTCTCGAGGGTCTGGGCCTGGGCCAAGGTGCGCGCCAGCTTCTGGGCGCTCGACAGGTCGAGCGAGCCGCTCGAGCTCTGTCC
>JBJKRZ010000206.1:0-12747 GCA_046704365.1 Acidimicrobiales bacterium | reverse complement strand
CGTCCAGCTCGAGCAGATAGGGCGTGCCCCGCAGGTTGAGCGAGAGCGGGCCCTTGGAGAAGGCACAGAAGCGGCACTTGAAGGTGCACACGTTGGTGTAGTTGATGTTGCGGTTGGCCACGAAGGTCACCACGTCGCCCACGGCGGCGCGGCGCAGCTCGTCGGCGACGCCGGCCACCTCGAGCACCTCGGGGCCGCGGGCCGAGAACAGCGTGACGAGCTCCTGCTCTCCGGGTTCCTGGCCCGCCTCCACGCCGGCCAGGACCTCGCCCACGGCACCGGCACCCCGGCCCCGGCCTGCTCGGCGCGCCGCGGGGGCCGACGGGCCGGCACCGGTGACGACCAGGGGCGGCTCCACGGTGCACCCGGCGTGCCAGCGTTGGTCGCGGGCCAGTCCCTCGGCGTCGGCGCGGTCGAGGACGCCGAAGCGCATGTCGGGATGGAGCCAGCGCTCGGGGTCGAGCACGAACTCGGGATAGACGGTGAGGCGCGGCGCCAGCGCCAGGCCTTTGTCCTCGGTGGCCGCCCGCAGGACCTCGAGGGCCGGCCATGCCCGCTCGGGGTTGACGTGGTCGGCGGTGACCGGCGACACACCACCCCAGTCGTCGATGCCCGAGTCGAGCAGCGGCGCCAGGTCGTCCGACAGGTTGGGCGGTGCCTGGAGGTGCACCTCGGGCGGCAGCACCAGGCGGGCCACGGCGATGGTCCACCACAGCTCCTCCTCGGGGCACGGCGGGTGGTCGTGCATGGCCGTGGCGGGCTTGGGGAGGAAGTTCTGGACGATCACCTCCTGGACGTGGCCGTGGCGGCGGTGCGAGGCGGCGATGGCCTCGAGGCCGCGCAGGCGCTCGTGGCGTGAATCGCCCAGCCCCACGAGCAGCCCGGTGGTGAAGGGCACCGATGCTTCTCCGGCGGCCTCCAGGGTGGCAAGCCGTCGCGCCGGCGTCTTGTCGGGCGCCCCGCGGTGGCACGACAAGGTGGCGTCCAGGGACTCGATCATCATCCCCTGGCTGGCCGTCACCGGTCGCAGGGCGGCCAGCTGCCCTTCGTCGAGGGCGCCGGCGTTGGCGTGGGGGAGCATGCCCGTGCGCTCGTGCACCAGGGCGGCGACAGAGCGCAGGTAGGCGAGGGTCGAGGCGTGCCCACGGTCCTCGAGCCACTGTCGCGCCACCGGGTAGCGGTCCTCGGGCGCCTCGCCCAAGGTGAAGAGCACCTCGTGGCACCCGGCGCCGTGGCCCGCTTCGGCGATGGCCAGCACCTGGTCGGGATCGAGGTAGGCGGACGCCAGGCGCGCCGGGGGCCGGGCGAAGGTGCAGTACCCGCAGCGGTCGCGGCACAGTTGGGTGAGGGGGACGAACACCTTGGGGGAGTAAGTGACCCGCGTGCCGTGGACGCGGGCCCGCACGGAGCGCGCCTCGGCCTGCAACTCGGCAAGCGGGGCGCCGAGCAACTCACGGCGATCCACGGCGGCCACTGTACCGGCCGCCGTGGAGCCGACCCCGTGGACAGGGCGGGGCGACGCCGTCGTCGTCGGGAACCTGCTCAGGTGCCGGGGGCCGAGGCGGGGGTCGAGGCGCTGGCCGAGGCGCTCACCCGGTCGCGGCCCGCCGCTTTGGCCCGGTACAAGCTGGCGTCGGCGCGGAACACGAGCTCGTCGGCCGACTCCGTGCCGTCCCAGGTGGCCAGTCCGGCGGAGAACGTCACGCGCCGGCCCAGGCGGTCCTGACCGGCGCCTTCGGCACGCAGTCCGTCCGCCAGCGCCAGCGCCCCCGCCATGTCGGTCTCGGGCAGCACCAGGCAGAACTCCTCCCCGCCGTAGCGCGTGAGCAGGTCCTGGGACCGGACCCGGGACGAGACGCGCGAGGTGAAGCGCTGGAGCAGCTCGTCCCCGGCGCTGTGGCCGAAGGCGTCGTTGTAGGCCTTGAAGTGGTCGAGGTCGATCATGGCCACGGTGAGCGACAGCTTGCTGCGCCGGGCACGCGTCATCTCGTGGGCCAGCGCCTCGAAGAGCCGGCGCCGGTTGGCCACGCCGGTGAGCTCGTCGGTGTTGGCTGCCTCCATGAGGCCCGAGATGAGCCGCGAGCGCGTCAGCATGGCCGCCAGCAGCGAGGCCACGGTGGCGACGACGGTGGGCTCGGTGGGGACCCCCGGGCGCGACGTCGAGGGGCACACCACGACCACCACCACGTCCGTGCCCGTCCGGGCCGGCGCCGCCACCAGGGAGTCGGTGCGCAGCGGCCCGGTGCTGTCGAGGCTGGAGCGCGGTAGGTCGCCCAGGGCCTCCCAGGTGGGCCAGTCGGCGTCGGGCCAGGCGTAGGCCCGTTCGATGGGCGCCCGCTTGCCCACTCGGGCCAGCACGGCGTAGCGGCGCACGTCCATGAGCCGGGCCAGGCGCTCGCCCAGCACCGCCAGGTCGCGCGGCCAGTCGGCCATGGCGCTGGTCTCGGTGGCCAGCTCGGCCAGCTGGCGGCTGCGCGCCATGGCACCGATGGACCCGCGCACCACGGCGACGACCATGGCGGCCATGAGCCCGGCCGTTGTGGCGAAGAGGACGGTGGCCCACAGGGCGTCGTAGGCGGGCAGCTGCAGGGCCGTCTCGAGGGCCAGGCCCGTGGTCAGCACCAACCAGGCCCGCCAGATCATGGCCCGGTTGCCCACCAAGGCGGCCACGAGGAACGTCACGACGGGCAGGAGCAGGAACGTACCGCCGTGGAGGCCGAAGGCGAGACCGGCGCACACCGCCGCCGCCGTGGCCAGCACCACCTGGGCGAAGGTTCGCCCGGGCACGAACCCTGCCAAGGCGCCGCGGCGCAGGCGCCGGTGGTCGAGGGCCATGGTGACGGCGAAGGTGACGGCGAAAGCCAAGGTGAGCCACAGCGCCGTCGGGGAGCGCACGGCGGGGCGGTCCACGGCGGCGGCCAGGGCGAAAAGGGGAAGGGCCAGGTACACGAAGGTGAGGGCGCGCAGCGCCCGGCTCACGGCGGGACCGGTGGGCTCGGTGCGAAAGCGCATGGGAGCGCGCCGGCGCCCCCCTTCGGTCGCCGGCGGCCGGCGGCCGCTGTCGCTCGCTCCGGTCATGGTGGGTGGCGCCCCCCCGTAGAGCATGGCGCGTGGGGACCGGGCGAAGGGGCCCGGAGAGCCCGATGAGGTGCTGTCGGTCACCATGGCCATCAGCCGGCTCTGCCGGCAGCGGCGGGGTCGACCAGCCACAGCACCCTTTGCGCCCGCACCCGGGCAGCGGGCAGGTCCTCGCCGGCGCACACCCGGGCGAAGGCGTCGCGCTTCTCGGGGCCCGCCACGGTGAACAGCACCAGGCGGGCTCGGGCGATCCCGGCCAGGGTGAGGGTCATGCGGGCATGGGGGTTGCGGTCGTGGGGGTCGGCGCTCTCGGCCACCAGGTGCCCGTCCGGCTCCTCCAGGAGGGGCGAGTCGGGGAAGAGCGAGGCCGTGTGCCCGTCGGGGCCCATGCCCAGGTGGACGAGGTCGGGTGGGGGGTGGCCCAGCAGGAGGCGCTCGTAGCTCCGGGCCCCCTCGGGGCAGGACATGGGGTGGAAGGAGCCGACGGGGCCCACCTGGTCGAGAAGGGCACGGCGTACCAGGTTCTGGTTGGCGTCGTCGTCGTCGGGAGCCACGCAGCGCTCGTCGCCCATGAACACGTCCAGTGCCCCGAAGTCGATGTCGCCGGGGTCCGTGGCCAAGCGCTCGTAGCAGCGCCGGGCGGTGGGCCCCCCCGAGAGGAAGACGACGAAACGCTCACCAGGGCGTGCGGCGAAGGCCTGGCGCACCTGGGCGGCGAAGGCACCGGGCACGTCGTCGGTGACCTCGAGCTCCCCGTTGGGCGGCCTCACGGGTCGCGCCACTGGCGCAGGTCACGGGCCAGCAGCAGGTCGGCCTCGTGGGGGCCCCAGGTGCCGGCCTGGTAGTGCGACAGCGGCATGCCGTCCTCGGACCAGGCCTCGAGGAGCGGGTCGACGATGGTCCAGGCCCGCTCCACCTCGTCGGTGCGGATGAACAAGGTGGGGTCGCCCATCATCACGTCGTGCAGCAGGCGCTCGTAGGCGTCGGCCGTGACCCCACCGAAGGCTTCGGCGTAGGAGAAGTCCATGCCCACCGACCGCAGCCGGAACTCCTCGCCGGGCACCTTGGCGCCGAAGCTCAGGCAGATGCCCTCGTCGGGCTGCACGCGCACCACCAGGGAATTGGGACGCAACTCGCGCGACAGGCGGGAGCCGAAGGCCAGGTGGGGTACACGGTGGAAGACGAGCACCACCTCGGTGGAGCGCTTGGGCAGCCGCTTGCCGGTGCGGACGTAGACGGGGACGCCGGCCCAACGCCAGTTGTCCACGGCCAGCTTCATGGCCACGTAGGTCTCGGTGGTGCTGTGCGGGTCGACGGCCTCCTCCTCCCGGTAGCCGGGGACGGCATGGCCCCCCACCGCGCCCGCCGTGTACTGGCCCCGCACGGCCATGGTGGACACGTCGTCGACGGCGGGCACCACCACGGCCCGCAGCAGCTTCACCTTCTCGTCGCGGATCCCTTGGGCGTCCACCACGGCGGGGGGTTCCATGAGGATGAGGGCCAGAACCTGCATCACGTGGTTCTGGACGATGTCGCGCAGAGCGCCGGCCTTCTCGTAGAAGCCCCCTCGGTGCTCGACACCCAGCTCCTCGGCCACGGTGATCTGCACGCTGTCCACGTAGCGACGGTTCCACACCGGCTCGAAGACGGCGTTGGCGAAGCGCAGCGCCAGGACGTTCTGGACGGTCTCCTTGCCCATGTAATGGTCGATGCGGAAGATCTGGGATTCGTCGAAGGACTGGTGCAGCTGCTCGTCGAGCCGGCGGGCGCTGTCGAGATCGTGGCCGTAGGGCTTCTCCACCACCAGCCGGGCGAAGCTGCCGCCCTGGCCCGGGACGTTGCAGCCGTGCGTGCCCAGCGCCTGGGCCACCACCCCGAACAGGTCGGGCACCGTGGCCAGGTAGTACACGCGGTTGCCGCCGGTCCCGGCCGTGCGGTCGAGCTCGTCGAGCACCTTGCGCAGCTGGTCGAAGGTGTCGGGATGCCCGTATTCGCCGGCCACGTAGCGGAACGTGTCCACCCGCTTGCGCCAGGTTTGGCTGGCTTCGGGGCCCGCCTCCAGGGCCACGCGGCGGAAGTCGTCGTCGCTCCAGGGGGTGCGGGCCACACCCACCACGGCGAAACCGGCGGGCAGGACCCCGTGCTCGGCCAGGGCGGCCAGGGCGGGCAGGATCTTGCGCGCCGTGAGGTCGCCCGAGGCACCGAAGACCACCAGCGCCGAGGACGGGGGGCGCCCCACTCGGTCGAGCTCGTGGCGGTCGAGCGCCGAGGAGGCGCCGATCGCCGTCATGAGCCTGCTGCGGCGTTCCCGGCGCCCGAGGCCGCTTCGGTGCGCACGGCGTGACCCCCGAATTGGTTGCGCAGGGCGGCGAGCAGCCGGTCGGCGAAGGAGTCCTCGTCACGCGAGGCGAAGCGCTGGAACAGCGACGTGGCGATGACCGGTGCCGGCACCCCCCTGTCGATGGCCTCCATGGCCGTCCAACGTCCTTCGCCGGAGTCGACGACGTAGCCCTCGACCCGATCGAAGCCCGATCCCGGGCCCAGCGCCCGCTCGGTGAGCTCGAGCAGCCACGAGCGCACCACCGACCCGTAGCGCCAGATGGAGGCGATCTGGTGGAGGTCCAGGGCGAACTCCTCGGCCTTGTCCATGATCTCGAAGCCTTCGGCGTAGGCCTCCATCAGGCCGTACTCGATGCCGTTGTGCACCATCTTCACGAAGTGGCCGGCGCCCACCGGACCGACGTGCGCGTAGCCGCCTTCGGGGGCCAGGGCCACGAAGGCGGGCTCGCACACCTTCACCGCCTCGGGGCTGCCTCCCACCATGAGGCAGTAGCCCTCGGTCAGCCCCCACACCCCGCCCGAGGTGCCGGCGTCGACGAAGTCGATGCCCTTCTCGGCCAAGGAGGCGGCCATGGGAGCCGCCTCCTTGTAGTTGGAGTTGCCGCCGTCGATGACCACGTCGCCGCTCGAGAGCAGTCCCTTGAGCGTGTCGACGGTGCTGGCGGTGGGCTCGCCGGCGGGCACCATGACCCACACCACGCGCCGCGGCTCCAGCTTGGTCACCAGCTCCTCGATGGAGTCGGCCGTCTCCGCCCCCTGGGAGGCGGCGCCCGCCCTGGCCTCAGGCGACAGGTCGAAGGCCACGACCTGGTGCCCCTTGTGCAGGAGCCGGGTGGTCATGTTCGCCCCCATCTTGCCCAGCCCCACCATGGCGATCTTCATGGGCCCTCCTCAGGCGATCTCGCTCAGCTCGTCCACCGCCACGCGCAGCACGCGCCGGCCGTGGGACCGAAGACTACGGAGGTCCCCTGCGGCCTGGGCGGCGATCAGCGTGGCGAAGTCGTAGTCCTTGCCGGGCACGGGCACGTGCGGCCCGGCGCTGCGGGACACGATCTGGACCGCCACGACGCTGTTGGGCCCTCCCTTGTGCAGCTGGCCGGTGGAGTGCAGAAAGCGCGGGCCGTAGCCGGCGGTGACCGCCATGCCTCCCAACCGGTCGCGCACGGCCCGGCGCAGGGACTCGAGCTCGGCGTCGTGGCCGAAGGGGAGGTAGGCCTGAAGCGACACGTAGTCGCCCGGCTCGGAGTTGGCCTCCAACCAGTCGAGCACCAGGTCGGGATCAGCCGTCGGCACCTCGGGGAGCGGCAAGGCGCCCAGCATGTCGTTGGTGTTCTTCTTGGACTCGGCCACGTTGGGCTCGTCGAAGGGATCGATGCCCAGCACGTGCCCGCACACGGCCACCGCCAGCTCCCAGCGGTAGAACTGCTCGGCCAGGTCCTCGGCCTCCTGCACGTGGAGGGTCACCACATGGCGGTCAGCGCCCTCTTCGGGGACGGTGGTGGGGACGGGGACGCAACCGGTGCCGTGCTTGCCGGTGGACTCGGCGATGAGCTGCTCCACCCACAAGCCGAAGGCGCCCAGGGCCTCGGGGACCACGACCGTCACCTTGTCGTGCCCGGCGCGTGCCTCCTCGCCCAGGGTCATACCCAGCGCCACGGCCTCGAGGCGCTCGACCTGCAGGGCGCGGCGGCACAGGGCGGCCACGTCGTAGCCCATCAGGGCGGCGGGGACCATGCCGAAGTACGAGAGCACCGAGTAGCGCCCGCCGATGTCGGGCTGGTTCTCGAAGCAGCGGGCGAAGCCCCGTTGGGCGGCCAGCTGGGCCAGCGGTGTCCCGGGGTCGGTGATCGCCGCGTAGCGCGACGGGTCGTCCATCTGGCTCCAGGCGTGGGCCAGGAGCACGTTGGGCTCGAGGGTCGTGCCCGACTTGGAGGACACGAGCACGAAGGCGTCGGAGAAGTCCAGGGCGCCCACGGTGACCGGATGGGTGGTGTCGCACACCACCAGGCGGCGCCCTCGGGCCGGGCCGCCGGCGCCGCGCACCGCCTCCAGCACCGCCGGCCCCAGCGAGGACCCGCCCATGCCGAGGAGGACGACGTCGGGCTGCTCGATGCCCTGCGCCCAGGAAGCCAGCTCGGCCGCCTGGCGCTCCAGGTGCTCGGGCACCTCCAGCCAGCCCAGGCGCTGGGCCGAGACGTTGCCTGCCGGCCACAGCGAGCCGTCGCGCGCCACCAGGGCGTCGAGCAGCCTGGAGGCGTCGTCGGCCACGGCCTCAGCCCTTGCGCCCGAGCGAGGAGGCCTTGTCCTCGAGCACCTGGAGGAGCTCGTCGAAGGACTTGGCGAAACTGGCCACGCCCTCGTCCTCCAAGGTCCGGGCCACGTCAGCCACGTCGACACCCGCCCCCTCGAGGGCCTCGAGGGCCCGCCGGGCGCCGTCGGGATCGCCGTCCACGCTGCGAGCAACGGTGCCGTGGTCCACAAAGGCGTCCACGGTCTGGTCGGGCATGGTGTCGACGCTGTGGGGGCCGATCAGCGCCTCCACGTACTTGAGATCGGGATAGGCGGGGTTCTTGGTGGAGGTGGAGGCCCACAGAGGCCGCTGGACGTTGGCGCCCTTGGCGGCCAGGGCGTCCCAGCGAGGCCCCCGGAACCGCTCCACGAACAGCTGGTAGGCCAGCTGGGCCTGCGCCACAGCGGCGGTGCCCCGCAGGCCGAGCAGCCGGTCGGCGGCCGAGGCGTCCTGCGCCGCCATGGTCTCCAGGCGCCGGTCGACCTCGGTGTCCACGCGGCTCACGAAGAACGACGCCACGCCGTGGACGCCCGAGAGGTCGCTCGCCCCCGAGGCCAGGTGGTCCTCGAGGCCACCCAGGTACGCCTCGATCACCTCGTCGTAGCGCTCCAGGCTGAAGAGCAAGGTGATGTTGATGTTGCGGCCCTCGGCCACCATGGCGCGCACGGCGGGGACGCCCTCGGCGGTGCCGGGGATCTTCACGTAGAGGTTGGACCGGGACACGAGCTCGTGGAAGCGCCGGGCCGCCTCGATGCTGGCCGACGTGTCGCGGGCCAGGGCCGGGGCCAGCTCGAGCGACACGAACCCGTCGTCTCCGCCCGAGGAGTCGTGCACGGGCGCCAGCACATCGAGCGCCCCGCGGATGTCGCTCAGCACGAGCTCCCAGTAGGCCTCCTCCACCGAATGCGACGCCAGCAGGTCAGCGAACTGCTCGTCGTAGTCCGAGCCGCTCTCGATGGCCTTGGCGAAGATGGTGGGATTGGAGGTCACGCCGCGGATGCCCTTTTCGACGAGGGCCGCCAGGGTCCCGTCGCCCAAGTAGTCGCGGCGGAGGTTGTCGAGCCAGGGACTCTGGCCCTGCTGCTCGAACAGGTCGTGCAGAGTGGTCATGGCCGCTCCCTCTCTCCGGCAACCTTCTCGAGCAGGCGCCGCGCCCGGGCCGCCACGTTGCCGGCCGTGAACCCGAGGTGCTCGAGGACCGTCGCCCCCGGCGCCGAGGCGCCGAAGCGGTCGATGGAGACGCTGTCGTCGACGTAGCGCTCCCAGCCGAAGGATGCCCCGGCCTCCACGGCCAGCTTGGGCACGCCCGGGGGGAGCACCTGGTGGCGATAGGCCTCGTCCTGGGTGGCGAACAGCTCCCAGCAGGGCAGCGAGACCACCGACGCCGCCAGGGCCGGCCCGCCCGTCGCGTCGGCGAGGAGATCGGCCGCCTCCAGGCACAGGTGTACCTCGCTGCCGGTGCCCACCAGCACCACGTCGGGCTGCCCGTCGGCGGGGCGCAGGACGTATCCGCCGCGGCGCACGCCCTCGTAGGCGTCCTCAGTGCCGGCCAGCACGGGCACGTCCTGGCGCGAGAGGGCCAGACCGGTGGGGCCGCTCGAGTCCACAGCGACGCGCCAGGCATGGGCCGTCTCGTTGGCATCGGCGGGCCGGATGAGCCGCATGCCGGGCATGGCCCGCATGGCGGCCAGGTGCTCGACGGGCTGATGGGTGGGCCCGTCCTCTCCCAGGCCCACCGAGTCATGCGTCCAGGAGTACACGACGTGCGCCCCCGACAGCGCTGCCAGGCGCACGGCGGGGCGCATGTAGTCGCTGAAGATGAAGAAGGTCCCGCCCACCGGCAGCACGCCGCCGTGGAGGGCCATGCCGGTCATCATGGCCGCCATGGCGTGCTCGCGGATGCCGTAGTGGACCTGGTTCCCGCCCGGGTCGCCTCTCGACTGCAGCGTCCCTTCGGCGAGCTTCGTCCCCGTGTTGCCTGTGAGGTCGGCGGCCCCGATCACGAGCCCGGGGAGGAGCTCGGCGCTGGCGTCGATGCAGCGGTTGACGGCGCGCCGGGTGGCGAGCGATGTCCCTGCCTCGAAGGTGGGCACCTTGGCCTCCCAGCCCTCGAGCCCCCGACCCGCCTGGCACGCTTCCCAGGCGCCAGGGTCGAGGTCGGCCGCCTCGAAGCGCGCCTGCCACTCGGCGCGCAAGCGGGCGCCGCGCCGCCCGGCGGCCCGGTAGAAGGAGAGGACTTCGTCGGGCACCCAGAAGTGCTCGTCAGGGGGGAGCCCCAGCACCTCCTTGGTCCGGCGCACCACCTCCTCGCCCAGGGGATCGCCGTGCGCCTTGGCGGTGTCCACGACCGAGGAGGGCCAGCCGATGTGGCTGCGCAGCACCAGCATGGACGGCCTGTCCTCCACGGCCATGGCCCGGCGCAGGGCCGCTTCCAGGGCCCCGGTGTCGTTCGCCACCTCGCCCAGCACCTCGGTGTGCCAGCCGTAGGCGGCGAAGCGGCCCGCCACGTCGTCGCTGTAGGCCAGCTCGGTGGGGCCGTCGATGGTGATGTGGTTGTCGTCGTAGACGTAGACGAGGCGGCCCAGGCCGAGATGGCCGGCGAGCGAGGCCGCCTCGTGGCTGATCCCCTCCATGAGGTCGCCGTCGGAGCACACCACGAAGGTGTGGTGGTCCACCACGTCGGGCCCGAAGCGCGCTCGCAGCCACCGCTCGGCCAGGCCCATGCCCACAGCGTTGGCGAATCCCTGCCCCAGCGGGCCGGTGGTCACCTCCACCCCCGGCGTGTGGTGCACCTCGGGGTGCCCCGGGGTGCGAGATCCCCATTGGCGGAACTGACCGATGTCCTCGAGCGTGAGCCCGTAACCGGTGAGGAAGAGCATGGAGTACAACAGGATCGAGGCATGCCCGGCGGACAGCACGAAGCGGTCGCGGTCGGGCCAGCGCGGGTCAGCCGGGTCGTGGCGCATGACCCTGGTGAACAGCACGTGCGCCAGGGGTGCCAGAGCCATGGCCGTGCCCGGGTGACCGGAATTCGCCTTCTGCGGGGCGTCCATGGCCAGTCCCCGAACCACGTTGACGGCCAGCTGCTCGAGCTCGGCATCGCTCACCGGGTCACCGTACCCCCTGCCGGCGCCGCGGACGCCTCGCAGCGCGGCGCCCGCCGCCCTAGCCAGGAGAGGGCCGGTCGCGCAGCAGAGCCACCGAGGCCGTGAATCCGTGCAGGAAATTCTGGCCGCCCACGGGCCCGATCTCACCGGCGGCGAAGAAGCCGGCCACGGCGATGTGCCCCAGCTGCTCGGTGAGCACGGCCACGTCGTGGTCGGGGACGCCGAAGAGGCGCGTGCCTCTCCCGTTACAGGTGAACAGCAGTGCGGCGTCGGCATGGCGACCCTCGAGCATGGTGCGCAGGTCCTCGTCGGCACGCTCGGCGTCGCGCAGGTGGAATTGCACGGTGGTGCCCACCGGCACCACGTCGCCCACGGCGATGGCGCCGCTGCGCCGGTCGGCGCCCACCACGTTGCGCACCAAAAAGTCGCCGGCGCCGAAGCTCTCGCGATGCTCGTCGATCACGCGTCCCACGTGTAGCCCGCCCGTCTCGAGCAGGTGCAGCTCGTCCTCGTCCAGCGTGTCGTGCGCCTGGGCCAAGAGCCGCTCCAGGGCGGGACGACCGGCCAGCTCGAAGATGACGTTTCCCTCCGCCTTGGTGACGACCAGGGGATGGCCGAAGGGCCGGCATCCTTGGGACACCACCGTCTCCACGTCGATGCCGGGGCCGATCAGGGCGCCCACGGCGCCCGACGCCCGCACAGCGGTGCCCAGCACGAGGCGGTTGCCCCCCGGACCCCGGGCGCCCGACGCCATGCCGCCCACGACGGCCAGGCGGGGGAGCCGGGGAGCGATGGCCTCGAGGACCTGCTCCACGGGGAAGCTGTAGGGATCGGCCAGGAGCACCATCGCCTGGGGCTCGAAGGCGAGCTCGGCCGGCCAGCCCAGCAGCTGCAGCGAGGTGCCCTCGGGGTCGGACAGCGCCTCCAGCGACAGCGGGACCAGGGGACCGGTGCGGGCGGCGAAGAGGGAGACCGCCGCGCTCTGCTCCACCTCGCGATGCGGCCCGGCCACCGACTCCGCCGCGCAGCCCAGCAGCACGAGCGGGTGCAGCACGGCCTCCACGGCCGAAGCGGCGTCCTCGAGGGCCCCGGCATGGGGCGGGGTCACGAAGAGCATGGCCAGGTCGGGACGCGGGCCCAGGCGCTCCAGGACCTGTCCCGCCACCTCGCCCACGGCATGCGCCGTCACCGGGTGCTCGCTCATGGCCGAGGCGAACGGCACTCACGCCAGGTTAGCGGCGGCGATAGGTTGCCTCTCCCATGGACGGCGCCCGCCTGCAGGTCCCTCCCAACTGTGACCTGACCCTGGGAATGGTGTGCGTGGACAAGAGCGAGCCGGGCCGCACGGTGTGGCGGATGAAGGCCGACGAGCGCTTCACCAATCCTGCCGGCACCGTGCAAGGCGGCTTTCTGGCTGCTTTCTGCGACTCGGCCATGGGGGCGGCCAGCGTCACCTGGGCGCGAGGCCGCAAGGTGCGCTCGGCCAACGCCGAGCTCAAGATCAGCTTCCTGGCCCCCGTGCGGCCCGGGGGCTGGTTGACCGTGACCGCCCAGGTGGTGGCCGGCGGCACCCGGGTGGCCTTTGTGGAGGCCGAGGTCACCGGCGAGGGGGGCCGGTCGGTGGCCCGCTCCAGTTCGACCTATATCCTGGCTCCCCGGGACGCCGGCGGCGGTGCCGGCGCCAGTGCCGGCGGCGAGGGCGACGGTCCGGCACACGGGGATCGGGCAGACGGGGAGCAGCGTGGCTGAACGAGGCAAGGGCGACACCGGCGAATTGGTCGACCTGGTCGTCGGCTACGCCAAGCAGGAGACCCTGGGACCGCTCCGGGGCGTGGGGCGCTTCGTCGCCTTCGGCCTGGCGGGCTCGAGCCTGCTCGCCGTGGGCCTGTCGCTGATGCTCCTGGCGGGCCTGCGGGCCCTGCAGACCGAGAC
>JBJKRZ010000205.1:0-5580 GCA_046704365.1 Acidimicrobiales bacterium | reverse complement strand
GGGCCCCCCCTCAGGGTTACCGGGCACGGCGCGTCCTCGAGGCTGACGCTGGCACGACACCCGGGGAGCGGGGCGCCCCGGTGGCCGTGGTGACGGGGGAGTACGGCGCCGCCGTGCTCGGGCCTGTGCTCGAGCCCTTCGTGGGCGAGGGGGCGCCGTGGCGGCTCGTGGTGGTGCCCAATCGTTTCTTCGGGGGGACCATCGCCGTGACGGGGCTCCTCACCGGCGCCGACGTGTCGGCCGCGCTGCACGAGCAGCCCCCCGGGCACCGCTACCTACTGCCCGACGTGTGCCTGTCGGGGGGCCGGTTCCTCGACGACTCCACCGTGGGCGATCTTCCCCGTCCCGTCGAGGTCATCCCCTGCGACGGGCGCTCGCTGGCGCAGGCGCTGGGCTTGCCGTGACGGCGGCGTCCACCACGCCGGCTCCGGCGCCACGCGCCCAGCGTGCCGGCTCACCGGTGGGGGAGGGCGGCGAGCGCCCCTCGCTGCGCCTGCCCGTGGTCGCCGTCGCCGGCCGACCCAACGTGGGGAAGTCCACGCTCGCCAACCGCCTCGTGGGCCGGCGCGTGGCGGTCGTCGAGGAGCGCCCCGGGGTGACGCGCGACCGCCTGGCCATGGAGGCCGAATGGAACGGCCGGCGCTTCACGGTGGTGGACACCGGTGGCTGGCTGGGGCGGGGCGACGACCTCGACGCCAAGGTGAGCGCCCAGTCCGAGCGGGCCATGGACAGCGCCGAGCTGGTGCTGGTGGTCGTCGACGTGGCCGTGGGGGTGACCACCGAGGACGAGGAGGTCGCCAGGCGGGTGCGCCGGCTGGGGAAGCAGGCCTTGGTGGTCGTGAACAAGGTCGACAACCACCAGCGCGAGGCCGATGCCTGGGAGGCGCTGTCGCTGGGCCTGGGCGAGCCTTTCATGGTGAGCGCCCTCCACGGCCGGGGCACGGGGGACCTGCTCGACGAGATCCTCCGCCGCCTGCCGCCGGAGCCGGGGGCGGACGATGCCGGCGAGGGTGCAGGGGCGGCGGCCGGCCAGCGCGGTGAGCAGCCCGCCCTCGAGTGCCCTGCCGTGGCCGTGGTGGGACGGCCCAACGTGGGCAAGTCGACGCTCTTCAACCGCCTGATCGGCGAAGAGCGCGCCGTCGTCCACGACCTTCCGGGCACCACGCGTGACGCCATCGACACCGTCCTCGACACCGCCGACGGTCCCATCCGCTTCGTCGACACCGCCGGCATGCGCCGCGCTTCGCGTACCGAGCGGGGTACGGAGTACTTCGCCCTCGTGCGGGCGTTGGGCGCTTTGGACCGGGCCGACGTCGTGCTGCTCGTGATCGACGCCACCGAGGGCGTCACCCACCAGGACCAGCGCCTGGCCGAGCGGATCGGCGCCTCGGGGAGCCCGGTGGTGGTCGTGCTCAACAAGTGGGAGTTGCCCGACGCCGACGCCCGGGCCCGGGTGCTCGAGGACGTGGGCGACCGTCTGGCCTTTCTGGGTGAGGCACCGGTGCTCAAGGTGAGCGCCCTCACGGGACGGGGCGTGCACCGCCTCGTCCCCGCACTGCGCGTCGCCATCGAGGCCTACCACCGGCGCATCCCCACCCCCGAGCTCAACCGGGCCCTGCGGGCCATCCAGGCGGACCACTCGGCGCCCGGCGCCCGCATCCGCTACGCCGTGCAGGGCGCCACCGACCCTCCCACCTTCACCCTCTTCGCCACGGGACGCCTGCCTGCGCCCTACCTGCGCTACGTGGAGCGCAAGCTGCGCGACCACTTCGCCCTGGGGCCCACGCCCCTCAAGCTCCGGGTCCGGCTGCCCCGATGAGCACCACCGCCGTGTGGTGCGAGGAGTGCCAGCACTCGGTGGAAGAGGAGGACCTCACCGAGGAGGGTGCCTGCCCGCAGTGCGGAACCGTGCTGCGCGAGGAGCGCCGGCCGGTGCCCTGGACCTTCAAGCTCATGCTGGTGGCCACGGTGATCTATCTCGGCTACCGCGCCTTCCAGGGAGTGGGCTGGCTCATCCACCACGTCTGACCCTCATGACCCGGGTCCGACGCGCGACCTCGTTGCCGAGGGCAAAAGTGTGCTGGCCAGTCTGCAGCGGTGGTGCTAGTCGCACCCACACCGGTAGAGCTGTCATGTGTATTCGCCAATCACCTGCGAACTGGGACCAAAGCCCCTTTCGTCGGGTTGATTCTCTCTGGACAATCTGCGACAGGGATGCGCCCTCTGACGGAGAGGCGTCAACGAACCAGGGCGTGAGTCGCCTCTGGAGGAGAGTGGAGAATGCACAAAATCATGTCGCTGGCCGCCGTCGCAATGGTGACCGGCGCCCTGGGGGTCGGGTTGGCGGCCGGTCCGGCCGCAGCGGCACCCGGCCAGTCGTCGACCGTCCACTTCAACACCGTCACCGACAGCTGGGGTTCGCCCCCGCAACCGCCACCGGTCACCAATACCAGCAACTGTCCGCCTTACATCTTGAACGACTTCACCGATTTCAATGGGACCGGCAACGGTGTCAGCCACCAGAACTTCAACAACAACGGGTTCTGGTCCACCAACACGTTCACCGGGACCGGCACGGTGGTCTTCTATCCGCCGAGCAGCCTCGATGTGGCCTACGACAGTCAAGGCAACATCACCTCGGTGACCATCATCGGGCCCTCGGATGGATCAGCCACCGGAAGTGTGACGACGTGGGACGGTGTGTCTGTCAACCGCCAGAACCTCGTGTTCAGCGGGACGCTCGACTTCCGCGGCGTCGACCAGGACAACAACCCCGTCGTCTTCCACAGCAATTTTTCGGCGCTGTGGGTCCCCGGGGCGGACCAGAACGGACCCCCGTCCTCGTACACCAACGACGTGCACTGCTGACCACTGGCGGAGGCGTGGCGCCCCCAGGTCCCCACGCTTGGCAGTACGGAGAGCACCGAAGGAGGGGACCGCACGCTGCTCCCCTCCTTCGGTGGCTCAATGGGCGGCCGCCACCTCGCTCAGCACCGAGCGCAAGATGGCCTCCAGCTCGTCGAACTCGCTCTCGCCGCACAGCAAGACGGGCGCCAGTTGGATGACGGGGTCGACCCGGTCGTCGGCCCGGCAGATGAGGCCCGCCTCGAAGAGCCGGGGCGCCACCTGGGTTCGCATGAGCGTCGTACGCTCTTCGGCGCTGAAGCGCGCAGCGGGATCCTCGGGCTCCTTCACCAGCTCGAGCGCCCAGAAGAAGCCGGCGCCGCGCCCGTCGCCCACCATGGGGATGTCGCGCAGGGCGTCGAGGCGCAGGGCGAGAGCTTTCTCGGCGGCGGCGACGTGGGCCACGATGCCCTCGGACTCGAGGACCGCCAGGTTGGCCAGGGCCACGGCGCAGGACACGGGGTGGCCGCCGAAAGTGATCCCATGGGCGTACGAGGCGTCGCCGCGGAGGAAGGGCTCGGCCAGGAAATCCCTGCAGATGACCCCGCCCAGGGGTGCATAGCCCGACGTCACCCCTTTGGCGAAGGTGATCATGTCGGGGAGGTATCCGTAGCGCTCGGCGCCGAACCAGGCACCTAGGCGCCCGAAGCCGCAGATCACCTCGTCGGAGACCAACAGCACGCCGTAGCGGTCGCAGATGCGGCGCACCCGAGAGAAGTAGCCGGGGGGAGGGGGGAAGCAGCCGCCGGTGTTCTGCACCGGCTCCAGGAACACCGCCGCCACGGTGTCGGGGCCCTCAGCCACGATGGCCTGCTGCAGGGCGTCGGCGCAGGCGTCGGCGAAGCGCTCGTCGTCCAGGGTCACCTCGAGCGGCAGGGGGGAGCGGAAGCGGTTCGTGTTGGCCACGTGCACGGCCCCGGGCACCAGGGGCTCGAACTGTTCCTTGATGGCGGGGAGCCCGGTCACGGCCAGGGCACCCATGGTGGTGCCGTGGTAGGCGAGGTCCCGGGCGATGACCTTGGTGCGCTGCGGCTGGCCCACCTCCTTGAAGTAAGCCCGGGCCAGCTTCCACGCCGACTCCACGGCCTCGGAGCCGCCGGTGGTGAAGAAGACACGGTTCAAGTCCCCCGGTGCCAGCTCGGCCAACCGGGAAGCGAGCTCGATGGCGGCGGGATGAGCCGCCGACCAGATGGGGTAGTAGGCGAGCTCCATCGCCTGGCGCCGCCCGGCCTCGGCCAGCTCCGCCCGGCCGTGGCCGGCCTGTACCACGAAGAGGCTTGCCAGCCCGTCGAGGAAGGACCTGCCGTGGCTGTCGTAGAGGCGCACCCCGGCGCCCCTGGTGAAGACGGGCACCGGGCGCTGGCGGTAGGCACCGAGGCGGCTGAAATGCATCCACAGGTGACGCTTGGCCTGTTGCTCGAGCTCCTCGGGGGTCACGCCCGACCCCACTGGTAGCTCTCTTTCAGGATGCGCAGGTAGATCGTCGTCTCCGTTTGGCGCACCCCGGGCAAGGTCCTGATCTTGTCGTTGAGCAGCTCGACGAGCCGCTCGTCGTTCTCGACCACGACCTCGGCCAGGACGTCGATGGCCCCGGCAGTGATGACCACGTACTCGACCTCGGGCATGGCAGCCAGAGCGTCGGCGACCTTGGTGACGTCGCCCTCGACGCGTAACCCGATCATGGCCTGACGCCCGAAACCCAGCACCCGCGGATCGGTGACGGCCACGATCTGCATGACCCCCGAGTCCACCAGGCGCTGCACCCGCTGGCGCACGGCGGCTTCCGACAAGCCCACGGCAGGAGCGATCTGCGTGTAGGGGCGTCGGCCGTCGACCTGGAGCTCGGCGATGATGCGGCGGTCCGTGTCGTCGACGGCAGCGCCGTCGCCCCGGTTCACGCCGCTCACCGGGTGACGGCTTCACAGAAGCCGGCGAAGGCGTCGACGAAGTGGTCGATGTGCGACTCTTCGTGCTGGACGGACAGGGTCCACTGCTCCTCGTTGCCGGGCGTCAGGAAGATCCCCCGGTTGATCAGCCAGGCCCACGAGGCGTCGAAGAGGTCGGGGTCGGTGTCGAGGAAGCTCCGGTAGTCGACCAGGGGCTCGGCCCGGTACGACACACAGCCCTTGCACCCAAGGTCCACGACGTGGGCGGGGACACCGTGTTCGACGGCCGCCTCGAAACAGCCGCCGGCCAGACGGGCGCCCAGCCGGGCGAAGTGCTCGTAGGCGTCGGGTGTGAGCACCTCCGTCAGGGCGGCGAGCCCGGCCGCCGCCACCAGGGGGTTGCCGTTGAAGGTGCCCTGCTGGGCCACGCCCGACCCGATCTGGTCCATGAGCTCCGCCCGGCCGCCGAAGGCGCCGCCGGGGACTCCGCCGGTCACGGACTTGGCCAGGCACACGAGGTCGGGCTCCACGCCGTAGCGCTCGGTGGCACCCCCGGCGGCGATGGTGGCGCCCGTCTTCACCTCGTCGAAGACGAGCACCACGTCGTGCTCGTCGCACAGCCGGCGCAAACCCTCGAGGTAGCCGGGGCGGGGCAGGGCGATGCCGATGTTCATCATCACCGGCTCCACGATCACACAGGCGATGTCCTCGCCGTGGCGGTCGAGCAGTTCCTGGAGAGCTCCCAGGTCGTTGAAGGCCACGATGTGCGTCAGGTCGGAGACGCCGGGGG
>JBJKRZ010000204.1:0-3887 GCA_046704365.1 Acidimicrobiales bacterium | reverse complement strand
GGCTTGCAGCGCGGGCGCCGCTCGCCACCCGCCTCCGGGCGGGCACCCTCGACGACCTGGAGGGGCAGCGCCACCTGGGCGCCGCCGGCGGGCCGCAGCGGGTGCTCGAGGACCACGACCGGATCACCACAGCAGTGCTGTGGGCCCCCCCGGGCACCGGCAAGACCACCCTCGCCCTGGTGGTGGCCGCCACCACCGCCAAGGCCTTCGTGTCCCTGTCGGCCACCAGCGCCGGGGTTGCCGACGTACGCGCTGCCGTGTCCGAGGCGCGACGGCGCCTGGGCGAGCACGGCCAGGGGACGATCCTCTTCATCGACGAGGTGCACCGCTTCAACCGAGCCCAGCAAGACGCCTTGTTGCCGGCGGTGGAGGACGGTCTCGTGGTCTTCGTGGGGGCCACGACCGAGAATCCTTTCTTCTCGATCAACGCGCCGCTGCTCAGCCGTTCGACACTGTGGCGCCTGGAACCGCTCTCCGGCGAGGAGGTCGACGAGGTGGTGGGGCGCGCCCTTCGCCTCGAGGGGGCAGAGGCCACCGTGGAGGCCCGCCGGGCTCTGGTGGCGCTGGCCGACGGTGACGCCCGCGCCGCTCTGGGCACACTCGAGATCGCCCTGGCCCTAGCGGAAGGGACGGTCGTGGACGAGGCGCAGGTCGAGCGGGCCCGCGCCGGGCGTCTCGTGCACCAAGGAGACGACGACCATTACGACCAGATCAGCGCCCTCATCAAGTCGCTACGGGGGTCAGACCCCGATGCGGCGCTGTTCTGGCTGGCGCGCATGCTCGCCGCCGGCGAGGACCCCCGGTTCATCGCCCGGCGCCTGGTGATCCTTGCCAGCGAGGACGTGGGCCTTGCCGACCCCATGGCGCTGGTGGTGGCCGACGCCGCCGCCCGGGCAGTGGAGTTCGTGGGGCTGCCCGAGGCCCAGCTGAACCTGGCCGAAGCAGCGCTGTACCTGGCGCTCGCCCCCAAGTCCAACCGGGTGACCGTGGCCCTGGGCCGCGCCCGGCAAGACGTGGAGGGCGTGGGACGCGTCGAGGTCCCCCTGCACCTGCGGGACCGCCACTACCCTGGCGCCGCACGCCTCGGTCACGGCGAGGGATACCGCTACCCCCACGACGATGCGCGGGGGTGGGTGGAGCAGCCCTACCGGCCACCGGAGGTGGCCGATCACAGCTACTACGAACCCACCGGGCACGGCGCTGAAGGTGACATGGCCGCTGCCTGGCGCCGCCGGCGCCGGGGAGCGGACAGCGACCACGACGACGAGGAGGACGGTCGCCCACGATGAGAACACGGCATCTCGGCCTGCGCCGGATGGCGACAGCGGCGCTGTCGCTGGGGGCGCTGCTCGTGCTGTCGCCCTCAACCTCGGCCGCTGGGGAAGCGGCGCCTCGTGCCGAGGTGCCCTCCCCGGCCAGCGTCCCCGCACTGCCCCCCCGGACCCGCGCGCTGGGGCGGTTGCCGGCCACCACCGAGATCGCCGCCGACGTGGTCCTGGCACCACGCCATGGGGCCGAGCTGGCGGCACTGGCCGGCGCCGTGTCCACCCCGGGCTCTCCCTCCTTCCGGCACTTCCTCACCCCGGCCGCCTTCGACGCCCGTTTCGCCCCGGCCGCCGCCACGGTGGCCGCCGTCCGGCACTGGCTCTCGAGCGCCGGCCTGCAGGTCGGCTCCGTGTCGCCCGACGGATTTCTCGTAGGCGTCCGGGCCAGTGCCGCCGCCATGTCGTCGGCCCTGGGCGTGAGCTTCAGCATCTACCGCCTGGCCAGCGGCAGGGAGGTGCGCATGCCCGACGGCGCCCCCCTCGTGCCGCGTGCCCTGGCGGGCGACGTGACCGGCATCGTGGGCCTCGACGATCTGGCCGTTCCCCGTCCCTTGCTCGTCCCCGGCGGCCGCGGGGTCTCGGGTCCCGCTCTCCGCCCGGCAGCGAGCACCTCGGCGTCGGGTCCCCAGCCGGCCTGCTCCGCCATGGGCGGGTCGGCAGGTGTCACCGCCAACCAGCTCGCCCAGGCCTACAACATCGCCCCGCTGTACGCCCAGGGTGACGAAGGTGCGGGGGTGACCATCGGCGTCTACGAGCTCGAGCCGTTCTCGAGCACCGACGTGCAGGCCTTCGAGAGCTGCTACAGCCCTGCCATCACGACCACGCCCCGGGTGGTCCCTGTGGACGGGGGGGTAGGCCAGGGCCCGGGCTCGGGGGAAGCGGCACTGGACGTGGAGATGGTGCTGGCCCTCGCCCCCCAGGCGAACGTGGAGGTGTTCGAGGGGCCTGCCGCCCTGGCAGCAACGGCGGCACAGTCCGACCAGGATGCCCTCGACACCTATGAGGCCATGGTGAACCCGCCGGCGGGGGTGGTCCGGCCCCAGGTCATGACCACCAGCTGGGGCCTGTGCGAGCCGGAGGCCGGCACGGCCTACATCGAGTCCGAGTCCACGATCTTCCAAGAAGCTGCCACCCTGGGCCAGAGCGTGGTGGCCGCCTCGGGCGATTTCGGTGCCCAGGACTGCTACGACCCCTACATCAGCCCTCCCGACACCAACACCCAGACCTCGGTGGACGACCCGGGTTCCCAGCCCTGGGTGACGAGCGCCGGGGGGACGACCCTCGACACCGCTGCCCTGGGCCCGCCCCCCGCCCAGGCGGCGTGGAGCGCTCCGCAAGACGATTCGCCGAGTGTGCGCGGCGGCGGGGGAGGCGGCGTGTCCCAGGTGTGGACCATGCCGGCGTGGCAAATGGGCCCGGGTGTCGAGAACGCCGCCACGGCCGCCTCGGCCTGCCCGGTGAGCGCCGGGCCGCAGACGGTGTCGTGCCGGGAGGTCCCCGACGTGGCCTCCGACGCCGACCCCGCCACGGGCTTCTCCGTCTACTACTGCGGAGGCTGCACCTCGAGCCAGAGCGCCACGGGCTTCGACGGGTGGCAACCCATCGGCGGGACCAGCATGTCCTCGCCCCTGTGGGCGGCTGTCGCCGCCCTGGCCGACCAGCGCAACGGCGGCGCCGGCATCGGTGCCATGAACCCGGCGCTGTACCAGGCCGGCTGCGCCGCCAGCCCTCCGTTCTACGACGTCACCAGCGGCACCAACGAGGCCATCGCCGGCTACCCCTCCTACGCGGCGGGGCCCAACTACGACCTGGCCACGGGGCTCGGCACGCCCGACGCCGCCGCCCTGGTCCCCGATCTCGTGTCCCCCGTCGACCTGTGCCCGCAGGTCACCTCCCTGAGCCCCTCCTCGGGCTCGCCGCAGGAGCGGACCACCGTGACGCTGTCGGGCAAGAACCTGGCCGCCACGAGCGCCGTGTCCTTCGGCGGCCAGGCCGCCACGCTCGTGTCGGTCACGGCCACGAGCGTGACGGTGACAGCCCCGCTCTCGCCCGGCGGGGCGAGCGGCACGGTCCCCGTGGTGGTGCACGCCGGTCCCAACGACGTGCTGGGCCTCGACGGCGCCCTGCAGTTCAGCTACGTGGGGACCAAGGGCTACTGGGAGGTGGCCCGCGACGGCGGCATCTTCGCCTTCGGCGACGCCGGGTTCTACGGCTCCATGGGCGGTAAACCCTTGAACGCCCCCATCGTGGCCATGGCGGCCACACCCGACGGCGGCGGCTACTGGGAGCTGGCCTCCGACGGCGGGCTGTTCGCCTTCGGTGACGCCGGGTTCTACGGCTCCATGGGCGGCAAGCCCCTCAACCAGCCCATCGTGGCCATGGCGGCCACCCCCGACGGCAAGGGCTACTGGGAGGTCGCCTCCGACGGCGGGCTGTTCGCCTTCGGCGACGCCGGCTTCTACGGCTCCATGGGCGGCAAGCCCCTCGCCCAACCGGTGGTGGGCATCGCCTCGCCGTAGGATGCCCAGCGCCATGTCCGCTGATACCGCCATCGTGCTGTCC
>JBJKRZ010000203.1:0-5099 GCA_046704365.1 Acidimicrobiales bacterium | reverse complement strand
GTGGATGGTCGTCGTCGAGGCGCTGGGCTCGTGGCGGTCGGCGCGCCCTGGGGGAGCTGCGGGTCGTGGACCTGTCGTCGATGTGGGCCGGTCCCCTCGCCGCCATGTTGCTGGGCCGCTGTGGCGCCCGGGTGGTGAAGGTCGAGAGCGCCACGAGACCGGACGGCGCCCGGGCCGTGGGCTCCTTCTACAAGGCGCTGCACGGCGACGACCAGCAGGTCGTCACCCTCGACTTCGACAGCGCCGAGGGGCGGCGGCTCCTGCAGGCGCTGCTCGAGCAGGCGGACGTCGTCGTGGAGTCGTCTCGCCCCCGGGCCCTCGAACAGCTCGGTGGGAGCCCCGACGACGTGGGGGACCGGCCGGGCAGGGTGTGGGCCAGCATCACCGGCTACGGCCGGGCGGCCCCACGACGGGACTGGGTCGCCTTCGGCGACGACGCCGCTGTGGCCGGAGGGCTCGTGGCCTGGGAGGACGAGGACCATCCGGTGTTCTGCGGGGACGCCCTCGCCGACCCGGTGACCGGCATGGCGGCCGCCGCCGCCGTCCTCGAGGCCGTCGCCACCGGGGGCGGGCTGCTCCTCGACGTCGCCATGGAAGCCTGCGCGGCGGCGCTCGTGAAGCCCGCCTAACCCACAGTGACGTACACGTCGCCGTCGCGGACGGCGGCGGGAAGAGTCTCGAGGCCGCGTGGCTTGCGACCCAGCCGGATCATTGAGCGCGACCACTTCGGCACCGTGCGACCGGCAAAGCCCGTGACCCAGTCCAGGTTCTCCCCTGTGCAGACGTCGAACCTCGAGTTGTGCCATGGGCACTGCACGACACAATCCTCGTACTTGAGCCCGCCAGGGCCCCGGGTGAGCGAGAAGCCCAGATGCGGGCACCGGTTGCGGGCGACGTACACATCATCGCCCTTTCGGGCCACGATCAGCCGATGAGCGTCGCTCTCCACCCCGAGCAGGCCACCGTCGGGGAAGTCGAGGAGCGATCCGATGCGAACCTCAGTAGTCATCCCCCTCCCCTCGTGTCATCCCCCCGCCAGGGTGTAGCACGGCGCCGGGGCGGGTGCACGCCCACCGGGACCTTCGTCAGCATCTGACGGTGAAGGGTCTCCAGGATCCCAGCGCGCCCCTGAGCTCGCTGCTGCCGCCGCTGCCGTCCTCGAGGCCCTGGCCACCGGGGGCGGGGTGCTCCTCGACATCGCCATGGAAGCGTGCGCCGCGGCGCTGGTGCAGGCCCAGCAGGGCCGGCCGGGAGTCCGAGAGAACGAGGCGCTGGATCGGGGTAGGAACGGCCCATGAAGAACATGTCCCCCCGTAGGTGTGTCAGGACGGTCCGGCTGCATAGCGGATCCCGATGCCGCTCGTGTCGCGGTGAGCAAATGCCGGCAGCGATCCTGAGATGCCTGTCTTAGCGTCAGTACCCCAATTCCGGGACCTCCATGTTCCTCCTGCAAGACACCACAGCGAAGAAGCTCTCCGACAATCCCTGGCTCGTCGTCGGGATCATGATGGTCGGTGCCTTTATGGCGCTTCTGGACATCACCATCGTGAATGTGGCCCTGCCCGACATCGAGCGCGGGATCACCGCAAGTAACAGCACACTCGTCTGGATCCTCTCTGCCTACGCACTGGCCTTCGGCCTCATGCTCATCCCTGCCGGCAGGCTCGGCGACAACTACGGGCATAAGGTCGTCTTCGCCACGGGCCTGGCCATCTTCACCATCGGTAGCCTGGCGAGCGCCCTCTCGCACGACGGCACCGAGATCATCGCCGCCAGGACGGTCCAGGGCATCGGAGCCGGCATCTTCGTCCCGTCCATCAGGGCGGCCATCCGCATCCTGTTCGAGGGGAGAGAGCGAAGTCGCGCGTTCAGCTTGTTGGGGGTGACGATCGGTGCCAGCACCGCCCTCGGCCCTCTGTTGGGCGGCATCCTGGTGCAGTACTTCGGGTGGCCATCCGTCTTCTACGTGAACGTCCCCATCGGCTTGGTGATAGTGCCGATCGCAGTCAAGCTCCTGCCCAGGCTCCGCCAACACGGCCAACGGCACGGGCTCGACCCCATCGGCATCACGCTACTGACGGCGGCCCTCGTTCTCATCCTCTTCCCCCTCGTCGAGGGACAGGCCTCCGACTGGCCTTACTGGACCTGGTTCATGTTCGCTGGGAGCGCCTTGGCCTTCGGGCTGCTGTGGCGCTGGGAGACCCGACAACAGGGGAAGGGCAAGGAGCCGGTGGTGCCACCGAACCTGTTCCACAATCGCCACTTCACGGCGGGCACGATCCTTTCGCTGTTCTACTTCGCGTCCTTCACCAGCATCTTCTTCATCGTGTCCCTGCTGTGGCAGGACGGCCTCCACAAGAGCGCGCTGCGCACCGGGCTCACCATCCTGCCCTTCGCGCTGGCCAGCATGGTCTCGTCTTCGCAGAGCCACAGAATCTCGCACCGACTCGGCCGCGGCGTGCTGTTCATCGGCTGCGGTCTGATGACGATCGGACTGGTTGGCTACTTAGCCGCGCTCCTGGTCGCCCGGACACACGTCGACCTCTGGCTGCTCCTTGCCCCGTTGCTCGTAGCCGGAACCGGCAACGGACTCGTCATCGCCCCTATCCAGGATTTCGTCATCGCCAGCGTCGACAAGCACAGAGTGGGGACCGCCAGCGGCATCTTCAGCACCGCTCAACGCATCGGCAGCGCCATTGGCATCGCGGTACTGGGAAGCATCTTCTTCACAGTCGTCGGCCATGGCCACCACCACGGCGCCGTGCCCTTCCTCGAAGCCACCGTCACGGCCGCCTATGTGAATATCGCCCTCATCGTCATCGCCTTGGCCCTGGTCTCCACCATCCCGCGGACGGCCGACTCGAGCTGAGCGCTTTCGGCACTCGGCTGCCCGGGAGCTCGGCTGCCCGGGAGCTCGGCCAGCTCACGCCCGACGACCTGACGGCCGAGCTTGGACATCCGAAGCAGCCTCCGACGGCCGGAGCACTACCAGTTGCGGACGGAGCCGGTGCCAGGTGCGGGGAACCCGGTTTCACGATCGGCTGATGTTCATCGTGACCGGAGCGTCCGACGCCGTTGCCACAGTGGACCCGAAAGGCGTCGACAACGAGCAGCTCAACCATGCCACCCCCTGACCGTTCGAAGTCTCGACTGCGGTCAGTCCGTGAGCTGCCCCACTCGTTCCCGGACAGGCAATGCCGTTGGCCGTGATGTCCTCTGTCACCGTTCCACCAGAGATCGTCACATCGGAGACCTGGGCCGGCTCGGTGGACCTCTGGGGAACGACGCCGTAGAAGTAGATCGAACCCTGGCCGCCGTTGCCGTAGGGATTGCCCGTGTCCGTAGACCAGAGCCAGAAGCCCGCCGGACCCTGGCACGAGCAGGCTGCGTACGTGACGGTCATGCCCGTTACGCTCACCACGTCCTGGGTGTTGTTGCCCGACGACGCTCCAGCCACTCCGGCACCGAGCGTCGTGAGCCCGGCCACGAACACGGTGCAGATCGCTAACCTTCCCAGACGGCGTCGCATTCCATTCCCCCTCCACCCCGTGGGTGCAGCCCTCCACCGCGCCCGTGGGCCAGCACGGTACCCGAGAAGGCGCGCCACTTCGCTGGCCGTTGCAGTGGACAACAACGCGGGACGAGTGGGGTCAGGCTGAGACGGTGAAGAGTCTCCAGGATCCCGGCACGCCCCTGAGCTCGCGTTCCCCTCTGTCCTCGAATTGGATCCCCGAGCCGGCCACGAGGTCGGTGACGGTACGGGTCACGAGTATCTCGCCGGCTCGGGCCAACTCCGACACCCGGGCAGCCACGTGCACGGCTATCCCTGCGACATCGTCGCCGCGGGACTCGATCTCGCCTGTGTGGAGACCGGCCCGAATCTCGACGCCCATGTTCCCGACCGAGTCGGTGATGGCACGGGCGCACTCGACCGCTCGTGCGGGACCATCGAAAGTGGCCAGCGTGCCATCCCCCGTCCCTTTGACGCGACGGCCCCGGAAGCGGTCCAGCTGTCGCATCACCAGCTCGTCGTACTCGTCGAGCAACGTCCGCCACCGGTTGTCACCGAGGGAGCTCACGCGTTGCGTGGAGCCCACGATGTCGGTGAAAAGGACGGTGGCCAACACCCTGTCGAGGAGAGGGGCGGGTCGGGTACCGGTCAGGAACTCCTGGACCTCGTCGAGGAGCTGCTCGGCGTCACCGGAGAACGGGACGTCGTCGTTGCCATCCAGTTCCACGAGCTTGGCGGCCGGGATGCGGGTGGCGAGGAACCGGCTGTGCTCGTGGCGGACATGGGGGTCTCCTCGTCGGCTCACCACCAGGGTGGGCGCCTGGATGGACGGCAGGATGTCGACCAGGTTGCTCTCGTAGGTGGCGCGTGGGCCGACAGCCGCCCAGTTGGGACTGGCCGACAGACGCTCGGCCCGGGCCCAGCGGCGCCTTGCATCGTCGTTCCGCACCATGCTCGGTGCCGTTGTGGCGAGGACCCCTCCCGTCCCCCATGCGCGCCGGATGCTCTCGGCGTAGGCAGCCACCAAGTGAGCCGGCAGGCCCCAGGGGCAGTCGTCGCTGCGGACGAAGCGGGCGAAGCCGTTGACCAGCACGAGACTCCTCACCCTGTGGGGGTACGTGGCGGCGAACAACATGGCGCCAGGGGTGCCTTCCGCCCAGGAGAAGATGGACGCCTGGTCGACCCCCACGGCGTCCATCACCGTGCCGATGTCGTCCCCCCACGCCTGCAGAGGGGGGAGCCGGTCGGGATCCACGCGCTCGGAGCTGCCGAAGCCCCTCGGGTCGAAGGTGATCACGCGGCTGAAAGAGCTCAAGCGGCCCATAAAGGCGCTGATCACCGGTTCGTCCCAGATGAGGTCGATCGGGTAGCCGCCGGGAATGGCGAGCATGAGGTCGAGCGGACCACCGTCCACGACCTGGTACGCGAGGTAAACGCCGTCTACGGTCCGGGTGAAGTGCGTGTCGGGGACGACGGCCACCGTGCCCAGTCTGCCCGGGGGGCCCCACAGGTGCACGCATCGGTGGGAGCGAGGCAACAGCAGCCGCAGGACCGGTCAGAGGCAGCATGCGGCCCCGCTGCCGAGCTC
>JBJKRZ010000202.1:0-17775 GCA_046704365.1 Acidimicrobiales bacterium | reverse complement strand
GTCCCGAGCTGGGTGGTCCCGGGTACGGGCAGGTGAAGCTGGCCCTGCTGAACGAGATCCTCGGTCGCACCGGCCACGGGTCGTCGATGGGGCCGGTCGTCTTCGGCTGCCAGGCGCCCGACACCGGCAACGCCGAGATCATCGCCCACTACGGCACCGACGCCCAAAAGGAGCGCTACCTGCGCCCGCTGCTCGAGGGTGTGCTCTTCTCCTGCTACTCCATGACCGAGCCTCACGCCGGAGCAGACCCCACCCTCTTCACCACCCGGGCGCGAAGAGACGGTGACGAGTGGGTCCTCGAGGGCTGGAAGTACTTCTCCTCCAACGCCAAGACGGCCTCCTTCCTCATCGTGATGGCGGTGACCAACCCCGAGGTGAGCGCCTACCAGGGCATGTCCATGTTCCTGGTGCCGGCCGACACCCCGGGCGTGAACATCGTCCGCAACGTCGGGCTCGGTGCCGAGGGCGGCCACGAGGGCTCGCACGCCCTCATCCACTACGAGGACGTGCGCCTGCCGCACGACGCCCTGCTCGGCGGGGAGGGCCAGGCCTTCGCCATCGCCCAGACCCGGCTGGGCGGGGGGCGCATCCACCACGCCATGCGCACTATCGGCATGGCACGCAGCGCCCTGGACATGATGTGCGAGCGGGCCCTGAGCCGCCACACCCAGGGGTCGCTCTTGGCCGACAAGCAATTCGTGCAGGGCTACATCGCCGACTCTTACGCCCAGCTTGTGCAGTTCCGGCTCCTCGTGTTGTACACGGCGTGGTCCATCGACAAGCACAATGACTACAAGAAGGTCCGCAAGGACATCGCCACCGTCAAGGTGCTCATGCCGTCGGTGCTCCACGACATCGCCTGGAGGGCCATGCAGGTGCACGGGGCGCTCGGTGTGAGCAACGAGATGCCCTTCTCGCGCATGCTGCTGGGGGCGAGCGTCCTCGGGTTGGCCGACGGGCCCACCGAGGTCCACAAGGTCACCATCGCCCGCCAGGTGTTGCGCGACTACAACGCCAGCGACGACCTGTGGCCCACGCGCCACCTTCCCAAGCTGCGCCAGGCGGCCCGGGCCAAGCTGGCGGAGTACCTGGAGCACGAAGTGGGCAACCTGTGATCGACACCGGGCGGCTCGGTGCCTGGATGGACGATGCCGGGTTGCCCGGCAAGGGCGAGGCCCTCCAGTCGAGCTACATCTCGGGCGGCTCGCAGAACGAGATCTACGAGATCCGCCGGGGCGAGCTGCACGGCGCCCTGCGCATCCCGCCCACCGCCGCCCCCGCCGGCCGGGACGAGGGCATCGTGCGCGAGTGGCGCATCATCGAGGCCCTGGGTGGCACCGACGTCCCCCACACGCCCGCTCTCGCTCTGTGCAGCGACACCTCGGTGCTGGGGCGGACCTTCTACCTGATGGGCTTCGTGGAGGGCTGGTCGCCCATGAACATGGCCGAGCGCCGCTGGCCGGCTCCTTTCGACACCGATCTCGGCGCCAGGCGGGGCCTCGCCTTTGAGTTGGTGGAGGGCATCGGCCTGTTGTCCAAGGTGGACTGGCGCGCCAAGGGGCTCGAGGACCTGGGGCGCCCCCAGGGATTCCACGAACGGCAGGTGGAGCGCTGGTCCACCTTTCTGGAGCGCATCAAGGGAAGGGAGCTGCCCGGGTTCGACGTGGCGGCACGGTGGCTGCGGGCCCATCGGCCCTTCGACTACGTGCCCGGCCTCATGCACGGCGACTACCAGTTCGCCAACGTCATGTACTGCTCCGGAGCGCCGGCCCGGCTGGCCGCCATCGTCGACTGGGAGATGGGGACCGTGGGCGACCCCAAGCTCGACCTGGGCTGGGTGCTCCAGAGTTGGCCGGAGGACACCTCGGCTCCCGAGGCCGCCACCTCGGGATACGTCGACATGCTGGGCATGCCCTCGCGCCAGGAGGTGCTGGGGCGCTACGCCGATGTCTCGGGGCGCCAGGTCGACGACATCGACTACTACGTCGTGCTGGCCAAGTGGAAGCTGGCCATTGTCCTCGAACAGGGCTACCAGCGGGCCGGCGACGACGAGAAGCTCCAGGCCTTCGGTCCCTTCGTGCTCGAGCTGATGGAGGGCGCCGCCGAGGTGGCCGAGACCTCCGACTACGGCCGGGGACGCTGAGCCCCGTGCGCGCCGCGCTGTGCCGGGCCTACGGGCCTCCGGAGTCGGTGGTGGTGACCGAGGTCGACCCCCCGTCTCTCGGTGCCGGCCAGGCGCGCCTGCGCGTGCGCGCCGCGGCGGTCAACTTTCCCGACGTGCTGCTCGTGGCCGGCACCTACCAGCTCGCCGTCGCGCCCCCTTTCGTGCCGGGCAGCGAGCTGGCGGGCGAGGTGGTCGAGGTGGCCCCCGGGGTGTCCTCGCCGGCAGTGGGACAGCACGTCTTCGGCTCCACCCTGGTGGGCGCCTTCGCCGAGGAGGCGGTTGTGGACGCCTCCTCGCTCACCGCCGTCCCCGCCGGCGTGGAGGACCGCACGGCAGCCGCCTTCGGCGTCGCCCACCGCACCGCCTATCACGTGCTGCGCTCGGTGGCCCGGCTCGAGTCGGGCGAGCAGCTCGTCGTCCTCGGTGCGGGCGGCGGGGTGGGGCTCGCCGCCGTGCAGCTGGGTGACATCCTGGGCGCCACCGTCACGGCCGTGGCGTCGAGCCCGGCCAAGCTGGAGGCCGCCGCCGCCTTCGGGGCCGGGCGCCTGGTCGACCACAGCACTGGCGATCTGCGCGAGCAGCTGCGCCGGGTCCTCCCCGAGGGCGCCGACGTGGTCGTGGACCCCGTGGGCGGCGCCTTGTCGGAGCCGGCCCTGCGGGCCCTGGGCTACGGGGGCCGCTTCGTCACCGTGGGCTATGCCTCGGGCGTGATCCCCCGCATCCCCCTCAACCTGGTGCTGCTCAAGGGCGTCGAGGTGCTCGGCTTCCAGTTCGCCGACTTCGCCCGCCAGCGGCCCGAGGACCTGCGCCGTGACGAGAACGAGCTGCTGGGGCTGTTCGCCTCGGGTCGTGCCTTCCCCCACATCGGCGCCGGCTTCCCGCTGGCCGAGGCACCGAGAGCCCTCGCCCACGTCGCCGCCGGGCGGGCGGTGGGCAAGGTGGTCATCGACGTCGAGGAGGGCGTTAGCGGCGCGTCGTAGCGGGCGGCGCAGCCGACGAGACAGGAGAAAGGAGGCCACGATGGGCGAGACGGCCGTCGTCATCGGAGTAGGGGGAATGGGCCAAGCCATCGCCCGCCGGGTGGGGCCGGGACGGGCCCTCGTGCTGGCCGACGCCGACGAGGGCACCCTGGGCACGGTGTCGGCCACGCTGGCCGGCGAGGGACACGACGTCACCCCGGTGGGCCTCGACGTCTCGGACGCCGACGCCGTCTCGGCGCTGGCCGAGCGCGCCGCCGGCATCGGCCCGGTGCGCCTCGTCGTCCACACGGCAGGCCTGTCACCGGTCCAGGCGTCGACGGAGGCCATTCTGCAGGTCGACCTGCTGGGCGTGGCCTACGTGCTCGAGGAGTTCGCCCGGGTGGTGGCGGCCGGGGGGGCGGGGCTCGTCATCGCCTCCATGGCCGGGTACATGGGAGCCCCCATGGAGCCCGACGAGGAATCCGAGCTGGCCACCGCCCCCGCTCGGGAGCTCCGCGGCTCGGCGCTCTTCGAGCGCGCCCGGCGCCTTGATCCCGGCCTGGCCTATGCCTTCGCCAAGCGCGCCAACCACCTGCGGGTGCGCGCCGCCAGCGTGGCGTGGGGCAGGCGATCGGCGCGCCTCAACTCGATCAGCCCCGGGATCATCTCCACTGCCATGGGCCAGGCGGAGCTGGCCGGGCCCACCGGGTCCTTCATGCGCTCCATGGTGCAGGGATCGGGAATGGGCCGCCTCGGTACCCCCGACGACGTCGCCGCCGCGGCGCTGTTCCTCCTCTCCCCGGCGGCGTCGTTCGTGACCGGCACCGACCTCCTCGTCGACGGCGGGGTCGTCGGCGCCCTCACGACAGGGCAGATCTCCTTCAGCTGAGTCCGGCAGCAAGCTTACGCAGGTGGTTGGCAGAAAGCGGGCCGATTCCTGTTCCGCTGAGCGTCGAGTGGATCACGCATTCACGGACTGGGCGCCGACAACAGTGGTGACTGGTACTCGAGGTGCCAAGTCTTACCGCCATCAGTCGTGGCGTAGATCTCGCCGGTGGCCGGCCGACCCGGGGAGTCCTGGGCGCCGAGGATCCAGCCATGCTCGGGGTCGGAGAAGCTGACCGCCGACGGGGCAAGCCCGGAGTCTGGGACGTTGGGGTTCACCTGGAAGTGCTGGAAGGTGCTGCCGCCGTCTTTCGTCGAGGAGATGGATGTCTCGACTGGTGTGCACATCGGACAGAAGCCGACAAAGTAGGCGGCCTCGGCCGTGGGTGCGGCGATGGGCCCGGCGTAATCGTCGATTCTCGTGAGCCCCGAGCCGCCGGCACCGCCGAGAACAGGTTGCCAGTGGGCGCCACCGTCCAGTGTCCGATCGACGGTGAAGCCTTCTGATCCCGCAGCGACACCCTGGGCGCCGAACACCCAAGCCGTCTGGCCGAAGCAGGCGATGTCGCTGATGATGGTGCCCGCTCCTTGGTTCGGATCGGCGGGGCGAGGATAGAAGCCAGGAAGACTGATCGATCTCCAGGTGATGCCCCCGTCGGTCGTCGCGTAGAGAAGCGGCGATCCTCCGGCCCAGCCCACCATCGGGTTTTCCCAGCACATGGCGAGCACCGAATCGTGCAGAGAGCTCTGGGTCCAGGTGAGACCGCCGTCTGAGGTTGACAACAGCGAGCCTTCATCGGTGCATCCGCTCGAGATCGAGCACGGCTCCTGGGTGACGATCGACCATCCGTGGCGGCGGTCGAAGAACCGCAGCTGCGAAGCTCCGTGAAGGGCATCAGGCTTTCCGACCGATGTCCAGATCGCTCCGCCGTCTGATGTCTCGATGAGCGAGCCGCCGTCCACCGCCCAGCCTTGGTCCCTATCGAGGAAATCGAGTGCCCCGATCCCGGTGAGCACCACAGAGGCCTTGTCCTGGGGGGTGGCCCCGTATTGGAGACTCCAGGTGCTTCCTCCGTCGACGGTGGCCTCGATGCCCCCGCTCCCGCTCGCCCAGCCGTGGCTGTCGTCCACGAAGAAGATCGCTGGAGCAGACTCGACTGGATTGGGTGCTAGGGGCGCGCTCGTCGCGGGCACAGAGGAAGGTATGGCCCCCGTGGTCGACGGCGCCCGCTTGGCAGAAGGAGAGCTAGTCCCACAGGCGGCAAGAAGGGTGACGAGTGCCGTGCCAATGGCGACTCCGAGGGAACGGCTCATCTCCTCAGATTGCCGTGCGGCGATTCATTGGCCAAGAGGCCGAAGCACGATTCCATTCCAAATCTCGCCCAGAATCAGTGCCCGCCAACGGGGGAAGCCAGTGACGTTGACGGCCTTGCCGGGCGTCGATGGCCACGCCTGTGGCCTTCAGCAGGCGGCTGCTTCTCGGTTGACGAACCATGTTCCACACCCGTCATTACGCTCCAGGTGCCCCGCGCGTTGACAAGTACTCCGGTAACACCCCCCATGCTCATTGAGCAGGCCAGCGCGGATGGCCGAAACCGCTCAGTATCGCTCTGGCCTTGTCCTTGGATCACCTACGGGCGGGCGGCACGGGTGCCCACGCGCATGGTCCGCAAATCGATCAGGAGGTTCGAACTACGGCACCACCAGGTTGTGAAGTTCGATGACTTCATGCTTCACCTTTGCGTCAGGCGAGGGTTCGGCCTGACGTTCTCCTCGAACCACTTCTCGTGCTGTTCGGCGGACTCCCAGATCGCTCCACCCGACCAGTATCGCCAGTACAGTCCCCCGCGACGGAGCAGGCCTCGTCGGCTGAAGGTGGGTTCGGCACAAGGTGACCTGAGGGTTGACAAAGGACCCCTCTCGGCACCGTGGGTTGGGTCATTTGCCGCCGGCCCTCTCTGCCCGACCGTCATGGCCCAGCGGCCCGGTCGGGTGTGGATAGGTGCCCGGCTGTTGAAGACCGTCTTCGAGGGCTATCGGATCGTGGAGCGCCGGAGGCGTCTCCACCGGCGCGTGACGTGGGCGGCCAGGTACACCACGAGCACGGCCGACGACGTGAGGTGCCACCTGGCGAACGGCATCGGCAGGGGGAGAGGCAGGGGGCCGCCCCGACCCCAGTCGAGGATCCCCGAGACCACGACGTTGACGGCTATGAAGGCGAGGGTCGCATCGGACGCCAGGAGTCTTAGCTCGCGCCTGACCCTGGGGCGCAGGTGCCTCAGCTGGCCGATCATCCGGGCAAGGCGGTGGCGGCGCTGTGCCAGGTGGACGACGACGAGCCCGGCGAAGACCAGCCCCACATCGGCATGGATCGCGTTTCGGATGTGGAGGAGCTGCAGGGTCCCCAGCGCGGCCGCCACGGAGGCCAGGAGGCCGAGGTGCACGAGCCAACGAGCCCGGGTGCGCCACGCCGTCGCAGGGCGGTTCGGGCTCTCCACCTGCACGGGTGACTTCTCGGTCTTCTTCCGCCCGGTGCCGGTCACGAGCCCACAATGCCTGACGGCGGTGCCATCAGGGAAGCGTCTCCGTGACAGAGTTGACCCGTGACCTTTCCACAGCGGATCAACTACATCACACTGGGGGCACGGGACATGGCCACTTTGCGGGCGTTCTACGCCGGCGTCGGTTGGAGCGAGAGACCCGGTTCCAGCGACGAGTTCGCCACCTATGAGGCCGGAACCACGCTCCTCGCCCTCTATCCCATCGGGCAGCTCGGGGAAGAGGCTGCGCCGGGGGAGCGGTCACCGGAGTCGGGCTGGAAGGGGTTCACGCTCGGTATCAACCTCGAAAGCACTCGAGCCGTGGACGACACGTTTCAGTCCGCTGTGGCCCTCGGCGCCCGTCCCGTTGTTGCCCCCGTCACAAGAGCGTGGGGTGGGTACTCGGGGTACTTCTCGGACCCCGAGGACAATCGGTGGGAGATCACCTGGGCGCCGTGAGTGCACAGCTCGATTTCTGCCGGCAATTCCCGCCCGCGTTCCCGAGGAGCGGCCCCCTAAAGGCGCCCGCGCAGCTCCCGCTTGAGCACCTTGCCCGAGGGGTTGCGGGGGAGGGCGTCGAGAAAGGCGATGTCCTTGGGAACCTTGAAGCGCGCCAGCTGGGCCCGGCAGTGCTCGACCAGGTCCTCGACGCTGGCCGTGGCGCCGGGGCGCAGCACCACAAAGGCGACGGGCACCTCGCCCCAGCGGTCGTCCCGGCGACCGACCACCGCCGCTTCCAGAACGGCCTCGTGCTCGTAGAGCACCCGCTCAACTTCGGAGCCGGCCACATTCTCGCCGCCTGAGACGATCATGTCCTTGAGCCGGTCGACGATGAACAGGTACCCGTCGTCGTCGCGCACACCGACGTCGCCGGTGTGGAACCAGCCCCCTGCCATGGCGGCTGCCGTCGCCTCCGGGTCGCGCCAGTAGCCCTTGAACACCTTGGGGCCCCGCAGCACGATCTCCCCTTGCTCGCCGGCAAGAAGCGAACGGCCCGCCTCGTCCCAGATGTCGAGCTCCAGGTACAGACAGGGCCGGCCCACGCTGCCCAACTTGGTCACGATGCTGTGGCGGTCGAGGAAGGTGTCTCCCGACACCGTCTCGGTGAGGCCGTAGGCGTCGGCGAACCACGCCGAGGGGAAGGTGCGCTTGATCCGCTCGATGAGGGGGATGGGCATCTTCTCGCCGCCGTTGACGATGAGCCGCACCGAGGTGAGGTCCCGTCGCTCGAGGTCGGGCAGCGCCATCATGGCGTTGACCATGGCGGGCGCCAGCCACAATGTGGTCACGCGCGAGCGTTCGATCTCGTCGACGACCGACTTGGCGTCGAAGGCGCGGTGCAGGATCGTCGTCGCCCCGGCGGCGATGAGCGAGGTCGTGGTGAGATCCAGCGCCCCCACGTGGTAGAGCGGACCGCAGGCCAGCCCCACGTCGTCCGCCCTGAACCCGAGCTCCACCATGTGCGCCAGGTTCTTCCATGCCAGGTTGGCGTGGGTGATCATCACGCCCTTGGGGCGGCCCGTCGTGCCCGAGCTGTACATGAGACGGTGGACGTCGTCGCCGTCCACCGCAACCCGTCGTGCCGGGCTGTGCGCCGCCCGCAGGTCGTCGAGCACCCTCCATCCCCCCGACGCCGGACCTGCCACGCAGGCCCGCACGGCGAGGGACTCCAGGCCCTTGGCGGCTTCGTCGCCCAGGTCGGTCAGCGAGCGGTCGCACACCAGGGCCTTGGCTCCGGAGTGCTCCAGGACGTAGCGGATCTCCGGTGCCGCCAGCCGCCAGTTGACGGGCATGGCGATGGCGCCCAGGTAGTTGGCGGCGAAGATCGTCTCCAGGAACTCCGGGCAGTTGTAGGAAAGCAGCCCCACCACGTCGCCGGGACCGACGCCGCCGCCGTGCAGCCCGGCGGCCAGGGCGCCGGCCCGGGCCGCCATCTCGGCGTAGGTGACGGCCTCGCCCTCGAACACCGTGATGGGCTGCTGGGGGGTGCGGGTGGCGTGGTGGTCGAGCACGCCGAAGAAGTTCATGTCCGCCTGCATGCCATGAGCGGCCGTCACCAGAGGGACCTCACGGGGGTGATGTGGCGGTCACGGCGCACCGTCGCTCCACCGTCACCGGAGTTTGTACCGACCAGTCAGCCTATACTCGGGCGATGCCCCCGGCGCAGCGGCGCGACGGCTCCGGGCGCAGCCCGAGGTGGCAGGCCCGCCGCCAGGCCATCGTCGACACCTCCGCCCGCCTCTTCGCCCGGCGCGGCTACCACGCCACTGGCATCACCGAGCTGTGCGAGGCCAACGACCTCGGCAAGGGCGCCCTGTACCACTACATCGGCTCCAAGGAGGAGCTGCTGGCCGCCATCCACGACCGGGTGATGGACGAGGTCATGGCCGGCGCCGACCGGGTGGCGCAGGCGGGGGGATCGCCGTCGGCGCAGCTGGCCATGCACGGCGAGGAGCTGCTCGACGTCATCCACCGCTACCCCGACCACGTGTGGGTCTTCCTCCACGAGTTCCCCGCCCTGACCGGCGAGCGCGCCGCCCGGTTCCGCCAGCGCCGCCGCAGCTACGAGCGGCGCATCGAGAAGGTGCTGGGTGCCGGCGTGGACTGCGGGGAATTCCGCCACCTCGACCCCTGGACGGCGGCCCGGGCCTGGCTCGGCATGCACAATTACACTTACCTGTGGTTGCGCCCCGGCGGCAGGCTGACGGCGCGCGACGTGGCCAAGCCCTTCGCCGAGATCTTCATGGGCGGGATCGAGGGGCCCCGGCCGGGCGGGGCTCAGGGCGCCGAGTAGCCGCCGTCCACGACGAGGGCGGAGCCCGTGGTCCACCGGGAGTCGTCCCCGGCCAGATAGCAGTAGGCGCCCACGAGGTCGTCGGCGGCGCCCAGCCCGAGGGGATGGCGCCCGGTGATGGCGTCGAGGGCCTCGGGTGGCAGGCCCTCGTGGATGGCCGAGCGGAAGGTCCCCGGGCACACGCAATTCACCCTGATGCCTTCGCCGGCGTACTCGAGTGCCGCCACCTTGGCCAGCTCGATGACCGCCGCCTTGGTGGCGCAGTACGGAGCGGCGTGCGACCAGGCGGTCATGCCCGCCACCGATGCGGTGAGCACGATGGAGCCGCTGTGCTGGCGGCGCATGACCGGTACGGCGGACCGCACGGCGTGCACGGCGCCGAGGAGGTTGACGCTGATGACCCGATCCCAGTCCTCGGTGCTCAGGTTGTGGATGCGGCCGCTGGGTGCCATCACCCCGGCGTTGGCGATGAAGACGTCGAGGCGCCCGAAGCGCGTCTCGGCCAGCTCCACGACCGCCCGCACCTGTTCGAAGTCGCCCACGTCGGCAAGGGCGGTCTCGACGGCACCCCGGGCGGGGGGCAGGCCGTCCACGGTGGCGGCGAGCGAATGCTCGCTCACGTCGCTCAGCACGAGATCGGTGCCGGGCTCTCCCGCCAGCCGGCGCGACAGCGCCGCCCCCAGCGCTCCCCCCGCGCCCGTGATGGCCACCACGCGCCGTGCCGCCGGTTCCCGGGCCATCGCACCGCCCTTCCTTCGTACCGTTTCTTCTACCGTGACTTTGTACCGTTACTTTGTACCGTTACTTTGTACCGATCAGTACAACACACTACGCTCGGCGCCGGTGGCTCCGCAGCGGCCCTCCCAGCCGGCATTCTCGGCGGTCGAGCTCCTCGAGATGCACCGGCGGATGCTCCTCATCCGGGGCTTCGAGCAGCGGGTGGCCGCGCTCTACCGCCAGGGGGAGATCCCCGGCTTCGTGCACCTGTCGGTGGGGCAGGAGGCTGCCGCCGTGGGGGCCTGCTGGCCCCTACGCCAGAGCGACGTCATCACTTCCACCCACCGGGGCCACGGGCACTGCCTGGCCAAGGGGATGGAGCCTCGGGGGATGTTCGCCGAGCTGTTGGGCAGGGCCGGCGGCACCAACAAGGGCCGGGGCGGGTCCATGCACGTCGCCGACTGCTCCCTCGGGGTCTTCGGAGCCAACGGGATCGTGGCCGCCGGCCTCCCCATCGCGGCGGGGGCGGCGACCGCCGCCCAGCTGCGCCGGGACGGCACCGTGGCCGTGGCCTTCTTCGGCGACGGCGCCTGCGCCCAGGGCGCCTTTCACGAGGCGGTGAACCTGGCCGCCGTGTGGCGGCTGCCGGTGGCTTTTTTCTGCGAGAACAACGGCTACGCCGAGTTCTCACCCGCCTCCACCCAGAGCGTCGTCTCCCTCGAGCGACGGGCCGCCGGTTACGGCGTGGGCTTCGTCGGCGTGGACGGCAACGACGTGGTGTCCACGGCCTCGGCTATGGCGGAGGTGGTCGAGACGCTACGCGCCGGAGGCGGTCCCGTGCTCGTGGAGGCCACCACCTACCGGTGGCACGGCCACTACGAAGGAGACCCCGAGCGTTACCGGGATCCCGGGGAGCTCGCGCAGTGGCAGGGGCGCGACCCCATCGCCCGCCACGAGCAGCGCCTGCGGTCCTCGGGCGTGGGCGACGACGAGATCGAGGCCGTCGGGTCCGAGGTGGCCCGCCGTCTGGACGAGGCGGCCGACGCCGCCCGGGCCATGGCCACCCCCGAGCCCGCCTCGCTCACTGACTTCGTCGTGCGCTCCCGGCCCGAGATCCCCGAACCGCCTCCGCCCGCTTCCGAGGGGGAGGAGTTCCGGACAATGGACGCCGTGCGCGCCGCCCTGGAGGCCGAGCTGGCCGCCGACGAGCGCGTGTTCGTGGCCGGTGTCGACGTGGGCGAGGGCGGCAACGTGTTCGGGCTCACCCGAGGGCTGCGCCAACGATTCGGCGAGCGCGTGCGGGACACGCCCATCTCCGAGACCGCCGTCATGGGCCTGGGCGTGGGGGCGGCCATGGCCGGCATGCGCCCGGTGGTCGAGCTCATGTACATCGACTTCCTGGGCGTGTGCTTCGACCAGCTGCTCAACCAGGCGGCCAAGATGACCTTCATGACCGGCGGCGCAGCCTCGATGGCGCTCACGGTGCGCACGCAATTCGGCGCCGGGCGCTCCTCGGGGAGCCAGCACTCCCAGAGCCTCGAGGCCCTGCTCGCCCACATCCCCGGGCTGAGCGTGGTCATGCCGTCCACCCCGGCTGATACCTACGGGTTGCTGCGCGCCGCCATCGCCGACCCCAACCCCGTCGTCTTCGTGGAGAACCGGCTGCTGTACGGGATGAAGGGCCCCAAGCCTCCCGCTGACCATCTCGTCCCCATCGGCGCCTCGCTCGTCGTCCGCCCGGGCTCCGACGTCACCGTGGTCTCGGTGTCGCGCATGGTGCACGAGGCCCTGGCCGCCGCCGAGGCCCTGGCCGCCGAAGGCATCTCGGTGGAGGTGATCGACCTGCGCACGGTCGTCCCCCTCGACATGGCGCCGATCCTCGAGTCGCTGTCCAGGACGAGCCGGCTCCTCATCGCCCACGAGGCGGTCGTCCCCTTCGGCATCGGGGCCGAGATCGCCGCCACCGTGGCCCGCCATGGCTTTTGGGACCTCGACGCCCCCGTGGAGCGCGTGGGGGCGCAGGCCACGCCCCCGCCGTACGCCCCCGAGCTCGAAGCCGCCTGGCTGCCCGACCGCCGCCACATCGTCGACGCCGTCCGCCGCTTGTGCTCGACGTGAGCCGCCCCCGTGCCGAGGCCAAGTGTGCCAGCGGCCCTGGGGGTGGTTCCGGCCCGAGCAGTCGTGGTCGTCAAGTGGCGTTGGCCGGGGTCGTGGTGCCCAGATAGATGCTGCTGGCGGCGACTCCGCTCTGCGGTGACGACACCGGTCCCAGATAGAAGGTGTCGACGCCCGCCGAGTTGGCCGTCGTGGACAGGGGCGGGAAGTCGACGGGCTCGTTCCCAGCCGTGATGGTCACTCGCAGCTGGTGCCCGGCCTCGATGACCGCGCTCGTGGGGAAGATCTCGATCTGCAGTAGATAGACCTTGCCCGCTTGCAGTGGCGCCTGCGACGTGGGGGTGTAGGGGTGCCAGGGCTCTATGGACTGGCCGTCGAGGCGGACGCTGCACCCGCGCACGATCTCGTAGGTCGCCGAGCGGCCACCGGCCACAGGACGCGAAGGACAGACCGTCCCCGTCACCTGCCGCAGGGAGGCCACCAAGGTACCGGCGGTGATGTCGTCCGCCCCGGCTGAAGAGACGTCGGAGACGGTGGCGGTCAACGCTGAGTCGCTGGCCGTGCTGCTCATGTAGATGTCAGCTTCGATGGGGCCGTTGATCACGTAGGGGCTCTTCGCCGGCTGGGAGGTGAACTCGAGCCCCTGGACCTCGGTCGGCGTGCTGTTCTGCTCGCACACCGGCAGGGTTCCCGCTACTCCGCCCGTGCCGGACCACTGGAGCGTGGACCGGGAGCAGGCGCCGATGGCGGTCAGTGCGGGCAGCGTGGCGCTGCCCACGGTCGAGGGCGCTGCCGTCGACAAGGTGCCCGAGGCCCCTCCCACCGAAGGGCTCCCCGCCAGGTACCAGCGCTGGCCGGTGGTGGCCGCCGCCGGGTACTGCGTCTGGGGGACCCACTGGTCGGCGCCGAGGCGGTATGCCTCCACCGTGGGGAACGTCTCGATCCCGTTGGCCGTTCCCTTGCCGTCGGCGATGTCGGCGGCGCTGTGGGTGGGGCCGGTGCTGTCGGGGTTGTCCATCCAGTGGTCGAACCAGGCGAGCTGGAGGTTGTCCTCGTCGGGGATGACGTTGCCCTGGTTGTCGGTGGCCGGAAGGCCCGAGCCCTCGATGTTGTGGTACCAGGGACCGATGACGAGCTTCTTCTCGCCGGCGGGCAGGTCGAGGGCGTTGAAGTTGGTGGGTTCGCCCCGCTGGAAGATGTCGTAGGTGCCGCCTATGAGGAAGGTGGGCACGTTCACCTGCTCGATGTGGGTGATGGGCGAGCGCACCTGGAAGAAGGGTCCGTCGTAGGCTGCCTGCGGGTAGGTCTGCAGCTCTTCGGGCAGCAGCGACTCGTAGGATCCCAGGGCAGCGTCGGCGACAACCGATCCGGAGAACAGGTACAGGTCCTCGACATGCTGTGATTCGGCGTTGAGGGCTATCTGGGGGTTCTCGCTCGAGGGTGGTTCGCCGATGCCTTGACCGGGGACCACCCCGAGACCGTTCACGAGGCCCAGCCAGGCGGGGATGAAGGCGGTGTCGAGAGTGCCGCCCGCCAGGACGACGTCACGGTAGGCGTCGGACATGGCGACTTGGGGGAAGATGGCCTCGATGGGGTTCCCGGTGATGCCGGTCGGGTTCCCGCAGTTGAAGGTGGCCGAGCTCACACAGCCGGACCCGGGGTCCGTGAGCGGGCCGTGCCCAGCGATGTCGTCGTTGACGGCTTCCACGGTGAGCAACTGGTTGATGCCCCCGTAGCTCGCACCGGCCAGGCCCACTTGGCCGTTGGTCGGCAAGTGGGCCGGGTTGGCCACCCACTGAACCAGCTCAGCGCCGTCTTGTTGCTCGCGCGGTCCCAGGGAGTCCCAGTAGCCCTCGCTCGATCCTGTGCCCCGTACGTCCGCCACCACCTCGATGTAGCCGTGCTCGTAGAGATAGGGGACGTCCAGGCTGACCGCTGACTTCCGGTACGGGGTCTGGATGAGGAGGACCGGGCACGGCTCGGCGGCGCTGCAGGTGCTGGGGACGTACTCGTCCGCCTCGAGGATGACGCCATCGGACATCGTGATGGGGACGTTCTTGACCTCGCTGTAGCCGGTGGTGGCGTCTTCGCCGTTGCTCACGTACTCGGGGGCGTTCGTCGCGGTCAAAGCGGCGCCGCCGCCGGTGAGCCCGGTGATCGGGCTGAAGAGGGCCACGCCCACCACCAGGGTGAGGATCCCGGTGCCCAACAACGGTGTGCCCGCCCACTTGCGCATCTTCATCGATTCACTCGCCTCCTCGGCCGTTGGTCACGAAGTGGAACTTCCCCCCACCCCGGCTTGGAGGTGCGGGAAGAGGATCCACGTGTGCATGCATCTGGTGGGAAAAGGTCCTAGGCATCGGGACCCGGGGTCTGGTTGAAGGCGAAGCCGCCCGGGGCTGTGACGAGGGGGCGCGGTGGAGCCACCTGCAGCGCTGATCGCCCCCGCCTTCACCGATCTCCTCCCGTCCGCCTCGAGAGAGCCGCCGTTCGCAGAGCCTTGACGCGTGACCCCGCCGCCCTCGTGGAATAAGCTGCCTTATCTAGCCATGCCTGTCAAGCCCCGCCCCGAGGACCCCCTCTCGCCCACGCCCCGGACCACCGATGGGCCGGCGGACTTCGAGCGCCTTCCTCGGGGTCCGCACGGCCTGTCCCCCCAGGAGGTGGCCGCCTCGCAGCGGGACCGGATACTGCGAGCCGTCACCGATCTCGTCGCCGAGGCCGGGTTGGCGCGCAGCACCATCACCGGCATCTGCCGACGGGCCCGCGTGGCGCCCAACGCTTTCTACGAGCACTTCTCGACCAAAGATGAGTGCTATCTGGCTGCCTACGACGACTTCGTGTCCGAGATCCTCGGGGCCGTCACCGCTGCAGCGGGCTCCGTGTCGACCCGCGCAGGGGACCGGGTGGCGACCGACGAGCAAAAGGGTGGCGGGGGATGGGAGCGTGCCTTGAGCGAAGGACTCGCTGCCTACCTCGGGCTCCTCGATGCGAGGCCCGCCGAGGCGCGGGCCTTCGTGCTCCAAGTGGACAGTGCCGGCCCACCCGGACGCGACCGCCTTCGCATGGCGCTCAACGCCATGGCGCGCATGCTGCGTGCCCAGCACCTGGCCGCGCGGGCCGAGGATCCCGGTCTCGGCCCTCTCCCCGACGCCGTATACGTCGGCTTCGTCCATGGCGTGAGGGCCTTGGTGTGCGAATCGATGTTGGAGGATCCCTCCAGGCCTCTCGCCGACCTGCTCCCGGACCTGGCCCTCTGGATCGGCTCGACCGTGAGCGGAGCGCCGAGCGGTGACGGACGCCGCAGTGCTCCGGTGAAGTCCGTTCTGCTCACCCCAGTGCCAGACCCCGGGTCGTGATCGCCGCCAGCCACTCCACTGCCACCGTGGTTGCTCGCCGTTGTCATCGTTCCGCAGTAGCGAAGTAGTAGGTGGTGGCTACGAGGCGCGGGTGCTCAGCCTGCCGTCTGGGTGGTCGGCTCCCCGGGCTCGCCGTCGCTGGCGTGCGACTCCCCGATCTCGTCGTCCGAAGGTGACAGCTCGCCCTGAGCACCGCCAGCCACCAGCTCGTCACCGGCGCGGAATGCTTCTTCGAAGACAGCGGTTGCCCGCGACATGGCCTCGTCGTGGTCGCGAAGCGCCGCTTTGAGCTGTTCCGCTCGCGCTTTTGAGGCGTTGGTGAGGGACCCGCCGTAGAGGTTGGTCGCCTCTTTCAGGCTGGTCGCACGCTCGACGCCGGCCCGATAGATCGACTCCGCCCGAAGGGCCCCGGCCTGTTTGATGGCCTGAGCCCGCTCCGAGGCGCTCCTCGCCGCTGCCTCGGCCGCCCGCAACGCCTCCTCGTGAGCCTTCTGAGCGGCAGCGAGCTCTTCCTGGTAGGCCTGCTCCACGGCGCGGGCCGCCACCGTCTCGGAGCGCTGCAACGAGGTGCTGTAGCGCTCCTCGGCGTTCCTGAAGGCCTCGGCGCGGGCCGCTTCTGCCTCCCGGAGCTGCTCGTCGTGCCGTTGGGTGAGTGCTTTGAGCGCCTCGGCGCGGGCCACCGTGGCGGACCGCATGATGTCGGCGCGGGCCACCGTCGCCCTGTGGATCAGCTCGGAACGCGCCAGCTCCGCTGCGGCCGCCTCGTCGGCCGCCCGCAGCGCCGCCTCCTGGGCCTGCTCGGCGGCCTGCATGGCCTCGTCCTCGGCCTCGGCACCTGACAGGAGGGGGATCACGTTGCTCTTCGCCTCGACGTTCTTCATGCCGACCTCCTCCGTTCGTGGATGACCCCTGGGGACCGGAAGTGAGGTCCTCATCTGATCGCGCTCCACCGGGGAGGTGCAAGGGTTGCGAGGACAACACGGCACCGGTGGGCGGCAAGGGCCCAAAAAAACGCCCGGGTCACCCCGCCTTCCAGCGTGGCCTCAGGTCGTGGAGGATCAGCGATTGGCCTCTTGCTCTTCGGCAAGGGTGGCGAGGCGGTCGAGGGAGGCCTGAAGCATCTCGGCAGTGGTCGCCCGGGCCCGGGCGAGGCGCTTCTCCTCGGTCAGCCGGGACCAGTCGTAGGTGTGGGTGTCGCGCGTCAGCGAGGGCGCCAGGGGCTCGAGCTCCCAGCGCCACAGGTGCCCAGGCGGCTGCTGGCCCGGATCGGCGGGTTCCCAGGCGATGTGGCGGTTCTCTTCGAACTCGACGATGTGGTTCTCCCGGATGCTGCCGTTGGTGATCTTCGTGCTGAACACCTCGCCAGCGGCACTGATTCGGCGCCCGCCGACGGCCTCGACCAGGTTGGCGTTACCGTCCCATCGAGGCTGTTGGGCCGGGTCGGCGATGAGCTCGAAGATTGTCTCGGCGCTGGCTGCCATCTCGCGGCTGGCGCTCACGACCCGCGGAGCGACTTCGTCAACGGTCATGTCCATATCCAAGCACACGGCGCATCGAGGTCCGGCAGTCCTGAACAGGACGGTCGGGACGGTCGTGAACAGGACGGTCGTGAACAGATGCAGCGGCGTTTCGCGGATGAAGGTACGAGCGAGGCCGCCCGGCAGAGGTCCCCAGAGCTCCGCTCAAAGCGGCGAGCAGGAGGAGCGAGCCGCCGGCGTAGTACACGACGCTTACGCCGTAGGCATCGGCGACGACGCCGCCCGCCGCCACGCTCACCAGTCGGGCGCTGTGCCAGACGAGGTCGAAGGTGGAGAAGACGCGGCCCCGCTTGTCGTCGGGAACGTGGGACTGGATGAGCGAGGAAAAGCTGATGTTGCCCGTCGACGTCCCCAGGCCGTAGGCCACGAGGGTGCCCAGCGCTGCGGGCAAGGCGCCGACACTGGCCAGGACGAGATCGACGAGTCCCCGCAACGAGAAGGCGCCGAAGACCACCCTGGCGTGGCGGTGTCCGCTCCGGAATCGAGGGAGCAGCAGGGGGCCGAGGAAGGCACCGGCACCGATGGCGCCGAGGGCCAGGCCGTAGCCGGTCGTCGAAGCATGCACCTGGCGTCGCAAGAGGACGACGAGCAGGGCGCTGGTGGCGCCGGCCGACAGGGCGGCCAGTGCCTGGGCCACGACGAGCGCCCGCAGCAGCCGGTCTCCGGCGATGACGCCGACCCCGTGGCGGGCCTCGGACCACAGG
>JBJKRZ010000201.1:0-22272 GCA_046704365.1 Acidimicrobiales bacterium | reverse complement strand
GACCACAGGCGGGCCCGCGACGAGGCCCGGGGTGCTTCGCCAGCGCGCAGGCCGGCGAGAAGGGCGGCGCTGGCGGCGAAGCTGGCGGCATTGAGCCCGAAGGCGGCGCCGTAGCCGAGGGTCCCGGCCAGGAGCCCGGCCAGCGGGGCGAGGGCCACCTGGCTGAGCACGGCCGCCGACCAGATGCCCGAGTTGGCGGCCACGAGCTCGTTCTTCGAGACGAGGCCGGGCAGCAGTGAGCCGGCGGCCGGGTTGAAGAACACCGAGCCGGCCGACAGGCCGAAGGCGACGCCGTAGACGACGGCCAGGTCGCTGTGCCACAGGGCGAGGACGCCGGCGAGGACCATCCGGGCGAGGTCGGCCCCAACCATGATCCTCACCCTGGGGAACCGGTCCACGAGCGTGCCGGCCAGCGGTGCCAGGGCGATGACGGGGAGGGCCTCGGCCAACACGGCGCCCGAGACGCCCACCCCCGAGCCCGTGCGGTGGAGCACCAACAAGGCGAGGGTGGTGAACTGCACGACGTCGCCCCACTGGCTCACCGTGCGCGCCGCCCACAATCGGCGGTAGCCGGGCCTCGCCATTACCGAGCCCAGGGGTGCTGCCGGCGCAGTGGCCGGCGGGTCAGGAATGGGCGTTCAGGTCCGGGGTGCCTTGTGGCGGTTCGAACCCGAGGTGGAGCTGGTCGTCGTGGACGTCCACGTGAGCCCTCCTACCCTCGCCCAGCTCGCCGGCCACCATGCGCAGTGCCAGAGCGTCCTCGATCTGCCGGCGGATGAGTCGCCTGAGGGGTCTCGCGCCGTAGTCGGGGTCGTAGCCGCGTTCGGCCAACCACTGGCGAGCGGCGTCGGAAAGCTCCACGTCGATCCCGTGGTCGCTGGCCCGTTGGCGCAGGTGACCGATCTGGATGTCCACGATCTTGCGGATCACCGGGAGCGTCAAGCGGTTGAACACGATGATGTCGTCCAGGCGGTTCAGGAACTCGGGCTTGAACTGGGCGTTGACGGCGTTCATCACATGCTCCACGACGATGTCGTGCTGTGAGTCTGCCAGCCTGACGATATGGTCCGAGCCGCAATTCGAGGTCATGATGACGACGCAGTGGCTGAAGTCGACGGTCTGTCCGCGGCCGTCGGTCAGTCGCCCGTCCTCCATCACCTGCAGGAGCAGGTTGAAGACGTCGGTGTGCGCCTTTTCGAGCTCGTCCAGGAGCACGATGCTGTCCGGGCGGGTGCGGACCGCTTCGGTCAACTGGCCGCCTTCTCCATAGCCGACGTAGCCCGGTGGTGCGCCGATCAGCCGTGCGATCTGGTGGCGCTCCATGTATTCCGACATGTCGATGCGCACCAGGGCGTCCTCGTCCCGGAACAGCAGTGCCGCCAGGGCACGGGCGAGCTCCGTCTTGCCCACCCCCGTCGGCCCCAGGAACAGAAACGAGCCGAGGGGGCGGTTGGGATCGTTGATCCCCGCCCTGGATCGGCGTACGGCGTTGGCGACGGCAGTGACGGCAGAAGGCTGGCCCACGACGCGCCGTTCCAGTAGCTCCTCGAGGCGGGTGAACCGGGCGGCCTCTTCCTCGAGGAGGTGCTGAACGGGCATGCCCGTCCACCGTGCCGCCACCGCCGCCAGATGGCCCGGTGTCAACGATTCCGCTGGCGGGTCGTCCAGGCGTGCCGACGCAGATGCCTGGTCCAGCAGCGACAGCGCAGACTCCGGAAGGGCACGATCGGTGACGTAGCGACACGCCAGATCGACCGCCTGGTCCAAGACGTCCGTGGGCACCCGCACACCATGATGGCGTTCGAGCGCAGCGAGGTGGACGCCCAGAGCAGCGGCGACATCTCTATCGGAGAGGTTCGTGAGCTGGATGCGTTGGAAAAGCCCGTGCAACCCTGAGCCCGAGAGCACCTGCTCTGCGGCCGCCCCCCGGGCCGTGGCCAGCACGGGTATCTGCTTGGCCTCGAGGAGCGGAACGAGGAGCCAGCGAAACACGGCAGCACCGGCGACGGCATCGTCTTCGAGGAGCACCGAGACGTTCTCGATCACCGGGATGATGCCGCCGCGGTACTCCGAAAGCTCGCGCAGGACCGCCGTCACCCGCTCCTCGAGCTGCCCTCTGACGGTGGCCCCGGCGGCCATGGCGCCGATGTCCAGCTCGACGAGGGTCCGGCCGGCGAGGGCGGCGGGAGCCGAGGGCCCCACCAGGCGGCGAGCGACCTCGTGGACGAGGGCGGACTTTCCGGAGCCCGGGGGTCCCTGGACCAGCGCGTTGTTGCGGCTCCAACGGAGCAGGACCTCGAGAGTCTCCTCGACTTCGCCCTGGCGCCCGGCTATGGGCGGCTCGGCCAGCGAGACATCGGTCAGGTTCCGGCCGAATCGCGAGAGCGCTGGTCCGAGCGACAGGACCAGGTGGCTCCGGCCGCGGCGACCGTTCATCTCGGACCGAGCCGTCAGCCGGCTACTAGCCGGTGATCTTGATCGGTCCTCCGCCGACTCCGTAGATGACCGTCATGGACAGCAACACGGTGCCGAAGAACCAGAGGCCCGCCGTAAAGGCCGTGGTCCGCACCAGGCGCCAGTAGGAGCCCATGGCCTCGTTCCGTGGCCGGGTGGCGAACATGCGCCGGTTGAGGACGTAGCTCACGCCGAAGATGAGGGCGATGGCGAACAGCCCGACGACCGGGGTCCAGCCCAAGCCCCAGAGGATCTCGCTGCCCACGTAGCTGCTCACCCCGAAGCAGCCCAACAGGGCGGCGACGATCCCCATCTTGCACACTCCCGCCGCTGCCCATCCGGCGAGCACGCCACACGAGACGGCAGCAGCACGGTGGGGGGCGATCGGGGCGCCACCGACAAGAGGGTGCGACGAAGGTTGCGGTGCTGTGGCTCCCTGCGGTACTGCCAGGGTCATCGTTGAATCGGCCATTGATCTATCCCTTCCGCGTCTCTCAGGCTCCACCGAACATGGGCACGTCGATGCCTGCCGCTTGCCGCAACAGGGGTTGGACGATGAGGAACCACAGCGCAAAGCCACCCAGTGACCAGCTGACGGTGTACCGGAACATCTGCGCCCGGTACCGGCGGAGCACGCCGGCAGGCATGGACCCTCTGAGATGGCTGACGGCGAATTCCGTCAGGGCGACGACCAGCAAGAGCCCGGCGGCAGCCCCGGCCCACACGGCACCCAGGTAGATCGTCTCCGTGCTGGTGCCTGCGGCGCCGGCGGCAACGATGCCCGCCAGCACGCCGCCGATGGCCGGGACCAAGGTCATCCTCGCCCTGGTGAGCCGGGTGGCGCCGTCAGGCAGCTGGAGGCCGGCTGCGGGCGCAATCGTCTCGGTTCTCAGCGACATTGGCGCTTCCTTCCTCGCTCATCACCCCTCAAAGGGGATCGACGACAGATGCGGGTCATGTGGCCACTGCGGGTCATATGGCTGCTGCGGGTTGACGCCGGCGATCGTCGAACACCGAGACGACGATGTACATCCCGAGGAGCACCAGGGCGATACCCGGGATCATCACGCCGAAAGCCACACCGCGGTCGAGGACGACCTGCTGAGGCTTCGACCCCGCCGCCTTGCTCGCCGCGCTTTTGGCCGTCGTGGCGTTGGCCGCCGCGGAGTGCGATCCGGAGCTCGCCGATGCCAGCTGTGCGCTGGCGGTTGCCGCTGCCGGCTTCGACGCCGCCGCCAAGGGCATGCCGGCGCTCGTTGCCACAAAGGGGACGACGAACAACCAGAGCCCGAGAAGAACTGTTCCCGACCCCGCCACCAGACGACCGACACCGGATTCGCCCACCTGCAGCACCTCCCCGTCGCAGGGGAACCCGGTACCAGGTCGACTGGCGGGCCGCCCCACGCCTTCAGAATTTCATGCTAACGCCAAATATTGGCCCCGTCACTATATGTATTGCGCCAATAGTGACACGAAGGGCCGACAGGGTTCGTGGCGACAGGCGGAACGAAGCGCCTCGCGCAGGCGAGGCCCGGTGGTGCTGGCGTCCTACCCGGTGGGGGCCCGCGGGGCGGCGGGAACGCCGGGAGCGGCGAGGTCCTCGAGCGCACCGGCGACCTGCTCGAGAGCGGCGTTGATGTCCTTGACCACGGGGCCGATGGGCTCGGTCTGGCGCTCGATGGCGCGCACACCGAAGGTGATGAGCCCCAGCGTCGACGACACACGACGGAGAACGGTGGCGATGGCGATGAGATAGACGGCCAGGACGACGACGACGATCGCCGCCTCGACGATGGTCACGACGATCAGCGCTGTGTTCATCCATCACTCCCTTGTGGTGCTGACGAACTGCCACGGTGGGTGTTGAGCTCCTCGAGCAGATCTACCCCTCGGAGCTTCGTCGTCCCCAGCAGGTGCGCCGCCTGGGTGTTCTGTGCCAGGCGCTTGCCCATCGTCCACAGGCGGCCCACGGCCTCGTCGACGTCGCGGACGGTGCGCCGTAACGCTTCGAGGAGACCCCAGACGACCAGGGCCACGACGAGGCAGATCCCCAGGGTGACCCACCAGGCGGTCTGGTTCGTGGTGAGTGCGAGCACGTTCATGCGCCGGCCCCCTCGATCTTGGCGAGCAGCGCGCTCGCCAAGGCCGGGACCGCCAGAGCCAGCTCCCGGGTGCGCGCCAGCTCCTCGACACCGTCGAGGTTGGTGGCGATCCCCACCCCAGCCTCGAGTATGTCACCGCTGTAGCGGCGGATCTCGAGGGCCGGCCGCACCACGTTCTGGAACAGGCCCCACACGACAAGGGCGAGTACGAGCAGGACCAGGAGCCCGATCGAAGCCAGGGCGGCGATTCCGGCGCTGACGGTCGAGAGCATCACGAAGGCGCTCCTGTCCGAAGCGTTCGCAGAGCCCGGGTGATCCTGGCGATGCCCAGGTTCGTCCGGGCGACGTCGAATATTGCGTCGGTGTTGTCCCGGGCACCGTCGAGAGCGGTGGTGATCGCCTGTGCCTGTCGGGTGATCCGGCGCCCCAGGCCGATGATCAAGAGGAGCAGCGATGCGGCAACGACGGTCACGACGAATCCGATGGCCCACCCGATGATCCATCCCGTCGCCACTGCGCTCGTCACTTCAGCGGCCTTCCTCACTGTTGTCGTCGCGCACCAGGCTCTGGGCGTACCGGGCGAGCGTCTTCGACCGGGTCAGGTCCACACCGTGTGTCTTCTTGGCGTGCTCAACGGCCTTGGCGAGGACGTCCTCCTCGGTCGCTCCCGTGATCTTGGCGTTGCACACCACTCCGCCATGAGCGCATTGGAAGCTCTTGGTCATCGGACCTCCTGACCGACAGTTGACGGCGCCTCGCCAGTTGACGGCGCCTCGCAGGAGACACAGGATGTTGCTATTAGATGTACCATACACTTAGTTGAACGGTCTAGAGGGGGTGGCGGCAACGACTGAGAGCCGAGTCCCGTTGGCAGAGCACGCCGGCTCCGTCTTCGGAGATGCCACGCCCGAGGGAGTCGGGGGCCTCGGGGGCAGCGACGGCGGCGCCTTGGACGAGGTGCATGTCTTTTGGATCGCGGGTATGAGTTGCGACGGGTGCACCGTCGCCGTCTCCGGCGCCACCGCGCCATCGGTGGAGCAGCTTCTCGGAGGGACCGTCCCCGGACTTCCCCGTGTGGTCCTGCATCACCCGGTGCTGTCGGTCTCCGCAGGCCACGGCTTCATGAAGCCCTTCCGCCAGGCGGTGGAGGGCACCTTGGGCGCCCCCTATGTCGTGGTCCTCGAGGGCTCGATCCCCGACGACCAGGCCTTCGAGCACGAGGGCTACTTCTCGGGCCTCGGGGTGGGAGCGGACTGGCCCGAGGCGATGCCCGCCCCGCGGCCACCCGACCAGCCCCTGCGGGTGACCGACTGGGTGAAGGCCATGGCACCAGACGCCGCCGCCTGCATTGCCATCGGCACGTGCGCCACCTGGGGCGGGATCCCGGCGGCGGCCGGCAACATCACGGGCTCCATGGGCCTCATGGACTTCCTGGGCAAGGACTACCGCTCGGTCCTGGGTGTCCCGGTGATCAACATCCCGGGTTGCTCGCCCGTGGGGGACAACTTCACCGAGACGGTCGGCGCAGTGCTGCTGTTCCTCGAAGGCATCGGCCCGCTGCCCGAGTTCGACGAGCTCGGTCGTCCGGTATGGCTCTACGGGGAGACCGTCCATCACCACTGTCCGCGCGCCGGCTACTACGAGGAAGGTGTCTTCGCCCATTCCTACGGCGACCAGGAGTGCGTCGTGGAGATCGGCTGCTGGGGGCCGGTGGTGCAGTGCAACATCACCGAGCGCGGAGCCATCAACCACATGGGTGGCTGCATGGTGGCCGGTGGACCGTGCATCGGGTGCACCATGCCGGGGTTCCCCGACAAGTACAGCCCCTTCTACAAGCCGGCGCCGGGATCTGCGCTCTCCAGCACCATGGCACACAGCTACGGGGCGCACATCAGACGGCTGCGGCGGATGAGCATCCGGGCCGGGAACCGGGAGCCGTTGTGGGACAGGCTGGGCGAGGTGCCCTCAGGCTGGTCGGCTGAGCAGTCGAAGCCGAGCCTCATGGCTCTCATCGACAAGTTCTTCTACCACCGCCTGCAGTACAGCGGTTCGGTGAACCAGGACAAGCGCAACGCCGAGCAACCCATTCCGAAGACCCGCGACATCCTGGCCCGGCCCGCCCCCACGGCCCCGTCCCGACCCCCCGGGCCGGCGCAACCACCGAGCACGTGATCGACGTCCCCAAGGAGCCCTGAGCCTATGTGCTTCAAGAACCTTCCGGTCGAGTTCGACGAGCAGGGCAATGCCCGGCTGCGCCAGGGCGTGGCCGACCCCTATGGGTACCAGGTACGTGAGCTGACCCCTCTCGACCAGGACGAAGAGCGGCTGAACCGGCTCCTCGCCCGGAACGGGCACGTCAGGCGGGCAGACTTCGACCCTGTCACGCGCGTAGCGGGTGCCCTCGCCTTTCACACGGTCGTGGACCTCGAACAGCGCCAGGTGCTCGAGACCGACTCCATGGCCACTCTCTTCCGGGGATACGAGGTCATCCTCAAGGGACGTGATCCGCGCGACGCCATCTTCATCTCCTCCCGAGCATGCGGAGTGTGCGGGGGGGTGCACGCCACGACATCGGCCCTGGCGATGGAGATGGCCTTCGGGATCAAGCCTCCGCCCATGGGAGTGGTGGCGAGAAACCTGCTGCTCTCCATCGAATACCTCTACGATCACCCCCTCCACCTGTTCATCCTGGCCGGCCCCGACTTCTCCGAGCCGGCGGTTCGCGAGACGAACCCCGAGATCTGGGAGCAGGCGCAGCGCCAGCCCGCGCCCGGGCAGGCCGTCCACGGGTTCGCCACGATCGCCGACATCATGACGGCGATGACGCCGCTCACCGGGTCGCTGTACGCGGAAGCCCTGCACATGACGCGGGTAGCGCGCGAGGCGTACGTCCTCATCGGGGGGAAGTATCCCCATCCGCAGACGATCGTGCCCGGTGGGATCAGCGCCACCATCGACACCTCCGACATGAACGAGATGCACCTGAGGATCGCCAAGTTCTTCGACTACGGCCAGAAGGTGGTCGCCATCTGGGACGATCTCGTGGACTTCTTCTACGAGGTCAACCCCCGCTTCAAGGAGGTGGGCCGGCGCCCCAAGCGGCTGGTCGATCCCGGTCAGTGGGACGACCCCTTCGCCTACGACGGCACGTTCGCCAACGCACCATCGTGGGGCGAGCAGCGCTGGGCGACGCCAGGCGTGGTCGTCGACGGTGAGCTGGTCACGACGGATCTGCACCTGCTCAACATGGGTGTGGAGGAGTTCGTGGAGCACTCCTTCTACGAGGAATGGACCGGGAACGGCAACGGCGCAACCTTCCCGTCGGATCCCGCCGGGAACCCCCTCTCTCCGTATCACCCCTGGAACAAGCAGACGATCCCCAAGCCCACCGGGACCAACTGGAAGCAGAAGTACTCGTGGTCGACGGCGCCCCGCTGGGACCGCATGGCCATGGAGACCGGGCCCTATTCGCGGATGTGGGTGACGGCGATGGCGAACAAGCTCCCGCACCGCCGGGTCATCGAACCCACCGGGCACAGCTTGAAATTGGACGTCCCCCGAGGGGTGTTGCCGGCGGCGGAGCTCGAGTGGCACGTCCCCCAGGACTGGGGCGCCTTCGAGCGCAACCGGGCGCGGGCCTACGCCATCGTGTACACGGCGCTGATCGCCTACGACAACCTTCTCATCGGCCTCGACCTCATGAGGCGGGGCGACACGAAAGTGTCCACCTCGTTCACCGTGCCCAAGGACTTCCGTGTTGGGGCAGGCTTCTGGGGGGCAGGCCGTGGATTTCTGACACATCATCTGGTGATGGACAAAGGGGTGATCGAGAACTACCAGATCCTCACCCCGTCCACTTGGATGGCATCGCCTCGAGACCCGTTCGGCAACCCGGGGCCCTACGAAGAGGCGGTGGCCGCCACCCCACTGCTCGAGAACTTCGAGAGGCCCGAGGACTACAAGGGTATCGACATCTTGCGCACGATCCGCAGCTTCGACCCCTGCATGCCCTGCACGACGCACGTGCAGGCAGGTACGCGGGTGATCTCCCGCGACGTCGTTACCTGCGCCTGTGGGGTCGAAGAAGACAGCGCCTGAGTAGTGAACGAAGCCGTGCGTGTCCTCGTCGGAGGCGTCGGCTACAGGAATCTACGCGACCATTCGCTGGGACCCTGGTTCACCGACGAGTTCGCCTGGCGCAGCGGCGACGGTGTCGAGATCGAGGACGTCTCGTACCATCCTGTCGGCCTGTCCCAGAACTTGACCGACCGGAAGCCCTACGACCGAGTGGTGCTCGTCGGCGCCGTGGCGCGCGGGCGACCGCCGGGGACGGTCCAGGCATACCGCTGGAGCGGGGAACTGCCGCCACCCGAGGAGATCCAGGCGCGAGTGGCCGAAGCGGTCACGGGCGTAATCTCGTTGGACAACGTCTTGACGGTGGTCGGTGCCTTCGGTGGGTTTCCCGACGACGTGCGAGTGGTGGAGGTCGAACCGGCCGACGAAGGGTGGGGAGAGGGCTTCAGCCCACAAGTCACTGCGAGGCTCGAAGAGATCGAGGAGGCCGTGTGGAGTTCGACGAAGCCGTAGCCGAGCTCGAAGAGCTCGTCAGTCGCTTCGAACACGATCACGACGAGCGCGCCCTTCGAGCCCTCGAGCTCGTGGACACCATCCACCGCTCGGCGCTGAGCCTGATCACCGCCGGGCACGCCGATCATCCCATCGCCCGGGCCCTGCTGGCGATGTACGACCTCGTACCGCTCGACGAGTTCACTCAGGTGGAGGAGGCGCTCGACGATCTTCACCCTGTCACCGCTCAGCACGGCTGCGCGCTGGAGCTCGTGGAGGTGGCTGCCGGTTCGGTGCGGGTAAAGGTGACCGGAGCTCCACCCGACGACCCGGCGTGGGCGTCGGAGCTCCGGACCGCCGTCGAGCGCGCCGTCGGGACCCGGTATCCGACCCTCACCCAACTGACGATCGAGGGGCTTCCGACACCGGCTACGGCGGTGGCGATGCCGGCACGGCGCCGCCCACCCCAGGCGCTGCCTGGCGTTGCGGATGGGGGGGAGGGCCCCGGCGCGCTCCGGCAGGCGGAACTGGGCGGACAGGCCGTCGTTCTCGTCGAGATCGACGGCGCCGTCCGTGCCTTTCGCGACGCCTGTCCTGTCGACGGCATGGCGCTGCACGGCGGCCGCCTCTCGGGAACGGTGATCGTCTGTCCCTGGCACAACTGCGCCTACGACGCCCGCAGCGGCGCCCGCGTCGACGAGGCGGGTCTGCCGGGACTCGAGCACGTGCCCGTCGCCGCCGTCCGGCTCCTGCGGGCGACGGGAGTAGGACCGTGACGGAGGCGCAACGCGTGCTCGTCGCCTGTGTCGGCAACGTGCTGCGAGGAGACGACGGCTTCGGTCCCGCCGTGGCGGCCCGGCTGGAGGGGACGCTGCCGGAAGAGGCCCGGCTGGTGGAGACCGGGATCGGCGGCATCGCCCTGCTCCAGGAGCTGCTCGCTTCTTACGAGGGGCTGGTGGTCGTCGACGCCGTCGACGAAGCCATGGCACCGGGCACCGTCGTCACCATGGAGCCGGAGGTGGACGGATCCGAGGCCCACGTTCCCGACGTCCATCTGGCCAATCCCGGGCGCGTGCTGGCGCTGGCCAAGGCGCTCGGGGTCCTGCCACCGCGGGTGGTCATCGTGGGCTGCCAACCGACGGACGCCGAGGGCCTCGGCGAGGGCCTCTCCCCGCCTGTCCTCAAGGCGGTCGGGCTGGCGGCATCGAGAGTGGCGGCCATCGTCGAGGAGTGGCTCGGCTCCCGTCCGCTGGCTGCCAGCTCCTTGTCGGCACGGCCGTCGTGAAGTCCTATGCGTCCATCGACGAGCTGGCGCAGGCCCTGAGCGGGGAGAAATACCTCGCCGACGGAGGGCTCGCCACCATCTTGTTTCTGGCACTGCGCATGGGGCGGCCGTTGCTGCTCGAAGGCGAGCCGGGGGTGGGCAAGACCGAGTTGGCCAAGGCCCTGGCGGCGGCCAGCGGCGCACAGCTGATCCGCCTGCAGTGCTACGAGGGCATCGACGTTCACCACGCCCTCTACGACTGGGACTACCCTCGCCAGCTCCTGCACCTGCGCGCCGGGGGAAGCAGCCCCCTCTACAGCGAAGAATTCCTGCTCCGCCGCCCCCTGCTCGACGCCCTCGTCAATCCTGGCACGGTGCTGCTCATCGACGAGCTGGACAGAGCGGACGACGAGTTCGAAGCCTTCCTGCTCGAGGTGCTGTCGGATTTCCAGATCACGATCCCCGAAATAGGCGTGGTCCGTGCCGATAGGCCCCCGGTGGTGATCATCACCTCGAACCGCACCCGCGAATTGCACGATGCCCTCAAGAGACGGTGCCTGTACCACTGGATAGAGCATCCGAGCTTGGAACGCGAGACGACGATCGTGCGCATGCGCCTTCCACAGGTCCCCCAGGCCCTCTCCTCAGAAGCCTGCGCCTTCGTGGGGGCCGTCCGTTGGCTCGATCTCTATCGCCTTCCCGGGATCGGGGAGACCCTGGACTGGACGCAATCCCTGGCGGTCCTCGGTTGCGAAGCCGTCGACGCGCAGGTGGCCGAGAGCACGCTGGGGGCGCTGCTCAAGACCCAGGAGGACATCGAGCGGGTGCGCAGACATGGCCTGGCCGCCCTGGTCGAGCGCGCCCACGCCGCCACGACACTCTCCAACTCCGGGGAAGACCGTGCCCGGCCGTGAGGACCCGGTGATCCGGGCCAGCGTCGCTCTGGGTCGCTCGTTGCGCGAGGAGGGCTTGGCGACGGGCGTCGACGAAGCGATCCTGCTGAGCCGGGCCATGGCCCACATCGATCCTTCTCGGCACGACGAGATGTACTGGACCTGTCGCGCCATATTCGTCCGTTCGCCTCTCGAGGTCCCCATATTCGACAAGGTGTTCGAGCGATTCTGGAGCGGGATGCCGCTCTTGGCTGACGGACCGGGTTCCGAGCACGGCGAGGCCGACCCGCGCATGACGGGACCACAACGCGGCGGTGAGGCCCTTCCGCAATTCCGCAGCCAAGGGCGAGCAGACCGTCTCATTGGTGGCGAGCCCAGGCGCGCCGTGCACGAGGTGGGGGGTGCCGTCGGTGACGAACCCGGGTCGAGCCAGCGCCGCGGGGTGCTGGCCGCCTACAGCGCCGAGGACACCCTGACCGAGCACGAGCCTCTGGGCTACGAAGGTGACGAGCTGCACGCCGTGCGGGTGTTGGCCCACGAGTTGCGCCGCCGAGCTCCGCAGCGCCGCTCGCGACGGCTCCGTCCGTCAGGACGTCGCGGTCGCCTCGATCTCCGCCGCACCCTGTGCCGCTCGTTCAACACCGAGGGAGAACCCCTGCAGCCGGCCTACGTGGCGACGTCGCTGCGCCCACGGCGGCTGGTGTTGCTCTGTGACGTCTCGGGGTCCATGGAGCGCTACTCGCGCCTGGTGCTCGCTTCCCTGTCGGCGGCCGTGGCGGCCGGGATCAAGGCCGAGGCGTTCGTATTCGCCACCCGTCTGACGCGCCTCACAGGCACGTTGTCGGACCGGGACGTGGCACGGGCACTGGAGCAGGCACGAGCTGCTGTGCCGGACTGGTCGGGAGGGACCCGCATCGGAGAGGCACTGCACAGCTTCAACCACGACTTCGCCCGGTTGGGTCTGGCGCGCGGGTCCATCGTGATCGTCGTCTCCGACGGCTGGGACCGTGGCGACCCGGCGCTCCTCAGCACCGAGCTGGCCCGGCTGCGGATGTGGTGCCGGCGGCTGGTGTGGCTGAACCCGCGGCCCGATCGGGATCTTCGGGGCCAGCCCATGGCAGTGGGCATGCGGACCGCCATGGGCTTCGTCGACGACTTCGTCCCGGGCCACGACCCCTCCGCCGTGATGGCGCTGGCCCGCCTGGTGGGCGGCCTCGGTTCGGGGCGGCCACCTCGACGCCAACGCGCTCTAAGCTCGGTGAGAAGCGAGCCATGAGCACTCGGATGGCGGTCGTCGGAAAGGGTGGTGCGGGGAAGTCTGTCGTGGCCGGCACCCTGGCCCGGCTCCTCGCCCGCAGGGGCCGCGACGTGCTGACGTTGGACTCCGACTTGATGCCCGGTCTGGCGCTCAGCCTCGGCCTGGGTGCGTTCTCCGCCGCCTCGCTGGCTGGGGCGGTGGAGCGCGACGAGCGGGGCCGCTGGCGGCTGCGCAAGGGAATAGGTCCGGTGCGGGCGGTGGAGGAGTTCTCCGTGGTGGCGCCCGACGGCGTCCGGCACCTCCAAGGGGGCAAGCTGGCGGGTGACGGGCTCGAGGACATCATGGGATCTGTGAACGGGCTGCACCAGGTGATCCACGGAGTGGCCAAGGCCCGCCGCTTCGCCAAATGGACGATCCTGGGAGACCTGCCTGCGGGGACCCGGCAGCTCGCCAACGAATGGGCACCCTATGCGGATACCTTCGTGCTCGTCGTCGAGCCCACTTGGAAATCGGTGTTGACGGCGTCGCGGATCGCCAGGATCATCCGGTCTCGGCCTGGTGCCACCGTGGTGCCCCTCGCCAACAAGGTCGACGGCCCCGGCGACGTCGAGCGAATCGAGGCCATGATGCAGGAGAAGGTGGCGGGCGCAGTGCCGCTCGACGAGGCGGTCCGGGAGGCCGAACGGCGGGGCGTGGCCCTGGTCGACCATCGTCCCGATGCACCGACCGTGGACGCCCTGGTCGCCCTGACAGACCGCCTGTGCGACGCTGAGGAGGTGTCGGGAAGATGAAGATCGCTGTTGCCGGCAAGGGGGGTTCGGGGAAGACCACCGTCTCGGGAACCCTCGCCCGGGCGCTGGGGCGGGCGGGGCACCGGGTCCTCGCCATCGATGCCGACGTGAACCCCATGCTCGGCATCTCACTCGGTCTGGGGCCCGAGGCGACCGAGCGCCTGGTGGCAGCTCGGCGGGCGCTCGACGCCGGGGAGCTCGACCACGAGCCCACTGCCGAGGGGGTCGTCGACACTTTCGGAGCGGACGCCCCTGACGGCGTCAGGCTCGTCGTGGTGAACCGCATCGAGAACTACGGGCCCGGGTGTCCTTGTTGCGGGCTCAACCCCGAGCGGCTCGTCGAGGACCTCGACGGCGCCGGGAGGATCGTCCTGTGCGACCTCGAGGCCGGGCTGGGGACCATCTCCCGTCTGCGTCCCGGACAGCTGGACCTGGTGCTGGTGGTGGCGGAGCCGACGGCGAAGTCCCTCGACGTGGCCCGCCGGGCGGTGCGGCTCTCGCAGGACAGGGGTCCCGTGCTCGTCGTGGCCAACCGCCTCCGAGACCAGTCCGAGCTCGACGAGGTGCGGGCGGCGGTCTCGGGGCACCGGGTCGTCGAGGTTCCGGAGGACGACGTCATCACGCGGGCCGACCGTGACGGCCTCGCACCCATCGACCTCGGGCCCGATGGGCCTGGCGTCCGGTCTTTGATCGCCATCGCCGACCAACTGGCCAGCTCGCCGGTCGGCAATTGAAACCTATCCGCATCACGCGTCGTAGAGCGAGGCCGTGACATGAAACTTGCAGTTGCAGGAAAAGGTGGAGCCGGCAAGACGTCGATCTCGGGGACCTTGTCCCGCCTGCTGGCGCGCCAGGGCCACAAGGTGCTCGCCATCGACGGGGACCCCAACCCCAATTTGGCGCTGACCCTGGGCGTTCCGCCCGAGCGCCTGTCGGAGCTGCCCGTCCTCGGCCAGGACCTCCTCGAACGAGGGCCTGACGGCGTCACCCTCACCCGGTCCCTCGAGCAGATCTGCGCCGACTACTCGGTGACGGGGCCCGACGGTGTCACGCTGCTCGTGATGGCGTTGCCCCAGCATGCGGGAACGGGTTGCTTGTGCTCCATGCACGCCACGGTGCGCATGATCATCGAGGCGGCTTCGGACGCAGCAGGCGACGTGTGCCTCCTGGACACCGAGGCATCGCCCGAGCATCTTTCTCGGGGCAACGCCCAGTATGCCGACCTCATGCTCACCGTGGTGGAGCCGTACTACAAGTCGCTGGAGACCGGGCGGCGCATGGTGGCGCTCGCCAACGACCTGGGTCTCGAGCGCGCTCCGCTCGTTGCCAACAAGATCCGCGACGAGAGAGAGCTCGAGGCTGTCCAGATCTTCGCCGACAAGCACGACCTCGACATCTTGGGTTCGGTGCCCTACGACAGCAGCTTTCCCGATGCCGAGCGGGCGGGTACCGCCCCGCTCGACTTCGCTCCGGATTCCACAGCCGTCGACGCTCTGGCGGTCATCGCGAAGGAGCTGGTAGCCGATGGACGAGCTTGAGGTCCTGCGCATCCGCGACGAGGTGCTGCAAGCCATGTACTGGATGCGCTCAGAGGGATTGGGCGAGGAGCCGTCCACCGAGGAGCTGGCCCGTTGCCTGGCCATGCCACCGGCCGGCCTCGCCGCCTATCTCGAGAGGTTGGAGCACGACGGCTACCTGGCTGCCCGCGGCGGGGGCTACGGATTGACGCCGGTCGGGGTCGAGGCCGGCAAGCACGCGTTCGCCGACGAGTTCGCCGACCTGACACGCCCTGCTCACGGTGAGTGTGACGAGAACTGCTGGTGCCACGAAGATCCCGATGAGGCGGCCCGATGCCTCGAGGAGCGAGCAAGTCGTGTCCCCTGAAGAAATCCCGGTACCGCTGCCCAAGAATTTCATTCGTCCCTGTCTCCTCCTGCTGCTGCGCGAACAACCGGCGCACGGCTACGAGCTCCTCGAGCGCCTGCAGGCGTTCGGGTTCGACAGGTCCGACCCCGGAGGTCTGTACCGGGCGCTGCGCCTCCTCGAGGGCGCAGGGCTCGTACGATCGGCATGGGAAGCGTCCAGCGAGGGCCCCGACCGGCGGATCTACGAGGTGACCCGAGCCGGCACCGAGGAGCTCCACCGCCAGGCCACCGCCCTGGTCGACGCCAAAAACATCCTCGGCCTGTTCATCAGCCGCTACGAGGAGTTCGTCTCCCTGCGCAAAGGCAGCCGCGCTCCGGTGGCAGGCGCCCAGCGCCGCGCTCCGAGATGAGGCCGGTGCCAACCCGTAGCGGCCCGTCAGGACCGTCGAGAGGCTGAGCCGGAAAGGAGAGGCCATGTGCCTGGGGATCCCTGGGAAGATCGTGGAGCTCGTGGATCCCGAGCGTCAGCTGGCCACCGTGGACGTGGCCGGGGTGCGCCGGAAGATCAACGTCGGCCTGGTCGAGGCTGACGGCATCGGCCCGGGCGAGTGGGTGCTCATCCACGTGGGCTTCGCCATGGCGAAGATCGACGAAGAGGAGGCGCGCCTCACCCTCGAGACCTTGCGCCTCCTCGGGCAGGCCTACAGCGACGAGGTCGAGGCGGTACGGGCCTCGGGGATCACCTAGCGGGGGAACCTATGCGCTTTGTCGACGAGTACCGTGATCCAGTCGTGGCCCGAGCCACGCTGCAGCGGATCACCGAACTGGCTGGTGACGGCCGCTTCAAGTTCATGGAGGTGTGCGGCGGCCACACCCACACCATCTATCGCCATGGGATCGAGCACGTGCTCCCCGAGTCCGTCGAGCTCGTCCATGGCCCGGGTTGTCCCGTGTGCGTCATCCCCATGGGGCGGGTCGACGACGCCATCGCCGTGGCCAGCACGCCGGGAGTCATCTTCACCACCTTCGGCGACATGATGCGCGTGCCAGGGTCGAAGGGGAGCCTCCTCGAGGCCAAGGCGCAGGGCGCAGATATCCGCTTCGTCTACTCGCCCCTCGACGCCTTGAAGATCGCCCGTGACAATCCCGACCGCCAGGTGGTGTTCTTCGCCGTGGGGTTCGAGACCACTGCCCCCTCGACCGCTATCACCGTGCTACGGGCCGAGGGGGAGGGGACGACGAACTTCTCGGTCTTCTGCAACCACGTCACCATCGTCCCGCCCATCCGGGCCATCTTGGAGTCCCCCGACCTGAGGCTCGATGGGTTCCTCGGCCCCGGCCACGTCTCGACCGTCATCGGCCAGCGCCCGTACCGGTTCGTGCCCGAGCACTACGGCAAGCCCCTCGTGACCGCCGGGTTCGAGCCTCTCGACATTCTCGCTGCCATCGCCATGCTGCTGGTCCAGATCCGCCAGGGCAGGTGCCAGGTGGAGAACCAATACACCCGTTGCGTGCGCGAGGAGGGGAACCCGGCAGCCCTTGCGGTGCTCGCCCAGGTATTCGAGCTGCGCCCGCACTTCGAGTGGCGTGGGCTCGGCTTCATCTCCCAATCGGCGCTCAAGCTGAAGGAACGGTTCGGCACCTTCGATGCCGAGCGTCGCTTCGAGATCCCCGGCGTCCGGGTGGCCGACCCCAAGGCCTGCCAGTGCGGCGAGGTGCTCAAGGGCGTGATCAAGCCCTGGGAGTGCAAGGTGTTCGGCACGGCCTGCACACCGGAGTCGCCCATCGGGACCTGCATGGTCTCCTCCGAGGGTGCCTGTGCCGCCTACTACAACTTCGGGCGCCTGCACCGCCAGGTGGCGGGCACTGTAAGCCGAATCGGTGTGGGAGCGTCGCGCCACTGAGCGGGCGCTTCAGTGCCAGGATCTTCCCCATGGTGAGCTGGGCAGAGTTTGCAGCCGAAGAGCCCGGCCTGGCCGAGCGTGTCGGGGCGCTGTTCAGCGCGCACCGCCACCACACGATGGCGACGTTGCGCCGGGACGGGTCACCTCGGATGAGCGGGACCGAGGTGAGCCTGGGCGACGGCCGGTTCGCCCTGGGCATGATGCCCGGGACCCGTCGGGCGGCCGATCTCCGGCGGGATCCCCGCCTCGCCGTCCACAGCCACAACGTGGACCCACCGCCCGACAACGAGGCGTCGTGGAGCGGGGAGGCCAAGGTGGCCGGCCGTGCTGTTCACGCTGCACCGGTAGGGACTGAAGCCGGCGGGGCCGAGTGGTTCACCCTCGACATCAGCGAGGTGGTGCTCACCAGGATCGGCACTCCGGCCGATCACCTGGACATCGAATTCTGGAGCCCTGGCAAGGGGTGCAGGGTTCTGCGACGCTCGTGAGGGTGGCCCGATGAACAGTGCCGACACCCTCGAGTTGCCTGACGGGCGGCGCCTCGACATACGAGTGAGCGGACCCGACGGGGCGGTGCCGCTGCTGTTCCACCATGGGACGCCCGGCGCGCTGACCCCGATGCGGTTCATGGAACGCGCCGTGCACGATCGCAACATGCGCCTGGTCACGTTCTCGCGGCCAGGCTACGGCGGGTCCACCCGGCTCGAGGGCCGGACCGTGGCCGACGTGGTGGGTGACGCGGCGGCTGTCCTCGACCACCTCGGTGGCGGTCCCTGCCTGGTGGCCGGCTGGTCAGGTGGCGGCCCGCACGCCCTGGCCTGCGCTGGCCGTCTGGATGCCGCCAGGGCGGTGTTGGTGATCGCAGGCGTGGCCCCTTTCCGGGCCGGCGGCCTCGACTGGATGGCGGGCATGGGAAAGGACAACGTGGAGGAATTCGGAGCAGCCCTGCAGGGGGAAGCCGGCCTCCGTCCCTACCTCGAAGATGCACGGGAGCAACTCAAAGACGTCTCGGTGACAGGTGTCGTCTCGTCTCTCGCATCGCTTCTCCCGCAGGTCGACAAAGCGGTGATCACCGACGAGTTCGGCGAGGACCTGGCTGCCGGCTTCCACGAGGCCCTCCGGGTCGGTGTCGACGGCTGGATCGACGACGACCTCGCTTTCGTCGGGGATTGGGGCTTCGAGCTCGAGGAGATAGCGCGGCCCACAGTGCTCTGGCAGGGAAGTGCGGACCTGATGGTCCCCTTCAGTCACGGACGATGGCTGGCCCGCCACGTCCCCCGAGCCGTTGCCCACCTCGAGGAGGGCGAGGGCCACCTCTCTATCGGCATCGGCGCCATGGGTCGGATGCTGGACGAGCTCGTCGAAGCGGCCGCCTGAGCCCGGGTTGACCGGGCGCGACGCCGGGGCGTAAGAAAGGACGCTGGCCGGGGCGGACCGGCCGGAGGGCGGACCAGGCGAGGCGGCAATGGGGCGACCAGGCGGGCACGTGTTCTCATCGGTGGCGGGGCATGCCGTGCTGCGCCTGGCGCTGGCCGTCGGCGTCCTAGCCACGACAGCGGTGCTGGTGGGAGGGCCCGCGTCACAGCTGGTGGCGGGCATCACGGCCTCGAGCGGCCCGCCGCCCCCCCTCAACTGCTATCAGCCGACGGCGCCCTATGCCTACGGGGCGACCGACGTCGACGCCGAGGCCGGAAACAGCGCCTTGACCGCCCTCTTCGACCAGGCAGGCACGCTCACCGTGTTGCGGTCGCTCGCTGCCAACGAGGACAACCAGGTGAACTTCTTCGCCTCCGGTTACGACGCCCAGACTGGCGCAGCGATCCCCTCGCAGCCCAACGACGGAGCCTTCATCGGCCTGCGCTACGTCGAGGACGGCACCCCGCACTTCACCTGGCTACGTGACCACGCCTCGGGCCAGAGTTACGTGCCCGGCGACGCCCCGGTGGTGGTCACCACCTACGCCCCGGTCGACGGGCTGTCGGTCACCGACACCGCCTACGCCACGGCGGGACCGTTGCATCTCCTCCAACCTTCGCTCGCCACCACCGGCCCCGACGCCCTCGTCCAACACCTGTCGGTCACCCGCGCCCCGGGGTCCTCGGCCAGCGACGTCGAGCTCGTCGCCTACGGGAACTGGAACCCGACGGCCACCCAGGTCCCCTACGTCCCCCTGGCCGACTCGGGGTGCTCCTCGGGGGTCAACTCGGCCAAGGTGGCCGCCTACGACGCCGGCCAGCAAGCCGTCGTCGCTTCGTGGAGCGGCGCAGACGCCTCCACCGCCAGGCCCGCCGGCTCGGCTGTCGCCTTCGGCTGGGCGCAGGGGACCTCGTCGTGGCAGGTGGGAGGGGACAGCACCGACCCGCTCACGCCGCCCACCGATCCGGCCGACCCCTACAGCGAGCTCTCGAGCTCGCCCTTCGCCCTGGGCGACGCCACGGCCTCGGTGGGACAGACCACGGGAGCCGTCGCCACCGATCCGCTGTTCGCTCTCCCCGCCGGCGCTGCCCCGGGTGAGGCGGAGGTGACCCTGCTCACCACCGTGGGGAGCGACGCCGACGAAGCGCTGGCGTCGCTGGGCGCCGAGAAGGCTTTGGTCTCCTCCCCACAGGCTTACGAGGCCCAGCTGGCCCAGACTGCTTCGGCGTGGGCGACGCTGCTGGCCCACGCCCCCTCACCGGGGCCCGGTGCCAGTGCCGGCACCGTGACGGTGGCCCGCCGGGCCCTTGTCGTCGCCCTGCTGGCCGTGGACCCCGTGAGCGGTGCCGTGGTGGCGGCGCCCGACACCCAGGGCCCCTACGCCGAGGACTGGATCCGCGACGGCGCCTTCATCGACCACATGCTCGACGAGAACGGCTTTCACGACCTCGTGACCCGACACGAGCTCTTCTACGTCCGCACCCAGAGCTCACCCACCCATCCGGTGCCCACCGTCCCCTTCGGGAACTGGCCCATGGTCATGTACCCGAGCGGCGGCGGGCCGGGCGGGCCCATCCCCTACGAGATCGACGAGACCGGCTACGGGGCGTGGACGTTGTGGGACCACTACCAGTACCTGCCCGCCGACGAGCAGGCGCAGTACCTGCGCACCGTCTACCCCGCCATCGCCCTGGCCGCCGACTGGCTCACGGTGTGCAAGGACCCCACCAACGGCTTCCAGTGCCCGGCCAGCGAGGACGACAATTACACCCCCACCCAGACCCTGCACGGGGCGCTGCCGGACCTGCTTGCCCTGCGCTCGGCCTTAGCGGCTGCCGGGGCTCTGGGGATCCCCGCCACGTCGCCACAGGTGTCAGCCTGGTCGGCACGCGCCAAGGAGCTGGACAGCGCCATAGGCGGCCTCTACGTCGCCAGCGCCGGCGCCTTCCGCGAGTCCCCATCGAGCACGGGCAGCCCTCTGCCCGTGAGCTACGAGGACGGGGGCCTCATGCTGTGGCCCGCCCAGCTGCAGAGCTACACGACGTCCCAGATGCAAGGTGAGGCGGCGGCCACCCTCGCCTCCATGGACGCCTCTTTCAGCAGCAAGTCGGGCGCATACGAGGGCGTGGCCCTGCTCGGGCTGTGCCACGCCTCGTCGTCCCTGAGCAGCGCCGAGCGTTCCGAGCTGCCCGGGGCGCTGGCCGACATCATGCAATACACGACGACGCCCGTCACCCGACTGTTCGGGGAGTTCTGGGAGCGTTGGGGCAACGGCACCATCGGCCCGGTCAACGACATGCCGCACACCTGGGAGGGTGCGCTGTTCGACATGGCGGCGCTGTGCCTCTACCCCCCGTCCTCTGCCACTGGATCGCCCGGGCGATAGCAGAGGGGCCGCGGCCCCGCTCCCATTGTTCACGCTCACGTCCGACGAGCGCAGTGATGTAGGGTTCGGGACCTCGAGTCGACCCGCCTACCCGCCGGTAACTTTCGAGCAGTGGGTAGGTCACGCGAGAGCCCGTGCAGAGAGGTACAAGGATGAACACGCTTCGGGGCGTCGTGGGGGCACTGCTCACTCCCTTCCGGGGTGAGGGCGTCCCTGACGCAAGGGTCCTCGAGATGGAGTGGGACTTCATCGTGGGCCACTGCGACGCAGTCAGCGTGCTGGGGGCGGAGGTGTCCGAATATCGCTGGCTCGCTGCCTCCGAGCGGCGCGCACTATTGCGACACGCCGTCAGCGAGCTTTCAAGCCGCACCAAGGTCATAGGGGGTATAAGCGCACCATCGTTTCCGGAAGTCATGGAGTTGGCCCGAATCGTTGCCGAGGCAGGTGGCCACTACGTCCAGTTCCTCATACCGAGTGCATCGTGGGGCGGTCCCGCTCGCGACGGCGACCTCGTGAAGCTGGTGAGCAGGGTAGCTGCTGAGTCTCCCCTTCCTGTGGTGCTGTACCACCACCCTGGACCAGGTGGCGATCCCACGCTCCGTACACTTGTGGAGTTGTGCTCCATCGAGGGCGTCGCAGCCATCAAGGACAGCTCACGCGATATCCGGAGAAACATTCGAGCTGTCGAGGAAATTCAGCTTGATGGTCACGCCGCGTATCTCGGGACGATTCAACCTATGCTGGCGATCATGCTGAGTGGTGGCGCCGGAGCGATGATGCCGCCTCCGTTCACGTTGTTGGGGGCACGGATCAGAGACGCCTTGCAGACTGGCGACCTGGAGGCTGCCGGCCGTGCACAGCGGGCGGCGGCGTCCGTAAAGCAGGAGTGGGCGGCGTGGGGACTTGCTCCACTGGCAAAACGACTCATGGAGATCATGGGGATCCCTGTCGGTCCGCCGGCATGGCCGTATTCGCCGTTACCGGAAGCCGAAACAGAGGAGCTCGAGCATCTGGTGTCGACATGGCTGGGCCACGGCGTGGTTGCCTCGAGCGTCGCGCAGGGCTAGGGGCATGCAGAGCATACTGAGACTGGAGCTGGCTGAGGCTCAGGTGCTCATCGACGGCGCATCTCGGAGGGCGCGCCAGATAGGTGTTCCCATGTGTATAGCCGTCGCCGACGAAAGTGGCAGGCTCATTGCGTTCGTACGAGAAGACGGCGCCAAGGTCACGAGCATCTCGATCGCCCTGGACAAGGCGTTCACTGCAGCTGGAGCCAGAAACCAGACCGCGTACTACAGCCGCATCTCCATTCCTGGTGCACCAGCGTGGGGTATCGGCGGCAGTAACGGAGGGCACTTCACCCCTATAGCCGG
>JBJKRZ010000200.1:0-7175 GCA_046704365.1 Acidimicrobiales bacterium | reverse complement strand
CCACCCCCGGCTCGCCGCCGAGCACCGTCACCGAGCCGGGCACCAGGCCGCCACCGAGCACCCGGTCGAGCTCGTCCACCCCGGTGGGTCCCGGCTCCGAGGCGGACAGGTCCACCTCGGCCAGGGGCACCGTTGCCGGGGCGCCCCGGGCGCCGGACCTCGCCAGCGCGGCCGCCAAGGGCTCCTCCACCAGGGAGTTCCACGCCCCGCAGCCTGGGCAGCGCCCCGCCCATCGGGGGGTGGTCACCCCGCAGGAGCGACACAGGTGGGCGCTGCGTGCCCGGCTCATGGTCGCACCATAGAAAGGCGGTGTGTCGAGAGCCGGCGCCGGCCCCCGGGCCAGGCGCCCAGGGAGCCCGGGCGAGGCGCATCGGGCTGTCACGCGCATCGGGCACGGCCGGCGGCCGTGCCCGATCTCAAACCGTGGCGGTGGCGGTCAGCTGGCCGGACCGGCCCCCGCCAGCTCCACCGGGGGCGGCTGGAGCCCCTCGGTCGAGCGGAAGACGATCTCGCCGTCCTCGACGTCGACGATCACCGTCTCGCCCACGCGGAATTCCTTCCACAAGATGCGCTCCGAGAGCGGGTCCTCGACGTACTGCTGGATGGCCCGGCGCAGGGGACGAGCCCCCAGGGTGGGGTCGTAGCCCTTCTCGGCCAGGAAGGCCTTGGCCGCCGGGGTGAGCTCGAGGCCCATGCCCTGGCTCTCGAGCTGGTCCCCCACGCGCCTGGTCATGAGGTCGACGATCTCGACGATCTCGGTGGTCGACAGCTCGTGGAAGACGATGACCTCGTCGATGCGATTCAGGAACTCGGGCCGGAAGTGGTTCTTCAAGGCGTCGTTGACCTTGGCCTTCATGCGCTCGTAGGTCACCGCCTCCGACGTCTTGGCGAAACCGAGATTGGCCTTGCGCAGGTCGGAGGTGCCCAGGTTCGAGGTCATGATGAGCACGGTGTTCTTGAAGTCCACCGAGCGGCCCTGGGCGTCGGTCAGGCGCCCGTCCTCCAGGATCTGCAGCAGGGCGTTGAACACGTCGGGATGGGCCTTCTCCACCTCGTCGAAGAGCACCACCGAGAAGGGCTTGCGCCGGACAGCTTCGGTGAGCTGGCCACCCTCCTCGTATCCCACGTACCCGGGAGGCGATCCCACCAGCCGCGACACGGTGTGCTTCTCCATGTACTCGCTCATGTCGAGCTGGATGAGGGCGTCCTCGTCGTCGAAGAGGAACTCCGCCAGCGTCTTGGCCAGCTCGGTCTTCCCCACGCCGGTCGGGCCCAGGAAGATGAACGAGCCGCTGGGGCGCTTGGGGTCCTTCAACCCGGCGCGTGTGCGGCGGATGGCACGGGACAGGGCCTTGATGGCCTCCTCCTGGCCGATGACCCGCTTGTGCAGCTCGTCCTCCATGCGCAGCAGCTTGGCCGTCTCCTCCTCGGTGAGCCGGTAGACGGGGATGCCGGTCCAGTTGGCCAGCACCTCGGCGATGACCTCCTCGTCGACCACGTCGAAGAGCTCCACGCCCTCGGCCCGCCACTCGGCCTCCATGTTCGACTTGCGTTCCAGGCGCTCCTTCTCCTGCTCGGCCAGCTTCTTGGCCTGGTCGAAAGCCTGGCGCTCGATGGCCGACTCCTTGTCGGAGCGGATGCGGTCGATCTCGGACTCGAGCTTCTTGTAGTCCGGCGGCGTGGTCATGCGGCGGATGCGCAGGCGGCTGCCGGCCTCGTCGATGAGGTCGATGGCCTTGTCGGGCAGGTAGCGGTCGGCCAGGTACCGGTCGGCCAGGTTGGCCGCCGCCACCAGCGCCTGGTCGGTGATGGTGACCGAGTGGTGCGACTCGTAACGGTCGCGCAGTCCCTTCAAGATCTCGATGGTGTGGGCCACCGTGGGCTGCTCGACCTTGATGGGCTGGAAGCGCCGCTCCAGGGCGGCGTCCTTCTCCAGGTGCTTGCGGTACTCGTCGAGCGTGGTGGCGCCGATGGTCTGCAGCTCGCCCCGGGCCAGCATGGGCTTCAAGATCGAGGCGGCGTCGATGGCACCCTCGGCGGCGCCGGCACCCACCAGGGTGTGCAGCTCGTCGATGAACAGCACGATGTCGCCGCGGGTGCGGATCTCCTTCAAGACCTTCTTGAGGCGCTCCTCGAAGTCGCCGCGGTAGCGGCTGCCGGCCACCAGGGCGCCCAGGTCGAGCGTGTAGAGCTGCTTGCCGTTCAAGGTCTCGGGCACGTCGTTGGCCACGATGCGCTGGGCCAGGCCCTCCACGATGGCGGTCTTGCCCACGCCGGGCTCGCCGATGAGCACGGGATTGTTCTTGGTGCGGCGCGACAGCACCTGCATGACGCGCTCGATCTCCTTGTCGCGGCCGATGACCGGGTCGAGCTTGCCGTCGCGCGCCAGCTGGGTGAGGTTGCGGCCGAACTGGTCGAGCACCGGCGAGCCCGAGGGGGTCTCCGACGCCGAGGACCCGGCGCCCACGCCGGCGGCCTCCTTGCCCTGGTACCCCGAGAGCAGCTGGATGACCTGCTGGCGCACCCGGGCCAGGTCGGCGCCCAGGCTCACGAGCACCTGGGCGGCCACGCCCTCGCCCTCGCGCACCAGGCCCAGGAGCATGTGCTCGGTGCCGATGTAGTTGTGGCCCAGCTGCAGGGCCTCACGCAGGGAGAGCTCCAGGACCTTTTTGGCGCGGGGAGTGAACGGCGGCGAGCCGGTGGGGGCGGTCCCCGAGAGCCCGATGGTCTCCTCCACCTTCTCCCGCACCGCTTCGAGGGAGATGCCGAGCTGTTCGAGCGCCTTGGCCGCCACGCCCTCACCCTCGTGGATGAGGCCGAGGAGGATGTGTTCGGTGCCGATGAAGCTGTGGTTGAGCAGGCGCGCTTCTTCCTGCGCCAGCACCAGCACCCTGCGGGCTCGATCCGTGAAGCGTTCGAACACCTGACCGCCTCCCTGACGGCTCGAATCTGGAGAAAGTCTACCGGCCGCTCTCTGGAGCACGAGAGCAGCTTCCGACTCCCTGTGGGGAACCCATCCCCCGGTTCAACCATCGGCAGACCACTGCCGTTCCCTTACGCCCCTCACATACCGTGGCCGGGGAGGTCCTACACGTCGGGAACCCGTCCCACCTGCGACGACGTCGGCGGTGCACAGGGGCCCGGGGGCCACCTGCCCCCCGGGGGCCACCTGCCCCCCGAAGGCTGCCGAGTGGGGCCCCGAGAACGCGGTCGCCTATCGTGCTCTAGGTGAACGCCTCGGCCCTGCTCGCTCTTCCCGGTCTGGAAGAGGACCTCCAGCGCCTGGAACCGTGCCTGCGCCAGGCGGTGAGCTCGGGCGACCGGTTCCTCGACCAGGTGACCACCCACCTGATCGAAGCGGGGGGAAAGCGCCTGCGCCCGGCCCTGGCCCTGGCGGCGGCCACCGGGGGGACGGGCGGCGCCGGCGACGACGACCTGCAGGGCGCCGTGTCGGTCGAGCTCGTGCACCTGGCCTCGCTCTACCACGACGACGTCATGGACGAAGCCACCATCCGGCGCAACGTCCAGAGCGTGAACGCCCGTTGGGGGAACCTCGTCGCCATCGTGGCCGGGGACTTCCTCCTGGCCCGCTCGGCGGAGATCGCCGCCTCGCTGGGCACCGAGATCGCCGGGCTCCTGGCCAACACCCTGGGGAGGCTGTGCCAGGGCCAGCTGGCCGAGGTGCGCACTGCCTACGACGTGGGGCGCGGCGAAGAGCAGTACTTCAGCGCCATCGCCGGCAAGACGGCGGCGCTCATGTCCACCTCGTGCCGCATCGGGGGCCTCACCGGGGGGCGCTCGCGCCAGGAGATCGAGGCACTGACCGCCTTCGGGCGCAGCCTGGGCTTCCTCTTCCAGCTGCGCGACGACCTCCTCGACGTGCTGGCCGACGACGACGAGCTGGGCAAGCCGGCGGGCCAGGACCTGGCCGAGGGCATCTACACCCTGCCGGTGATCCTGGCTCTGCGCGACCCGTCGGTGGGACCCGAGCTCGAGAGCCTTCTCGGACGCCCGCTGGACCAGCCCGAGCGGGAGAAGGCCAAGGCCATGGTGGGCTCCTCGGCGGCGGTGGCGGCCACGCTGTCGCGCGCCGGGCGCTTCGTCGACGAGGCGGTCGAGGCCACCGCCGGGATGGCACCGGTGCCCTCGGCAATGGCCATGGCGGAGCTGGCCCGGGGCCTGCTCGACGACCTTCCCGCCCCCGCCCCCTGAGCGGCGCCACCATCGGGAGGCGCTAACCGGGCCGCAGGGTGGGGAAGGCGATGACCTCGCGGATGTTGGCGGTGTCGGTGAGGAGCATGGCCAGGCGGTCCACGCCCAGGCCCAGCCCGGCCGTGGGCGGGAGCCCGTACTCGAGCGCCCGCAAGTAGTCCTCGTCGACGGTCATGGCCTCCTCGTCGCCGGCCGCCCGGGCACGCGCCTGCTCCTCGAAGCGCCGACGCTGGTCGTCGGGATCGACCAGCTCCGAGAAGGCGTTCGCCAGCTCCCGGCCCGCCACGATGGCCTCGAAGCGCTCGGCCAGCTCGGGATCGCTGCGGTGGCGCCGGGCCAAGGGGGAGACCTCGGCCGGGAAGTCGGTGACGAACACCGGGCCCCACAGCTGCGCCTCGGTGGACTTCTCGTACAGCTCGAGCAGCAGCTTGCCCGGGCCCCACTCCTCGCGCACCTCGGCGCCCGTGGCCTCCAGCCGGCGGCGCAACTCCGGAACCGGGGTGTGCACCGAAGCCGGTGTCCCGGTGGCCTCGGTGACGAGCTGGGCCATGGTGGCGCGGCGCCACGGGGGGCCGAAGTCGAGTTGGCGCCCCTGGTAGGAGAGGACCGTCGACCCGCACAGCTCACGAGCCAGGGTGGAGACGAGCTGCTCGACGAGGGTGAGGAAGTCGCCGTAGTCGGCGTAGGCCTCGTAGAGCTCGAGCATGGTGAATTCCGGGTTGTGCCGGGGCGAGAGGCCTTCGTTGCGGAACACCCGGCCGATCTCGAAGACTTTCTCGAAGCCCCCCACCACCAGGCGCTTCAAGTACAGCTCGGGGGCGATGCGCAGGTACAGGTCGGCGTCCAGCGCGTTGTGGTGGGTGACGAAGGGCCGGGCCGTGGCCCCCCCCGGGATGGGATGGAGCACCGGGGTCTCCACCTCGACGAAGCCGCGCTCGTGGAGGTCGCGGCGCAAGAGCTGCACGAGGCGGCTTCGGGTGAGGAGCAGCCGGCGCGACTCCTCGTTGGCCCACAAGTCCACCTCCCGCTGGCGAAAGCGCGTCTCGACGTCGGTGACGCCGCGCCACTTGTCGCCGAAGGAGCGCCGCGCCTCGGCCAGCAGCTCCCAGCGCTCGACCAGCACCGAGAGCTCGCCCTTTCTGGTCTTCACCACCCGGCCCGAGGCTCCCACCCAGTCGCCCAGCGACAGCTTGGCGAAACCGTCGAAGTCCTCGGTGGCCTGCTGGCGGGCGAACAGCTGCACCTGGCCCGAGCCGTCGCGCAAGGTGGCGAAGGCCAGCCGTCCCTGGGGGCGCACCAACATGACGCGCCCCGCCACGGACACCTCGTCGTCCGTCTCCTCGCCGGCGCCCAGGGCGCCGTAGCGCTGGTGCAGCTCGGCCGCCTCGGCGGTGCGCTCGAAGCGGTAGGGGACCGGCGCCATGCGCCGCAGGCTAACCGGAGGGGGCTTTGGTGTTGCGCTCGTACACCAGGCGCAGCCCGTGCAAGGTGAGCCACGGCTCCCGGTGCTCGATGGTCTCCGACAGCGGCGCCACCACGTCCGACAGCCCACCGGTGGCGACCACGGTGCTCTTGCCCAGTTCCTCCATGATGCGCCTGCACATGCCGTCCACCTGGGCGGCGAAGCCGTACAGGGCGCCGGACTGTATGGACTCCACCGTCGACTTGCCGATCACGCTGCGCGGCTCGACCAGCTCCACCCGGCGCAGGGCGGCGGCGTAGTGGAAGAGGGCGTCCATGGAGATGGCGATGCCGGGGGCGATGGCCCCGCCCAGGTACTCCCCCTCGGCCGATATGGCGTCGAAGGTGGTGGCCGTCCCCAGGTCGACGACGATGCACGGCCCGCCGTAGAGGTCGTAGGCGCCGATGGCGTTGGCGATGCGGTCGGGGCCGACCTCCTTGGGGTTGTCGTAGAGGATGGGCATCCCCGAGCGCACGCCGGGCTCGAGCACCACACAGGGAACGTCGAACCACCGGCTGGCCATGCGCCGCAGCGCGCTCGTGACCCTGGGCACCGACGAGCTCACGGCCAGGCCGCTCACCACTTCGCCCACCTCCATGCCGTCGAGGTCGAGCAGCTGGGAGATGAGCAGGGCGTGCTCGTCCTCGGTGCGGTCGTCCACGGTGGACAGCCGCCAGTGGTGCGACAGGCCGGCCGGCTCGGGCGGGGCCGGGGGGGCCGGGCGCGCCCCGTCGGGGGGCTCGTCACCGGGGCGGAGCCCGAAGAGGCCGATCACCGTCTCGGTGTTGCCCACGTCGATGGCGAGGAGCACCGCTCAGGCTCCCTGCACGTCGAGGCCGATGTCGAGCACGGGCGCCGAATGCGTGAGGGCCCCCACCGAGATGAGATCGACGCCGGCCGAGGCGTACCTCGGGGCGCTCTCGAGGCTCACGCCGCCCGACACCTCGACCAGCACGTGACGGCCCGTCGGGGCGGCGCGCACCGTGGCCACGCAGGCCGCCACCTCGTCGGGGGTCATGTTGTCCAACATGATCATCGAGGCACCGGCCTCGAGCGCCTCGGAGACCTGTAGCGCTGTGTCGCACTCCACCTCCACCATGCGCCCCGGCCACAGCCGGCGGGCGACGGAGACCGCTTCGGCGATCGACATGCCGGCCAAGTGGTTGTCCTTCAAGAGCACGGCGTCGGACAGCCCGCCGCGGTGGTTGGTACCCCCGCCGGCGCGCACGGCCGCCTTCTCGAGGGCGCGCAACCCCGGGGTGGTCTTGCGGGTGTCGAGCACGGCGCAGGCCGGATTGGCCGCCCGCACGGCTTCCACGTAGCGGCGCGTGAGGCTGGCCACCCCCGACAGGTGGCAGAGGAAATTGAGCGCCGTGCGCTCGGCGGTGACCACCGAGCCCACGGGCCCCTCGACCTCGGCGATCACCGTGCCCGGGGAGAGGGGGCTGCCGTCGGCCAGGTGCCAGCGGAGCTCCAGGGTGGGATCGACGTACCCGAAGGC
>JBJKRZ010000199.1:0-11406 GCA_046704365.1 Acidimicrobiales bacterium | reverse complement strand
GGCGTGGACCTCCTGCAGGCTCACCACCGACAGCGGGTGGCGCCGCCAGTCGGCCATGCCGGCGGCAGCGGCGCGCGCCGCGGCCACCGTGGTGAGACAGGGCACCCCGCAACGGAGCGCAGCGCTGCGGATGTGGCGCCCGTCGGCCTGGGGACCGCGGCCGCGAGGCGTATTGACCACGAGCTGGACCTTCCCCGAGGAGATGAGCTCCACGGCGTCGGCCAGGGGCCCTGCCTCGCCCACCTTGGCCACCAGGGTGGCGACGGGTACGCCCTCGGCCTCCAAAAAGGCGGCCGTGCCCGACGTGGCGGCCAGGCCCAACCCCAGGGCGGCAAAGCCCTTGGCCGCCTCCAACCCCGCCTTCTTGTCGCGGTCGGCGAGCGAGAGGAAGACGGTCCCCGAAGAGGGCAGGGCGGTGCCGGCGGCGATCTGGCTCTTGGCGAAGGCCAGCCCGAAGGTCGTGCCCACCCCCATCACCTCGCCCGTGGAGCGCATCTCGGGCCCGAGCAGGGTGTCCACGCCGGGGAAGCGGCTGAAGGGCAGGACGGCCTCCTTCACGCTCACGTACCCCGAGGCGGTCCGGGGCGCGATGACCCCGGCCAGGCGCAGTTGCTCCAGGCTCTCGCCCACCATGAGCCGGGCCGCCACCTTGGCCAAGGGGACGCCGGTCGCCTTGGCCACGAAGGGGACGGTGCGGCTGGCCCGGGGGTTGGCCTCCAGGACGAACACCGTGGCGTCCTTCACGGCGTACTGGACGTTCACGAGCCCCACCACCTCCAGAGCGTCGGCGATGGCCCGGGTGTGGTGCTCCAAGGTGGCGAGCACGTCGGCGGACAGCGACTGCGGCGGCAGGGCGCAGGCGGAGTCTCCCGAGTGCACGCCGGCTTGTTCGACGTGCTCCATGATCCCCGCCACGAGCACTTCGCCTGCCGCGTCGCGCACGGCGTCGACGTCGACCTCGACGGCATCCTCCAAGAAGCGGTCCACGAGCACGGGCCGCTCGGCGGTGGTGCCCCCCTCACGGCGAAGGGCCGACGCCAGGGCCGAGACCACGCCTTGGAGCTGCTCGTCGTCGTAGACGATCTCCATGGCACGGCCCCCGAGCACGTAGCTGGGCCGCACCAGCACCGGGTAGCCGACGCGCCGGGCGATGGCCAGAGCCTCGGGGACGTCGGCGGCGGTACCCCCGGCGGGCTGGGGGATGGCGAGGGCTTCGCACAGGGCGTTCCACCGGGCCCTGTCCTCGGCGGCGTCGATGGACGCCGGGCTGGTTCCCAGCACCATCTCGGGCGCCAGCGCCGAGGCCAACTTGAGCGGCGTCTGGCCCCCCAGGGCCACCACCACCCCGGCCACCGGCGCTCCGTGGGGACCCGCCCCGGCAGCCTGCTCGGCGTCGAGGACGTTGGTGAGGTCCTCCACGGTGAGCGGCTCGAAGTAGAGGCGGTCCGAGGTGTCGTAGTCGGTGGACACCGTCTCGGGGTTGCAGTTGACCATGACCGTCTCGTAGCCGACCTCGCGCAGCGCCATGCTGGCGTGCACGCAGCAGTAGTCGAACTCGATTCCCTGGCCGATGCGGTTGGGGCCCGAGCCCAAGATGATCACCCGCGGGCGTCGGGCGGGGCGGACCTCGTCCTCGTCCTCGTAGGTGGCGTAGTGGTAGGGCGTGTGCGCCTCGAACTCGGCCCCACAGGTGTCCACGGTCTTGAAGGTGGCCCGCACCCCCGACGCCAGGCGGGCGCTGCGCACTGCTTGCTCGTCGACCGGTGCTCTGGCGTCGCCCCCGGCGCCGGTGCCGGCGGCCCGCCCCAGCAGGTAGGCGATCTGGGCGTCGGAGAAGCCCAGTCGTTTCACGCTGCGCCATGTCCGGCGGTCGACGCCCCCGGGGCCCTCGCCCGTCGCCCCCAGCTCCTCGAGGTGTTGGCGGGCCTCCACGACGAGGGCGATCTGGTCCAAGAACCACGGGTCGACTCCCGAGCACTCCGCCAGCAACTCCACCGACATCCCCCGCCGCAGGCCGGCCTCGATGAGGAACAGCCGCTCGGGAGTGGGCTCGGAGAGCTGGGCGAGCAAGCTCTCGTCGTCCAAGACGTCGTATCGCGTCTCGGCTGCGTCGGCATTCAGCCCGGCCCGGCCCTGCTCCAAGGACCGCACCGCCTTCTGCAGCGACTCCGGAAAGGTGCGGCCCACCGCCATCACCTCGCCCACCGACTGCATGCGCGTGCCGAGGCGCTCGGCGGCCCCGGGGAGCTTCTCGAAGGCCCAGCGCGGGATCTTGGTCACCACGTAGTCGATGGTCGGCTCGAAGCTGGCGGGCGTGGCGCCGGTGATGTCGTTGGCGATCTCGTCCAGCGTGTAGCCGACCGCCAGGCGGGCGGCGATCTTGGCGATGGGGAAGCCGGTCGCCTTCGAGGCGAGCGCCGACGACCGCGACACCCGCGGGTTCATCTCGATGACCAGCCGCCGTCCCGTGCGCGGCTCGGTGGCGAACTGGATGTTTGACCCGCCCGTGTCCACGCCCACCCGGCGGATGCAGGCGAAGGCGTCGTCTCGCATGGCCTGGTACTCGACGTCCGACAAGGTCTGGATGGGGGCCACCGTCACCGAGTCGCCCGTGTGCACCCCCATGGGGTCGAAGTTCTCGATGGAGCACACCACCACGCAGTTGTCCGCCCGGTCGCGCATGACCTCCAGCTCGAATTCCTTCCAGCCGGCGATGGAGCGCTCGATGAGCACCTCGTGCACCGGGCTGGCGGCGAGGCCCTCGGCGGCCAGGCGCTCCAGGGCGTCAGGTGTTGCGGCGGTGCCGGTTCCGGCGCCGCCCAGGATGTAGCTGGGCCGGATCATGACCGGGTAGCCGATGCGCTCCCCCAGGACCATGGCCTCCTCGAGGGAGTGAGCCAGGCCCGAGGCGGGCACCTCGAGGCCGATCTCCACCATGGCCGCCTTGAAGCGGTCGCGGTCCTCGGCCGTGGCGATCGACTCGGCGTTGGCGCCGATCATCTCCACGTCGTTGGCGGCCAGCACCCCGCTGCGCCACAGGTCCATCCCCAAGTTGAGCGCCGTCTGGCCCCCCAAGGTGGGCAACAGTGCGTCGGGGCGCTCGCGCTCGACGATGGCGGCCAGCATCTCGGGATCGAGCGGTTCGAGGTAGGTGCGGTCGGCCAGGCCGGGGTCGGTCATGATCGTGGCCGGGTTGGAATTGGCCAGGACCACGCGATATCCCTCGGCGGCGAGCACCCGGCACGCCTGGGTGCCGGAGTAGTCGAACTCGCACGCCTGGCCGATCACGATGGGGCCCGAGCCGATGACGAGGATCGTCTCGATGTCTTCTCGGCGCGGCATCAGGAGCGCACCGAGTCCATGAGGGCGGTGAACCGTTCGAACAGGTAGCGGGCGTCGTGGGGACCGGGGCCGGCCTCCGGGTGGTACTGCACGCCGAAGGCGGGCACGCCCGTGGCACGGATGCCCTCCACCACCCCGTCGTTCAGGTTGACGTGGGTGACCTCGGCGACGGGCGCCCCGTGCTGGCGCAGGGAGTCCTCGGCCACGGCGTAGTTGTGGTTCTGGCTGGTGATCTCCACCTGACCTCCGGCGAGGCGCCGCACGGGGTGGTTCCCGCCGTGGTGCCCGAAAGGGAGCTTGTAGGTGCGCCCCCCCAGGGCCGTGGCCAGCAGCTGGTGGCCCAGGCAGATCCCGAAGACGGGCACGGCGCCGAGCAGCTCGCTCACGATCGATGCCTGGGTGCCGAGGGCCGCCGGGTCGCCCGGGCCGTTGGAGAGGAACACCCCGTCGGGCTCCATGGCCAAGGTCTCGGAGGCCGGGAAGCCGGCAGGCACCACCGTCACCCGGGCCAGGGCGTCCAGGCAGCGCAACATCGTCTGCTTGACGCCGAAGTCGTAGGCCACCACCCGGTAGGGCCCCGTACCGCGCTGGTAGGGCTCGTCGATGGTGACGCCCGACACCAGGTCGCGTCCGGTGGTGCCGGGCTCGGCACCCGCCGCCGAGCGCAGCGTCTTCTCATCCGCGGTCCCCAGGGCGCAGCCGATGGCCCCCGCCTGGCGCACGTGACGGGTGAGCCGGCGGGTGTCGACACCGCTTATGCCCGGTACCCCGTGGCGAACGAGGAATTCCTGGAGCGAGGCCCGGGCCCGCCAATTGGACGGTCTCGGGGGCAAGTCGCGCACCACCACAGCGCGGCAGTGCGGGCGCAGCGCCTCGTCGTCGTCGGGTGTCACGCCGTAGTTGCCGATGTGGGGGTAGGTGAAGGCGATCACCTGGCCGGCATACGACGGGTCGGTGAGCACCTCCTGGTAGCCAGACAGCACGGTGTTGAACACGAGCTCGCCCGTGGCCACCCCCCGGGGAGGGGCGGCGCCGATGGCCTCGCCTTCGAACACCTCGCCGTCGGCCAGCACGAGCAGCGCCGCCGGTCGCTCGGCCCTCACCGCCGTGCCTCGCCGTCCACCACCACGGCCTCCCCCCGGTACAGGGTGTGGCGCACCCGGCCGCACAGGGTGCGACCCGCCCACGGGGTGTTGCGGCTGCGACTGGCCAGCCGGCCGGGGTCGACCTCCCAGCGCTCGTCGGGGTCGAAGACGCACAAGTTGGCCGGGGCGCCGGCGGCGATCGGCCCTCCCTGGTCGCCGCCCTGCTCCACGGCCAGCCCGGCCAGGCGGGCGGGGCGCCACGACATGAGCCCGATCACCTGCTGGCGGGTCATGGCGGCGCCGTCGGTCAAGGCAGCCATGGTCACCGGAAGGGCCGTCTCCAGCCCGAGCATGCCGGGGGCGGCGCCGTGCAGCGTCGTGTCCTTGGACTCGGGGGGATGGGGGGCGTGGTCGCTGGCCACGGCGTCGACCACGCCACGGGCACAGCCGGCGCGCACGGCGGACACGTCCTCGGCGCCCCGCAGGGGCGGATTGACCTTGAACAGCGGGTCGTAGCCCGCCAGCTCGGCGTCGCTCAGGCACAGATGGTGCGGGGTCACTTCGCAGGAGACGGCAAGACCTTGTTCCTTGGCCGCCTCGACCAGGGCCAGCGAACGGGCCGTGGACAGGTGCAGGAAGTGCACCTTGGCGCCCGTGAGGCGCGACAAGGCAACGTCGCGGGCCACCATGAGCTCTTCGGCTTCGGCCGGCACCCCGGGCACGCCGAGACGGCTCGACCACACCCCTTCGTGCATGGCCCCGCCGGCAGCCAGCGCCGCCACCTCGCAGTGCTGGGCCAACGTCACCCCGAGGCCCTTGGCGTACTCGAGGGCACGGCGCATCACGCCGGCGTCCTGCACGCCAGCGCCGTCGTCGGTGAAGATGCGCACCCCCAGGCGCGCCAGCTCGGCCATGGGCGCCAGGCGCTCCCCTGCCCGGCCCACCGTTATTGCTCCTGCCACCGCCACCCGGCACAAGGCGGTGTCGGCCAGGGCCAGCACCTCGGCGGCCACCGCCGCGCAGTCCACCGGCGGATCGGTGTTGGGCATGGCCAGCACGGCGGTGAAGCCACCCCGGGCGGCCGCACGCGAACCGCTCTCCACCGTCTCGGCTTCCTCGGCACCGGGCTGGCGCAGGTGCACGTGCAGGTCCACGAGGCCTGGTGCCACGAGGCAGCCGCCGGCATCGAGGACATGGGCGCCCGCCGGCGCCGACAAGGTGGGGGCCACCTCTTCGACGCTTCCCCCCCGCACGAGCACGTCGGCGCGCCGTTCGCCGCTCTCGTCGACCACCGTCCCCCCCCGCACGAGCAGTCGCGGCGCCGTGGACTGCTGCTCACCCATGGCCAACCTCGAGGAGCTCGCCCGCCGCCGAGAGGCCGCCGCCGCCCGCTCCCGAACCGAGAAGCAGGAAGAGCACGGCCATGCGCACCGCCACCCCGTTGGTCACCTGGCGCCGGACCAGTGAGCGGGGCAAGTCGGCCACCTCGTCGGCGATCTCCACACCGCGGTTCATCGGGCCCGGATGCATCACGAGCGCCGAGTCCGGCAAGCGGGCGGCGCGCCGGGCAGTCAGTCCGTACTCCGAGGCGTACTCGCGCAACGAAGGGAGGAAGGCCCCTGCCCCCCGCTCGAGCTGCAGGCGCAGCAGGTAGCAGACGTCCAGTGAGCCGAGCACGGCGTCGAGGTCGTGGGTGGTGCCCGCCAGCGGCCAGCCCTCGAGGGAGGTGGGCAGCAACGACCCGGGCGCCACGAGCGTCACCTCGGCGCCCAGGGCGGCCAGCGCCCAGATCCCCGAGCGCGCCACCCGGCTGTGGCGCACGTCGCCCACCACCGCCACCCGCAGGCCCCTGAAGCACTCGGTCCCCGCGCCGGCCGGGTCGAGGCCGGCGCGTTCGGCGAGGACCTGGCGGATGGTGAAGCAGTCGAGCAGCGCCTGGGTGGGGTGCTCCTGCCAGCCGTCGCCGGCGTTCACCACCGCCACGTCCACCCACCGAGCCACCTGGTGCGGCGCACCAGCGTCGGGATGGCGCACCACCAGGGCGTCCACCCCCATGGCGGTCACCGTCTCCACCGTGTCGCGCAGCGATTCGCCCTTCTTCACCGACGACCGGTCCACGGGGAAGCTGAGCACGTCGGCGGACAGACGCCGGGCCGCTGTCTCGAAGGAGAGCCGGGTCCGGGTGGACTCCTCGGCGAACATGGTCACCACCGTCCTGCCCCGCAGCGCCGGCACCCTGGGGATGGGCCGGCGCCCCACCTCGACGAAGGCGTCGGCCACCCGGAGGACCTCCTCGATCCCCTCCTTGCCCAGGTCGGCGACCGACAGCAGATGGCGCCCGCCGCTGGCGCCGTCGGCGCTCACGGTGCCTCCGCCCGCTCGGGCACGCTCCAGGCGGCCCCGCTCACCGGGGCACCACGTCGCCCAGCACCACGCCGTCGAGGCTCACGTCGACCTGCTCGTCGATCCGGGTGGGCATGTTCTTGCCCACGTAGTCCGGGCGGATGGGAAGCTCCCGATGCCCGCGGTCGACCATGACCGCCAGCTGGACGGCGCGGGCACGTCCGTAGTCCGACAGGGCGTTGAGGGCAGCGCGCACGGTGCGGCCGGTGAACAGCACGTCGTCGACGAGGACCACGAGCGCTCCCGACAGGTCACCGGGGATGTCGGTGATGGCCTCGGGCAGCACGGGGCGGATGCCGATGTCGTCGCGGTAGAAGGCCACGTCGAGCATGCCGACGGGCACCGGCATGCCCTCGACGTCTTCGAGGACGGCCCCGATGCGCTGGGCCAGGGGTACGCCGCCGGTCTGCAGCCCGATGACGACGGTGTCGGACAAGCCGTGGTTGCGCTCGGCGACCTCGTGGGCGATGCGCACCAGAGCCCGCTGGACGTCCTCGGCGGAGAGCACCTGGACCCGGGGAACGAAGACCCCACCTCGCGGTGGGGTCAGTCTGCGCTCACGCTCGGCCACTAGGGCTTCCCTTCGTCCGTACAGGCCTCACTGGACCTGCTTCACGGTCGAGTGGCGATGGTACCACCGCCTGCAGAGCCACGCGCCTTTGCCGGGCCGCTTCCCGACGCCGGCGCGCCCCGGCGCTCAGCAGGCGTGGTCGGGCCTGACCCGCCTCGCCACCGTGGACAGCACTCCGTTGACGAAGCGGCCCGAATCGTCGGTGGAGTACTCGCCGGCCAGCGTGACGGCCTCGTCGATCACCACCGACAGCGGCACCTCGGGCTCCTCCAGGAGCTCGTAGACGGCCAGGCGCAGCACGGCCCGGTCCACCACCGCCATGCGCTCGACCCCCCAGCCCTCGGCGGCGGCGGCCAGCAGGTCGTCGATGCGCCCGGTGTGCGCCTCGACCCCCCGGGCCAGGTGCACGGCGTAGGGGTCGGCCGGGACGGGGAGCCCGCCCAGCACCTCGGACAGCGGCCGCTGCTTCATCTCCGCCTCGTAGAGCAGCGACAGGGCTCGTTCGCGCGCCTGGTGGCGGGGCCCGGGTGTGGCCCCTCGGCCGGCCGAGTCCACCTGGGCGCCTGACCGGCTCAGGCCCGGGTGATGTACTCGCCGCTGCGGGTGTCGACCTTGACCCGTTCCCCGGAGTTCACGAACAGGGGCACCTGCACGACGAGGCCCGTCTCCAAGGTGGCTGGCTTGCGGGCCCCTGACACCCGGTCCCCCTGGACCCCGGGCTCGGTCTGGGCCACGACCAGCTCGACAGCGGCGGGAAGGTCGACGCCCACGATCTCCTGCCCGTAGAGCTGCAGCACGGCGTTCGAACCCTCGGTCAAGTAGTTGGCGGCATCGCCCAGGGTGGCGGGGTTCACGTGGAGCTGGTCGTAGGAGACGGTGTCCATGAACACGAAGTCGGCGCCGTCGCGATAGAGGTACTGCATCTCGCGCTTGTCGACGATGGCCTGTTCCACCCGCTCGTCGGCCCTGAAGGTCCGCTCGATGACGGCACCCGTCCTCACGTTCTTCAGCTTGGTGCGTACGAAGGCGCCGCCCTTGCCCGGTTTCACGTGCTGGAACTCGACCACCCCGAACAGGCCTTCGGGCAGGTCGAGGGTCATGCCGTTGCGCAGATCGTTGGTGGTGACGGCCATCAGGCGACGAGGTCCTTCGGGAAGCGGGTGAGGGTGCGGCATCCGTCTTCTGTCACCACCACGGTGTCCTCGATCCGGACCCCGCCCAGCCCGGCCAGGTACACCCCGGGCTCGACGGTGACCACGGAGCCGGCTGCGAGGATAGCAGTGGTCCCAATTCCCACCCAGGGGGCCTCGTGGATGTCGAGGCCCACACCGTGGCCGGTCCCGTGCTCGAAGTGGGGCCCGAAGCCGGCATCGGTGATGACACGCCGGCAGGCCTCGTCCACCTCGCCGCTCACGGCCCCCGCCCGCACCGCCTGGAGGCCGGCGACTTGCGCCTGGGCCACCGCCTCGAGCACCTCGGCCATCTGCCCGCTGGGGCGGTCGCCCACGAAAAACGTGCGCGTCATGTCCGATCGATAGCCGTCGTAGAGGGCGCCGAAGTCGACCACCACGGGATCACCGCGCTCAAGGCGGCGGCCCGAGGGGCGGGCGTGCGGCTTGGCGGCGTTGGCGCCCGAGGCCACGATGGTCTCGAAGGCCCGGTCCTCGGCTCCCATGCCACGCATGGCGCCGTCGAGGGCGAGGGCCACCTCGACCTCGGTCCGCCCGGCGACGAGCAGCGGCCTCACCTCGTCCAGGGCGGCGTCGGCCAGGGAGGCGGCGTAGGCCATGCGGGCCAGCTCGGCGCCGTCCTTGACCTGTCGCAGCCCCTCCACCACGCCCGAGGTGGCCACCATCTCGACGTCGGGCACCGCTTCGACCCAGCGGCGCTGGGCACCCCAGGTGATGCTGTCCGCCTCCAGGCCCAGGCGCTCGGCGCCCCACTCGCCCAGGGCGGCCACGAGGGACTGGCGTTGGTCGGCGACGCGGCCCACCACCAGTCGCACGGCGGGGGCCGCCCCCGAGGCCTCGAGTTGCTCGAGGGCCTGCGTGCGATAGCGCCCGTCGGTCACGAGCAGCGCCTCGTCGTGGCCCACGAGCACGATCGCGGCCGATCCGCTGAAGCCGGTGAGGTAGCGCACGTTGGCGAGCTCCGTCACGAGCAGCGCCTGGCACCGGGCCTCGTCCATGGGCGCCCGCAGGCGCTCGAGCCGCCCCGCCACCACCATGGGCCCGGCGGGGGCCTCGGCGAAGGGCGTCACGGGCACGGCACCGGTCACCGGCGGCGGGCGGCGAGGAGCCGGGCCACCGCCTGGACGGCCAAGCGGTAGCCGAGGGGACCGAACCCGGCGATGAGCCCGTCGGACACCGGAGCGAGCACCGAGGTGTGGCGCCACGGCTCCCTGGCCGCCGGGTTGGACAGGTGCAACTCGACCACCACACCCTCGAAGGCCGCCAGGGCGTCGTGCAACGACCAGGAGTAGTGGCTCAAGGCGCCGGCGTTCACGATCAGCGCCGCCGCGCCACGGCGGGCGGCGTGCACGTGCTCCACCAGCTCGCCCTCGTGGTTCGACTGACGGTGCTCGAGGGCGAGCCCCAGGCCCTGGGCCTCCTCGGTGGCCTCGGCCACGAGCTTCTCGAGCGTGTCGGTGCCGTACACCTCGGGCTGGCGCTCGCCCAGCAGGTCCAGGTTGGGTCCCGACAGCAGCACCACCAGAGTGGCGTCGCCGGTCACGGCCGGCACCCCATTGCCAGCAGCACCGACACGACGTCGCCCACCTCGACCCCCCGCACGGGTTCTATGCCCCGGGGGCCGTCGAGGACGAAGGTCAGGTCGTGGCGCGCCTTCTTGTCGCGCACCATGAACTCGACCAGCGCTGCGGCGGACAGGCCGGGGGGCATCTCGCCCGAGAGGCCGAAGGCTTCGAGCACCGCTCCATGTTGCTCCACCCGTCGGCGGTCGATGCGACCCAGGCCTTGGGCCAGTTGGGCGGCGAAGGCAAGGCCGACAGCCACCGCCTCGCCGTGGCGCAGGTCGGGCGACCCCCTCTCGAGCGACAGCGCCTCCAGGGCGTGGGCCAACGTGTGGCCGTAATTGAGCAGCATCCGCCGCCCGCCCTCGCGCTCGTCGGCTGCCACCACCGCCGCCTTCAAGCTCACGCAATAGGCGATCTGCTCCTCGAGGTCCTTGTCGGCCAGGGCGGCCCCCGGCGCGCCCTCGCCCGGGACGCGCTCCAAAAGAGCGCACTTGGCGATCTCGCCGCGCCCCGACGCCCATTCCCGTTCGGGCAGGGAGGAGAGGGTCGAGGTGTCGCAGAACACGGCCGCCGGCTGCCAGAAGGCACCCACCAGGTTCTTGCCCTCGGGGAGGTTCACACCGGTCTTGCCCCCCACCGCCGCGTCCACCTGGGCCAAGAGCGTGGTGGCCACGTTCAGGTAGCACACGCCCCGCAGGTAGCAGGCGGCGGCGAAGCCGGCCACGTCGGTCACCACCCCGCCGCCCACCGCCACCACCGTGTCCTGGCGCGTCAACCCGGCCCGGGAGAAGCTTCGGCACAGTTCCTCCACGGTGGACATGGTCTTGGCCTGCTCCCCGGCGGGCACCTCGAAGCGGCACCACGGCACTGCCAGATCGAGCTCAACGTCGATCCCGGGCTGGGTGACGACGGCGGCGCTGCGAGTGGCGGGCGGGATCGCTGCGGCGAGCTCTCCCAGGGCGCCGGGGCCCACCACGACCTCGTAGGCGCCCGACTCCAGCGCCACGGGAACCCTGATCAACGTTCCGCCAAGGCCAGGGCGCACAGACGGTCGGCCACTTCCTCGTCGGTGAGCCCGTCGACGTCGACGACGGCGCCCGCCACTTCCTCGTACAGCGGCCCCCGGTCGAAGGCGAGCTCGGCCAGCCTCCCCACCACGCCACGCCCGCTGCCCTCGAGCAGGGGCCGGCCGGTGCCCGCTCCCAGCCGGGCGGCCAGGGTGCCGGGTCGGGCCCGGAGCCAGACGACGG
>JBJKRZ010000198.1:0-11462 GCA_046704365.1 Acidimicrobiales bacterium | reverse complement strand
TCGGTGCCCTGGCCCGGTCCCTCGCCGGTGCCGCCGATGCCGCCGGTGCCGCCACCACCACCGGCGGCGAAGCTGCCACCAGGGCCGCTTGCGGGTGGCCTGGAGGATCGCCAGCCCTGGCCACCTTCGACGGCAGGCCAGGGATGGAGCTGGATGGTGATCGCCGCCGCCGGCTTCCTCGTGGGCCAGTTGGCCAGCGCCCTGCTGCTCACGGTGGTGGCCGCCGCCACGGGCCATCTGCACGACGTCGCCCGCCTGGCGGCGCGGCCGGTCCCGCCCGGTTGGGTCGTGGTGAGCGGGCTCGTCGGGTTGTGGCTCGGTTTCATCGGTGCGCTGGTGCTGGCCAGTCGCACAGGAGGCACCGGCAACCTGGTGCGGGACTTCGGTCTCCGCTTCCGGCTCGTCGACTTGGCCATCGGTCCCCTCGTCGGCCTGGCGGGACAGCTGCTCCTTCTGCCGCTGCTGTACTTTCCCCTCGAGAAGCTTGTCCCGAACCTCTCGCAGAAGCTCGGGGAGCCGGCCAAACGCCTCACCGGCGGTTTCCCCGGGGCGGACCTGGCGGTCATCGCCGTGCTCACCGTGGTGGTGGTCCCGGTCGTGGAGGAGCTCGTCTTCCGCGGCCTGTTCCTGCGCGGGGCCCTCAGGGCCTTCGCCGGCGCTGGACGGGTGCTCGGGCCCAGCTTGGCGGTCATCTGCACGGGCGTGGTGTTCGCCCTCGCCCATTTCGAGCTTCTCCAGATCCTCGGCCTGGCCGCCTTCGGGATCGTCTTGTCGGTGATGGCTATCCGCTACGGCCGCCTGGGCCCGTGCATCTTGGCCCATGCCTCCTTCAACCTCGTCGCCGTGCTGGCCGTCGCCTCGGTGAGCGTCGCCCGCTGACTCGTTGTCCGCCCGCTGGACGCCTGCCAGGGGCGGCGCCACCCACCGCCCGCCCTCGTCGGGCACGATGGTCCGGATGCGCCGGCTGACCGCTCCGTTCCTGGCCACGCTGGTGGCGGTGACCGGCGTCATCGTCGTCACGGTTTGGTCGATGGATCCCGCCCAACTGCTCACCACGAGCACCATCACGGGCGGCGACACCGGAGCGCACGTCGGACTGGCGTGGTACCTGAAGACCGTCCTGTTGCCGCACCTCCACGTCACGGGATGGGACCCAGGGGCTTACGACGGTTTTCCCCTCTACACCTTCTATTTCCCCCTTCCCGACCTCCTGGCCGCCGTGGCCGGGTACGTGATCCCCTTCACCGTCGCCTTCAAGCTCGTCACCGTGCTCGGCTCGCTCACATTGCCTGTGGCGGCTTGGGCGTTCGGTCGGCTGGCCGGCCTCGAACGTCCCCGGCCGGCAGTGCTGGCGGTGGCCACCCTCCCGTTCCTCTTCGACCAGACGTTCACCATCTACGGCGGGAACCTGTACTCGACCATGGCCGGCGAGTACGCATATTCGCTGGGCCTGTCGGTGGCCCTGGTGTTCCTGGGGGTCGTGGTGCGTGGCCTGCGCACGGGCAGGCACCGTGCCCCGGCCGTGGTGTTGCTCGTGGTGTGCGTCCTGTGCCATCTGCTCGCCGCTCTGCTGGCCGTGGCCGGTCTGGGCGTGGCGCTGCTGCTCATAGGCGTGACCCGACGCCGGCTGTGGTGGGTTCTGAGCGTGGGGGCCACCGCCGGGCTGTTGGTCGCCTGGTGGGCATTGCCCTTCGTCGTGGAGCAGCCCTACAGCACCAACATGGGCTGGGTGAACGTGACCACCTACGCGGCCATGTTGGCGCCCAACGCCGACCGATGGGCGTTGGCGTTGGCGGCGATCGGCGTCGTGGTCGCCATCCTCAAGAAAGACCGGGTCGCCTCCATGCTGGTGGTGCTCGGCACCGCCTCGGCGGTGGCGCTCGTGGTGGACCCCCAAGGAAAGCTGTACAACACCCGCTTCTTGCCCCTGTGGTGGCTGTGCGTCTACCTCGTGGCGGGATACGCCGTGGCGGAGCTGGGCGTGGGAGCGACGACGTGGTGGCGCAGCCACGGCGTGCGTGGCGCCGGCGCCCTCGATCCCGTGTTCGGTGTGGGAGGGGAGCGCGGGGTACGGCGCGCCTTGGTGGGCGAGGCGGGCAGCGTCGGCACCGGGGTGGGCGGGAAGCCGGCAGTGGGTCCGGCCGAGGCCGCTCCTCCGGAGGCGTCCGGCGTGTACGGCCCGAGGTCGGGCCCCCGGCCCCCGCATCGCTGGCCGTGCCCGCCCGGGGGCATCTGGGTGCCTCTGGCGGCTTTGGCCGCCGCCTTTGCCGTGGTCCTGCCTCCGCTGCTCGTACCGAGCGGGGCCAGCTACCAGATCGGGCCGCTCCACCTCACCGCCGACAACGTCCCGTCGTGGGCCCGGTGGAACTACTCGGGTTACCAAGCCAAGCCGGCATGGGCCGAGTTCGAGCAGGGCGTGGTCCACACCATGGACCGGGTCACCGCTCGCTACGGGTGTGGGCGAGCCATGTGGGAGTACAACGCCGACGAGAACCGCTTCGGGACGCCCGAGGCGCTCATGATGCTGCCCTACTTCACCAACAACTGTGTCGACTCCATGGAGGGCCTGCTCTTCGAGTCGGCCTCGAGCACGCCCTACCACTTCGTCAACCAGGCCGAACTGTCGGCCCAGCCCTCCGATGCCATGGTGGGCCTGCCCTATGCCTCGTCTCCCAACGTGACCGAAGGTGTCGAGCACCTGCAGATGCTCGGGGTGAGGTACTTCCTGGCAGCTTCGCCCTCGGTGCAGGCCCAGGCGGACGCCGACCCGGCACTGTCGTTGGTGGCCAGCTCCGGCCCTTGGCACAGCGGCTACCAAGGGACCGTCGTGGTCACCACCTGGAAGGTCTACCTGGTGCACCACGCCTCGCTGGTGGCACCCCTGAGCCAGGTCCCCTCGGTGCTCGAGGGAGTAGGCGCCCAGCAGAGCTCGTGGTTGCCAGTGGCGCTCAAGTGGTATGACAACCCGGGGCGCTGGGACCACGAGCTGGTGGCGGGCGGTCCCGCCAGCTGGCCCCGCCAGCGTGCGGCGGTAGCTCTCGACTCCTCAGGAGCGACGCTGCCAGCCGTGAAGGTGACCGACGTGCACAGCACCGCCACGACCATCACGTTCCACGTCGATCGCACGGGGGTACCGGTCGTGGTCAAGACGTCGTACTTCCCCGCCTGGCACGTCAGCGGGGCCGAAGGGCCGTGGCGAGCTGAGCCCAACCTCATGGTGGTGGTCCCCACGTCCCGCCAGGTGACGTTGTCGTACGGATCGACGCCCGCTGGATGGGCCGGTCTGGGCCTGACTCTCCTCGGGCTGGTGCTTCTCGGGCTGTTGCTCCGGGCGGGCAGCCGTCGCTTCTTCGACGTCGCCTGAGCGCCCGCCCCACGGTCTGTGTCGGGTGGGGTGGGGTAGCCCGTGGTCGGCTCCGGCGTTGGCGGCGCGACCCGGTGCCGGCGCCCACGGTGCACCTCCACGACAGAAGGATAGGCTCGCCCGTAGCCATGATCATTCCCGAGGGCGTCTTCAAGGCCTACGACATCAGGGGCATCGTGCCCGACCAGCTCGACGCCTCGCTCTGTCGCGCCGTGGGGTGGGCCTTCGCCCGCTTCTCCGGCGCCCAGCGTGTGCTCGTGGCCCGCGACATGCGCCGCTCGAGCGAGGAGCTGTCGGGCGCCTTCACCGAAGGGGTGCGCGGCGCCGGCGCCGACGTGGTGGACCTCGGCCTTGCCTCCACCGACCTGCTGTACTTCGCCTCGGGGAGGTTGGACGCCCCCGGGACGATGTTCACCGCTTCGCACAACCCACCCGCCTACAACGGCATGAAGCTGTGCCTGGCGGGGGCCAGGCCCGTGGGCCAGGACACCGGGTTGCCCGAGATCCGGCGACTGGCCGAGGAGGCGCCGGCTGCCGTGGTGGGCGGCGCCCGGCTCGGCGGCTACGAGCAGCGCCACATGCTCGAGGAGTACGCCGAGCACGTGCGTTCCTTCGTGGACGTCGGGACCCTCGCCCCCTTGAAGGTGGTGGCCGACACCGCCAACGGCATGGGTGGGCTCGTGGTGCCCGAGGTGCTCGGACCGCTGCCCTTGTCGCTGCAGGTGCTCTATGGCGAGCTGGACGGCACCTTTCCCAACCACCCGGCGGACCCCATCCAGCCCGAGAACCTGGTGGACCTGAAAGCAGCCGTGCTGGACGGCGGTGCCGACGTCGGCCTGGCCTTCGACGGCGACGCCGATCGGGTCTTCCTCGTCGACGAACGGGCGCAACCTGTCTCTGGCTCCCTCACGACGGCCCTGGTGGCAACGGCCATGTTGAAGAAGCACCCGGGTGCCACCATCCTCTACAACTTGATCTGCTCCAAGGTGGTCCCCGAGGCCATCGCCGAGCAGGGTGGGACCGGCGTTCGCACCCGCGTGGGGCACTCCTTCATCAAACAGGTGATGGCCGAGACCGGCGCCGTGTTCGGCGGCGAGCACTCGGGGCACTACTACTTCCGGGACAATTACCGGGCGGACTCCGGGATCATCGCCGCCCTCGTTGTCCTCGAGGTCCTTTCGGCTGCCCGTGCGCCCCTGTCGGAGCTCCTCGCCCCCTACAGGCGGTACGCCGATTCGGGCGAGATCAACACCGAGGTGCCCGATCCGGCTGGTGCCGTCGAGGCGATCGCCGCACAGCTGTGCACAGAGGGGGTCGAGTGCGATCGAACCGACGGCCTGACGGCCGACTTCGGGGACTGGTGGTTCAACGTCCGTCCGTCGAACACCGAGCCCCTGCTCCGCCTCAACGTGGAGGCGAACAGCCCCGCTGAGTGCCAGGCGCACGTCGACGAGGTGCTCGCTCTCGTGAGCGAGCTTCCGCATCTGTCCGGCGCCCGGGCCGCCGGTGCTTGATCCGGGGTCGACGCTTCCATGACGCTGGACCCGCTGTTGCTCGAAGTGCTCGCTTGCCCCGAGGACAAGGGCCCGTTGCTGTACTTCGCCGACGAGGAGCGGCTCTACAACCCCCGTCTGCATCGCAGCTACCCGGTCCGCGACGGGATCCCCGTCATGTTGGTGGACGAAGCCGAGGCCGTGAGCGAGCAGGAGCACGCTCGGCTCATGGACAAGGCACAGGCCAGGGGTGCCGTGAGCACCCTGGGCGGCGAGAGCTCGTGAACCTCGTGCCCCCCGTCGCCGACAACGCCGTCGACAGCCTGGGCATGTTCGAGGCGGCGGCCGGCCTGCCCGAGCAGGTGGCCAGTGCCGTGGGAGCCGCCCACGGCCTCGACGGGCTTCCCGACAAGGCGTACGTCGAGAACGTGGTCGTCCTGGGGATGGGCGGCAGCGGCATCGCCGGTGACGTCATGGTGGCGGTCGCCGGTCCCTTCCTGCCCGTGCCCGTGTCCGTGGTGAAGTCCTACGACCTGCCGGACTTCGTAGGGCCTGGCTCCCTGGTGTTCGCCATCTCGTTCTCCGGTGACACCGAGGAGACGGTGGAAGCCGCCGGAGAGGCGGCCAACGCCGGCGCCACCCTGGTCGCTGTCACCAATGGCGGCGAGCTGGCGGAGCTGGCCGACGAGTGGGGAGCACCGGTCGTGCCCGTGCCCGGTGACATAGCCCAACCCCGGGCCGGGCTGGGCGCCATGGCCATCCCGCCGCTCGTGGTGCTCGAGGACGTCGGGCTGTTCCCCGGGGCCAGCCAGTGGGTAGCACTGGCCGTCGACCAGCTGCGTCGACGCCGGGACCAGCTTGTGCGGGCCGCCAACCCTGCCCAGGAGCTGGCACGGCGCATCGGGCGGACCATCCCTCTCGTCCACGGCGCCCAGAACCTCGGTGCCGCCGCCGCCCTCCGCTGGAAGACCCAGGTCAACGAGAACGCCAAGAGCCCGGCCTTCGCTGCGGTCTACCCCGAGCTGTGCCACAACGAGATCGCTGGTTGGGGCCAACAAGGCGACGTGACCCGGCAGATCATCACTCTGGTCAACCTGCGCCACGACGCCGAGCACCCCCAGGTGGCGCGGCGGTTCGACCTGGTGGCCGACGTCCTGCGGGAGGTGGTTGCCGACATCATCGAGGTTCGAGCCCAGGGCGAGGGGGACTTGGCTCAGCTGCTAGACCTGGTGATGGTCGGCGACTTCGTATCGCTCCACCTGGCCGCCCAAGAGGGCATCGACCCCGGTCCCGTGCCCGTGCTCGAGCAGCTCAAGCAGCGACTGCGCAAAGGCTGAGCGAGAGCGACGGGCGCCACAGGCACGGCGTGGTCACAGCGCCACCGCGTCCAGCGCCGAGCACCCGACAAGACATTCGCCCCAACACCGCGACGAGAAACGCAAGCGACAAGGAGGATCATGGCCCGCCCCGACGGACCCGACTACAAGGTGGCAGACATCGCACTCGCCGATTTCGGCGCCCGTGAGATCCGTCTGGCGGAGGAAGAGATGCCCGGCCTCATGGCCGTGCGCGCCGAGTTCGGCGACCAGCAACCCCTGCAGGGAGCTCGTATCGCCGGATCCATCCACATGACGGTGCAGACGGCGGTGCTGGTGGAGACCCTTCGGGCCCTGGGCGCCGAGGTCCGCTGGGCCTCGTGCAACATCTTCTCCACCCAGGACCACGCCGCTGCCGCCCTGGCTTCCTCGGGTGTTCCTGTCTTCGCCTGGAAGGGCGAGACGATAGAGGAGTATTGGTGGTGCACGGAGCAGATCCTGCGCTGGCCCGACGGCAAGGGCCCCAACCTGATCCTCGACGACGGCGGTGACGCCACTCTGCTCGTCCACATGGGTGCCGATGCCGAGGAGGCGGGCAAGGTCCGCGACGTCGCCGCCGACGATCCCGAAGACCTCCGCGTCCTTGTCGACGTGGTGCGCCGTTCCCTTTCGTCGGGGGAGACCTACTGGAGCGAGTTGGCCAAGGGCATCATCGGCGTGACCGAAGAGACCACCACGGGCGTCCATCGCCTGTACCAGCGCGAGCGCGAGGGAACGCTGCGGTTCCCGGCCATCTCGGTGAACGATTCCGTGACCAAGTCCAAGTTCGACAACGTCTACGGCATCCGCCACTCGCTCATCGACGGGATCAACCGGGCGACGGACGTGATGATCGGGGGCAAGACGGCCGTGGTGTGCGGCTACGGGGATGTGGGCAAAGGATGTGCCCAAGCGCTACGCGGCCAGGGGGCCCGGGTGGTCGTCACCGAGATAGACCCCATCTGCGCCCTTCAGGCCGCCATGGAGGGCTTCGAAGTGACCACCCTCGAGCGGGTGGTCGAGCGTGCCGACATCTTCGTCACCGCCACCGGCAACAAGGACGTGATCACCGCCGGGCACCTCGAGATGATGAAGCACAACGCCATCGTGGCCAACATCGGCCACTTCGACAACGAGATCGACATGGCCGGGTTGGCGCGTATGTCCGACGTGAGGCGGGTGGAGATCAAGCCCCAAGTCGACGAGTGGGTGTTCCCCGACGGCCACTCGGTGATCGTTCTCGCCGAGGGCCGCCTGGTGAACCTGGGGTGTGCCACCGGGCATCCCAGCTTCGTGATGTCGACGAGCTTCACCAACCAGGTCTTGGCGCAGATCGAGCTGTTCACCTCGCCGGCCGAATACCCCCTCGGCGTGCATCGCCTTCCCCGCCAACTGGACGAGAAGGTGGCCCGGCTGCATCTGGACAAGCTGGGGGTCAAGCTCAGCACGCTTACCGAGCAACAGGCGCAGTACCTGGGGGTGCCCACCGACGGACCGTTCAAGAGCGAGAGCTACCGCTACTGAGCGCCCGAGGGAGCGCCCGCCCGAGCGCCGAAGGAGCGCGGACGGAGTGCGGGCCGAGGGCCCATCGACCGGTGGTGGGCCCCGGGCCCGGTGGTGGGAGCCCGGCCGGCTGGGGGCCCTGGTCGGACACGGGAACGGTAGGGGCCTGGGCAAACTCGGCGGTGAGGCGTACCATCGGAACATGGGCCGTGTCCGGGTCTGTGGTTGCAAGTCGAGGCCAGCCGCAGGCGAAACGACCCACGTAAGGCAACTCGTGGTTGCCGAGCATGGTGCGGCTTAGGAGTAAGACCTGCCCGTCTTGCGTGCCGAGCGTCGGCTCTGGATGGAGAAGGGACGAAGCGGCCTTTGGCGCCGTCGTGAGACCGGAGTTTCGGCTCCGGTTGCCGAAGGCGTGGCCGCCACTTCCTCTGCAGGCGAGTGTGGGGACAAAGACCAGGTCAGCCGGACACGGCCCATGTTCTCGGTCCCATCCGCCAGCATGGGCGCGCCACGCCTCGTGGGCCCGCGCCTCATGAGGCGCAGCGGCCCTCATTCCCACCCGGCTCACGCAAAGGAGGTCCGACGTGGAGGTGGAGATCTCGGGACGCAAGTCGACGGTCCCCGATGAGCTTCGAGCGCAAGCCCGCGCCAAGGTCGCCAAGCTGGGACGCTTGGCGCCCGTCCTCGAGTATGCCGACGTCCGCCTGGTCGAGGACCGCGACGCCCCGGCTGCCCGCCGCCATGTGTGCGAGGTGACGATGGAGGGTCACGGACACGTCGTACGGGCCCGTGCCCGGGCGGCCGAGTTGCAGGTGGCGGTGGACCTCGCCGTGGCGAAGCTCGAGCACCAGGTGGAGCGCTTGAAGGGCAAGCTGCTCGCCCGATCCCATCCGCGTCGCTCCAAGCTCCTGTTCAAGGCATGAGCACGGGGCCGGAGCGCTAGACCGGGGCGACCCCGGGCCGCCGGCCGTCCGGCGCTCGAAGCCGGCGGAGCGAGCCCCGAAGGTAGACTCGGACCTCCATGAGCGTCTTTACGCGCGCGCTGCGAGCCGGCGAGGGCAAGAAGGTCCGCCGGCTGGCCGAGCTCGTGCATCTCGTCAACGAGCTCGAGCCGGAGATAGAGGCGCTCTCCGACGAGGAGCTCGCCCACCAGACGGCGCTGTTCCGCCAGCGCTTGGACAACGGGGCGTCGCTCGACGACCTGCTGGTGGAGTCGTTCGCCACCGTGCGGGAGGCGGCGTGGCGGGTGTTGGGCCAACGGCACTTCGACGTGCAGCTCATGGGGGGCATGGCCCTGCACTTCGGCTGGATCGCCGAGATGAAGACAGGGGAGGGAAAGACCCTGGTCTCCACCTTGCCGGTGTACCTCAACGCCCTCGGAGGCCGAGGGGTGCACGTCATCACGGTGAACGACTACCTGGCCCGTCGCGACGCCGAGTGGATGGGGGCCGTGCACGGGTTCCTGGGGGTCACCGTGGGACGGGTGAGCCCCGATCTGCCCGACCCCGAGGACAAGCGGCGTGCCTACGGCAGCGACGTCACCTATGGGACCAACACGGAGTTCGGCTTCGACTACCTGCGGGACAACATGGCCCGGGCGCGCTCGAGCATGGTGCAGCGCTCTCATGCCTATGCCATCGTCGACGAGGTTGACTCCATCCTCATCGACGAGGCACGCACTCCGCTCATCATCTCGGGGCCGGCTGCCGACGCCGCCAAGCTCTACTACCAGTTCGCCGGTATCGCCCGGACGCTGCGGCCCGAGGAGGACTACGAGGTAGACGAAGAGAAGCGCATCGTCGTCCCCACCGAGGAGGGCATCGCCAAGGTTGAGCGGCAACTGGGGGTGGCCAACCTCTATGACTTGGTGTCGGTCAACTACGTCCACCAATTGACCCAGGCTCTGCGAGCCAAGGAGCTGTTTCGCCGGGACAAGGACTATCTGGTCGCCGCCGGCGAGGTGAAGATCGTCGACGAGTTCACGGGCCGCACCCTCGAGGGCCGTCGCTGGTCCGACGGGCTGCACCAGGCCGTGGAGGCCAAGGAGCGGGTTCGGATCAAGGAGGAGAACCACACCTGGGCCACAGTGACCTTGCAGAACTACTTCCGTCTCTACGAGAAGCTCGCCGGCATGACCGGTACAGCCGAGACCGAGGCCTCGGAATTCGCCAGTACCTACGACATGCCCGTGGTGCCCATCCCCACCAACGTCCCCATGGTCCGCGCCGACCAACCTGACTTCATCTACAAGTCCGAGGACGCCAAGTTCAGCGCCGTGGTGGAGGACATCGTGGACCGCCACGAGCGCGGACAGCCCGTGCTCGTGGGCACGGCGTCGGTGGCCAAGTCCGAGCAGCTGGCCCGCCTTCTCGAGCGCCGGGGCATTCCGCACGAGGTGCTGAACGCCAAGCAGCACGCCCGGGAGGCCGAGATCGTCGCCCAGGCCGGTCGTCTCCACGCCGTGACCGTGGCCACCAACATGGCTGGACGAGGGGTGGACATCCTCCTCGGCGGCAACCCCGAGCGCCTTGCTCACCAGGAGCTCGTCGCCCAGGGCATCGATCCCGACGGCGAAGAGGCCCAGCCCGCCTACGAGCGCATGCTGGCCCGTTTCCAAAAGGAATGCGAGGAGGAGGGCGACCAGGTCCGCCAGCAGGGCGGCCTGTACGTATTGGGCAGCGAGCGCCACGAGTCCCGGCGCATCGACAACCAGCTCCGGGGCCGGTCGGGTCGGCAGGGAGATCCCGGTGAGAGCCGGTTCTTCCTCTCGCTCGAGGACGACCTCATGCGCCTGTTCGCCACCGGCGCAATGCAGTGGGTGATGAACCGGACCCTGCCCGAGGACGTGCCGATCGAGGCCAAAATGGTGTCGAAGGCCATCGAACGGGCCCAGAACACCGTGGAAGCCCGCAACGCCGAGATCCGCAAGGACGTCCTCAAGTACGACGAGGTGCTGAACGAGCAGCGCAAGGTCATCTACGCCCGCCGGCTCCAGGTCATCGACGGGGAGGACCTCAAGGAGCTCACGGAGCAGCTGCTGGAAACGACCATGGACGTGTTGGTGAAGGCGGCATGCCCGAGCGACTACCCCGAGGAGTGGGACCTCGACCAACTCGTGGCCGAGGTCACCCAGTACTACCCCACGGCTTTCACGGCCGAGGAGCTGGCCGAAGCGGCGTCCGTGTCGCAGCTGGCCGAGAGCCTGCTGGCGGAGTCCTTGGAGGCCTACGCAGAACGCGACGAGGAGTTCCCCGGGGGGGAGGAGCAGGCCCGCCAGGTGGAGCGGGAGATCATGCTCCAGATCATCGACCAGCGCTGGCGAGAGCACTTGGCCGAGATGGACTACCTGAGGGAGGGAATCAACCTGAGGGCGATGGGCCAGCAGGACCCGTTGGTGGCCTGGCAGCGCGAGGGTTTCGAGATGTTCGGTCAGATGATGGATGCCATCGACGACGACTACCTGCGTTATGTCATGCACGTGCAGGTCGTGGCCGAGCCCGCTCCCGAGCCCGACCTCTCCCTGGCCAGTTACCAGGCTCCGGCCGATCCGTCCCAGGCGAGCCTGATCGAAGCTGTGCGTGCTGCCGCCCAGGCCGGTGTCGGGGACGGCGGCTCGTCCATGGGTGAGAACGGCCTCGCTGGCGCTGCTGCGGCGGGTGCCGGGGTCCTGGGCGGGCTGCCCGCCCCGGGAAACGGGCAAGGTGCGGGCGCTGCAGGCGCACCGGCTCGCCGGCTGCCGGCCAGGCC
>JBJKRZ010000197.1:0-4682 GCA_046704365.1 Acidimicrobiales bacterium | reverse complement strand
GTCGTCTGGGGCGGGGGTCCCCCTGCCGGCGCCTGAGGGGACACCTGGGGGAACGCTGCGGGCTCGTGAGCAGGCCCCGGGGGAACCGCCTCGGCACCCCGCCGGCGGTCCGAGAGGTGGCGCAGGGTGTCGATGGTCTGCTGGTAGTCCCGCACCGACGACCGCTCGTCGACGAGGCGCCGGCGCAGGGCGCTGGCGATGCCGATGAGGACGATCACGACCACGGCAGCGAGAAGGGCTGCGGTCACGCCCACCATTCAACCCCTCTCGGGGCGGGTGCGGTACACGCGGCGTGCCCGGGGGTCCCGAAGAGAATTGTCGCGATGACGACATCACGCGAATCGCCTGAGAGGAGCACCCGGGCGGCCGAGCCCGGCGCCGGGCACGCCCCCGACTCAGAAGGACGCCGAAGCGAGCCCGATCATCAGACGTAGGGAAGGGCGGGCACCGAGTAGCCGGCCGGCAGCGTCCTGGGGGGCTCCCGACGGGCCAGCGCCGCCTCCACGGCAGGGGCCAGGCGACGGGCCTTGGCCGCCTCCAGGGACTCGGCTCGGTCCTGGAATTCCGGCATCACCGCCCGGGCGAAGAGCTCCAGGGACTCGCAGATGTGCTCGTGGCGGTTCTTCCCCGCCTGGCTCACGAAAACGAGCTGGTCCACCCCTGCCTCCTCGTAGCTGCGCACCAGCTCCCGGATCTGGCCCGGCGTCCCCACCGCTCCCCGCAGCACCTGGCGGATCTGAGCGCCGAGTTGGCCCCCCGTGGTGGCGGCCACCTCCCGGCTGAAGCCGTAGCGGTCGCGGTTCTCGACGAACTCCTGGTAGATGTCGCTCGCCCCGGGCCGATGGTTGTCGAAGCCGTAGTAGTGGGCGAGGGAGTACCCGAAGAAGTGGGCGCCGTCGATACCACGGTCGATCGCCTCGCTCTCGTCGGCGTGGCACATGAGGGGCAGCACGCACGCCAGATTGGCGTTCACGGCGAAACCGGCGGGCACGCAGTGCTCGGAAGCGATCGTGGTGTAGTAGTCGTCCGCCCACGTCTTGGCCTCGGCAGCCTCGACGAAGGAGAACGAGAGCGCTCCGATGCCCTTGGTGGCGGCCAGGTGGATGGTGTCGCGTTTGGAGCACGCCACCCACAGAGGGGGATGCGGACGCTGCAAGGGCTTGGGCACCAGGTTGCGCGGCGGCATCGACACGAACTTCCCGTCGTAGCCGGCGAAGGGTTCCTCGACGAGCAGCCGGGTGACGATGTCCAGAGCCTCCTCCCACTGCTCGCGCTTGGAGGCCCGTTCCACCCCGAAGGCGTTGAGCTCCATCTCGGAGGTGCCCTCGCCGGTCCCGAGATCCACGCGGCCGCCGGAGACGAGGTCCAAGGTGGCCACCCGCTCGGCCACCCGAGCCGGATGGTTGACGTCCGGCGGCAGCTGGACGATCCCGTGGCCCAGCCGGATGCGACGGGTGCGCTGGCTGGCGGCGGCCAGGAAGACCTCGGGGGCAGAAGAGTGCGAGTACTCCTCGAGGAAGTGGTGCTCGACCTCCCACACGTGGTCGAAGCCGAGGCGGTCGGCCAGATCCACCTGCTCCAGGGCTTCGGTGAGCAGACGATGCTCGGAATTGGGGTCCCAGGGCCGTGGCAGCTGGTGCTCGTAGAAGATGCCGAAGCGCATCTCGAGCTACCCGGTGCGCAGCCCGAGGCGCGGACGAAGGGCCTCGGCGATGTTGCGGCGTCGGGGATTGGACCTGTCGCGGGCGGACAACACGGGATCGGCCACACCCCAATCGGCGCCCACCTCGGGGTCGTCCCACGCCAAGCCCAGCTCGTCGTGGGGGTTGTAGTAGCCGTCCACCAGGTACCACAGGAGCAGGTCGGTGAGGCTGGCGAAGCCGTGGGCCACCCCCGGAGGGATGAACAGGCCTCGGTCCTCGGCCCCGTCGAGGTCCATGGTCAAGGTGGCCCCCTCGGTGGGCGAGCCCTGGCGCAGGTCGTGGAGCACCACCCGTGCCCGGCCCCGCAGCACGTACCAGTAGTCGGCCTGGTGCAGGTGGTAGTGCAGCCCCACCACCGCTCCCGCTTGCTTCTCCGACCGATTGGCCTGCACCATCTCGCGACCCAGGGGGAACCACGAGCGTCGGTACGTCTCGACGAATCGGCCCCGCTCGTCGCCGTGACGATCGGGCTCGACCACCGACACGTCGGCGATCACGGGCGAGGGGGTGATGGTGGGCACGGCCGCTCAGGCTACCGAGCGCCGGCCGGCAGCTGCCTCAGGGCTCGAAGCGACCGAAGCCGCCCCGGTAGTAGAGCAGCGGGCGTCCCCTTGTGTCGACGTCCATGTCCTGGACGAGGCCCACCACGAGCTCGTGGTCGCCGGCGTCGTAGGCATCCACGAAGCTGCACTCCACCCAGGCCAGCACGCCCTCGATGATGGGTGCCCCGTTGCCGGCCGGGCGCCATCCCACGCCGGCGAACTTGTCGACCCGGCTCACGGCGAAATCGCGGCACAGCGCCTCTTGGCCTTCGGCCAGGATGTTGACGCAGAACTGGCCGGCCTGGGCGATGCGGGGCCAACTGGTCGAGTTCTTGCCCGGGGCCAGCGCCACCAGGGGCGGGTCGAGAGACAGCGCAGCGAAAGCCTGGCACGTGAAGCCCACCGGCTCACCGCCGTCCATGGCCGTCACCACGGTGACACCGGTGGCGAAGTGCCCGAGCACCTCGCGGAAGCGCCCGTCGTCGATGGCTCGCTGCCGCTCGCCGTGCGTCGTCACCTCGTCCTCCCGCCTAGCTTCGAGCGCCGGCTCGCCACCGGCCGGCTCCCTCAGCGGGGCGCCAGATCGATCGACAATCCTTCCTCGGCGGCCACGACGCCGTCGAGCCGGGAGGCCTCGGGGTATCGGCGGGTCTCCTCGAGGAGCCGGTCGAGGTCCTCGTCGGTGTGCACGGGGTCGTGGTGGAACAGCGCCAGGCGACGCGCACCGGCCTCGGCGGCGACCCTGGCGGCGTAGGCAAAGGTGGAGTGGCCCCAGGTGGCCTTGGCGGCGAACTCGTCGTCGGTGTACTGCGCGTCGTGGATGGCGAGGTCGACGCCGTCGCACAGCTCGAGAACGGCGTCGGCCACCGAGAAGCGGTCACCGGGTGCCTGATGGTCGCTCACGTAGGCCACGGAGCACCCCTCGGCCTCGATGCGGAAGCCGAGCGTGGTACCCACGTGTGGCACGCGGCGAACCGTCACCTTGGCGGAGCCCACGGCAACGGCATCGTCGAGCACCTCGTTGAAGCGCACCGAGCCGTGCAGCTCGCTCACCTGCAAGGGGAAGTAGGGCGGCACGACCACCCTGTCCATCACCTCGCACAGCGGCCCGCCGGGCTGGGGTGGCCCGAAGACCTCCATGGCGCCGCCCAGGCGTAGCACGGGACGGCAGAAGGGAAGGCCGATGATGTGGTCCCAGTGGAGATGGGTGAGGAAGGCCGTCAGGTCGACGGGGGCGTCGACGCCGTAGCGGTCCTCGATGGCGTGGCCCAGGGGCCGCAGCCCTGTCCCCAGGTCCAGCACGATCGGGGGTTCGTCGGCCACTTCCACCGAGACGCAGGCGGTGTTGCCCCCATATCGCACGTACTGCGGGCCCGAGCATGGGCACGATCCCCGCACTCCGTAGAAGGTGACTCGCAGCGCTTTTCCCCCTCCCACCGGGCGCCTCCCTGGCCGGCGGCCCGCCTCCCGGAGACTACCGTCCACCCATGCGTGAAGGACGGGTGACCGCCAACGGCCTCGATTTCGCCTTCCTCGAGGAGGGCCCCCCCGAGGGGCCCTTGGCGCTGTGCCTGCACGGCTTCCCGGACAGCGCTCACAGCTTCCGCCATCTCCTCCCCGAGCTGGCCGCCGCCGGCTACCACGCCGTGGCCCCCTGGATACGCGGGTATCGGCCCACCGCCGTGCCCGCCGACGGTGCCTACCACCAGGCTGCCCTGGGCTCGGACACCTTGGCCCTGCACGAAGCCCTGGGGGGCGACGCCAGGGCCGTGCTCGTGGGCCACGACTGGGGTGCCCTGGCCGCCTACGTCGCCGCTCCCGCCGCGCCCGAGCGCTGGCGGCGGGTGGTGGCCATGGCCGTCCCACCAGCGGGCGCCCTGGGCACGGTGCTGCTCGACTACGACCAGTTGAAGCGCAGCTTCTACTTCTGGCTGTTCCAGACCCCGCTGGCCGAGGTGGCCTTGGCCAAGGACGACCTGGCCTTCATCGGCCGGCTGTGGGACGACTGGTCACCCGGCTACGACAACGCCTGGGACGTGAGCAGGGTGAAGCAGTCGCTCGCCGAACCGCAGAACCAGGTGGCGGCCATCGGCTACTACCGGGCCATCTTCAGCCCTCCAGCGCCCGACGCCTACCCGCCCCTGTCGGCCGGCGTGCCACCACAGCCCGCGCTGTACCTCCATGGCGAGCAGGACGGCTGCTTCTCCGTGCCCTCCGAGCTCGACGTGGCAACGGCGCTGGCGCCGGGCTCGCGCTATGTGCGCGTCGAGAAGGCGGGGCACTTCCTGCACCTCGAGCGACCCGAGGTCGTGAACCGCCTCGTGCTCGACTTCCTGGCCGGGTAGCCGCTCGTCGCCGTGGCGCTCTGGGCCGGGGGCGCGGCTCTGCCGTCAACAAGGGAGCTGCAGCGTCCCGTCCGGCGCTCGCCGGGCCAAGC
>JBJKRZ010000196.1:0-2816 GCA_046704365.1 Acidimicrobiales bacterium | reverse complement strand
CGTTCCTGCCGGTGGCCAGGCTGGCCGCCGTGGCCGGCCTGCTGGCCCTGACCGTGGTGTGGCTCACCGGTTCGGGACAATCGCCCACCGGCGCCCGAGGGCGCCTGACGGCTGCAGGCGGGGCGGCGAGCACCGTGGCGGCCCCCTCCGGCGCGTCGTCGGCCTCGGGCGGGCAGCTCGAGGCCACCGGCCCCGACCACAAGGGCGGGCCGCAGTGGTTCAACTACGACAGCGACAACTGGAGCGCGACGTCGGGTTTGTCGGTCCCCGGCCTCGCCAGCGACCCGGCCGGGTGCGACCCCCTCGACCCGGCCCAGTGCCTGCTGCCCTACCCCAACGACTTCTTCACCCGGCCCGACAACACGAGCGCCACCGGCAGGCGACTGGACCTGAGCGTGCTGGCCATGCCGCGCAACATCGCCGGCAAGCCCATCGACCCCAGCGAAGAGAACAGAAGCGACGGGTTCAGCCCGGGCAGCACCATCCTCACCGTCGTCCCGAACATGACGAAGAACGCCGATCTTGCCTTGTCGGAGCTGCCCACCGATCAGAACATGGACCCCAATGCCAAGGCGGCCAAGGACGGGGTCGTCCTCCTCGACGCCACGACGGGGACCATCTGGCCGGCATGGGTGGAGATCGACCAGTACACCGCTGAGGCCGGGGTCCTTCCCGCCGGGGCGGTGGGATCGGTCCAGCAGGACCTCATGATCCACCCTGCCAAGAACCTCCTCGATGGCCACCGCTACGTGGTGGCCCTGCGCCATCTGGTCACCGACGATCAGGCGACGGCCCAGCCCGGCGCCGCCTTCGAGTCCTACGTAAAGGGATTTCTGAGCCCGTCGGCGCCTTCGTGCGCCACCTTGGGCGGGCAGCCGCCGGGCGGCGTCGACGGGCGCACCCTGCACATGGACCGCGTCTTCTGCGACCTGCAGGAGGCCGGGTGGCACGTGTCGACCGATGCCTCGCAGCTGTACATGGCCTGGGACTTCACGGTCGCCTCAGCCCAGAACGTGACCGGGCGCCTCCTCGCCATCCGGGACAACGCCTTCGAGCAGCTGGGGGAGACCAAGGCCCAGATCGACAGTGGGGCGAGCTACTGCACCAACGCGGCGGGCGCCAGCACCTGGTGCGCCGGCAAGGCGCCGCAGTTCACCGTCAGCTCCGTCACCAACTTCCAGGGCTCGGACCCCAAAGCCAGCAACTACAACCCGCTCGTGGCCCGCGAGATCCAGGGATCCTTCACCGTCCCCTGCTACATCGCCCCCACCTGCTCGCCACCGGTCAAGTGCAAGGACCTGTCCGCCTCGAGCCCCTTCGACGACTGCCCGTCACCGGGGAGCTTCTTCTACACCGACCCCACCAACCCCGACGCCGAACCCAGCCAGGTGCCCGGGCAGAGCTACAGCGCCGACTTCATCTGCGTGGCCGGACGCAATGCGTTCGCCCACAAGAACGCCCTCAGGCCGGTGGAGTACGGCCACGGGCTCTTCGGGAGCTACACCGAGGTGACCGCGTCGCCCCAGGAGGAGATGGCCGACCGGGAGGGGATGCTCTACTGCGCCACGGACTGGTTCGGCTGGGCCAACTCCGACATCCCCAACGCGCTTGTCGCCCTCGCCGACCTGTCCAACTTCAAGATCCTGGCCGACGAGGGCCAGCAGGGTGAGCTGGACTTTCTCTATCTGCAGCGCCTCATGATCGACCCGGGCGGCTTCGCCTCCAACTCGGCCTTCCAGTACTCACCGGGACACCCCATCATCGACCTGACCGATGGCGTGTACTACGACGGCAACAGCCAGGGCGGGATCTTCGGCGGCACGGTGTGCGCCGTGTCCATCGACGCCCGCCGCTGCGGGCTGGGCGTGAACGGCATGGACTACTCGACCCTGCTCCCGCGCTCGGTCGACTACGTGGCCAGCTCCACGCTGCCGGCCTTCCTTGCCTCGAACCTCGAGGCCTTCGCCGCCAACCCCACCGGCTACGACCCCACGAGCTTGACGGGGGTGGGTTACTCCAACGTCTTCGACCTCTTCTACCCGGACCAGTCCCAGCGCCAGCTGATCCTGGACATCATCCAGGGCCTGTGGGACCGCGCCGACCCGAACGGCTACGCCGGGCACATGACGTCGTCGGCCGTGGGCGGGCTGCTCCCCGACTGCACCGGAGAGGGCGTGGTGGTCCAGGACCAGACCCAGAACGGCCAGGCCCTCGACTGCCCGGCGGGCACGCCCGACCACCACGTGCTCATGCAGATCGCCTGGGGCGACCACCAGGTGGCCAACTTCACCGCCTTTGACGAGGCCCGCACCATCGGCGCCGAGTCGGTGGGCGACTCAGGCGGGCCGCACGGTTCCAATTCCCTGAAGGGAGGGGAGGCCCTGCTCGCCAGCCGGCTGTGCAACACCGACCCTACGCTCACCGTGGACGGCAGTTACTGCTACCAGGCCGATTCGCCGCTGTGGGGGATCACGCCCATCTCGAGCTATCCCTACGACGGCTCGGCCATCGCCATCTTCGACGCCGGGCCCATCGGCGACGGCACCGCCTACGCCACCGACCCGCCGCCCCCCTCGGACGTGCCACCACCGGATACCTCGGCCAACCGCGACCCCCACGAGGCGCCACGGCGAACCTGTGCCGCGCAGGACATGAAGGGGGCATTCTTCGATACCTACGGCCAGGTCACGGGCATGGACGGATTGGTCACCGACTCGCCGCAGATGCTCACCGGGTTCCTGGCGAACTTCACGGGCGACCTGCCCACCGGAGCAGGAACGCTGGCCGGCCCGCCCTACTTCTCAGGAGGTTGGCAG
>JBJKRZ010000195.1:0-8976 GCA_046704365.1 Acidimicrobiales bacterium | reverse complement strand
CGCTGGGCCCGGGCCAGGGCCAGGGGCCCGGTGCCCACCTCGGCCACGAGCACCCGGTGCAGCTGGCGCTCGCTGCAGCCGAGCCGGCGCGCCAGGCCCGACACGCCCTGGCGGTCGACCACACCGTCGAAGACGAGCTTGAGAGCCCGAGCGGCCACGTCAGCGCGGCCCTGCCACTGCGGGGAGCCGGGCGCGGCGTCGGGACGGCACCGCAGGCAGGCCCGGAACCCGGCCTGCTGGGCGGCGGCGGCCGTGGGGAAGAACCGGACGTTGCACCGCTTGGGAGTGAGCGCCGGGCAGCTCGGTCGGCAGTACACACCTGTGGAGGTGACCGCTGTGAAGAACCAGCCGTCGAAGCGGGCGTCACGGCTCTGGAGGGCCCGGTAGCAGCGTTCGAAGTCCTCCACGCCGACCATGCTGGCACGACGCCCGAACCGGTTCTGGCGGGTTTCGGACGGGACAGCCGTGCCGAGGGGGCCTAGCGGGGAGGCCGGAGCGGGGTGCCGGGGGGGCGGAGCGGGGAGGACGGGACGGGGAGGACGGGGCGTCAGGGCCGGCCGGCGCCCACCAGGCCGTTGCTCCAGATGGGCTGGATCTGGACGTCCTCGCCGGTCTGAGGGGCGTCCACCACGTCCCCGTTGCCCACGTACATGCCCACGTGCTGCACCGAGCTCGTGCCGTCGTCCCAGAACACGAGATCGCCGGGTTGCAGCTGCGACATGGGCACGTGGGGGATGGCGTCGTACTGCTCCTGTGCGGTGCGCGGCAGCCGTACGCCGGCCTGGCCCCAGGACCACTGGGTCAGTCCCGAGCAGTCGAAGCCCGGGTCGGGCGACCCCTTGGGCGATTCGGCACCCCAGCGATAGGGGACGCCGATCTGGCTCTCGGCCGCCTGCACCGCACCCGAGGCGTCCGGCGCCACCGCCAAGTTGGTGGTGGTGACGACGTTCGACGATTGGGCGGCCTGGGCGGCGGCGGCCTGCTCAGCGGCGGCCTTGGCGGCGGCGGCAGCCTGTTCGGCGGGCAGCTGCTCGGCATTCCGAGCGGCGGCCAGCTGCTGTTCGGCCTGCTGATGCTCGGCGAGCAAGGCGGCCACCTGAGCGCTCACCTGCTTGAGCGCCGCCTGCTGCTGGGCCGCCACGGCCTGGGCCTCGGTGTCGGCCGCTGCCTCTTGAGCGGCCACGGCCTTGGCCTGGGTCTCGGTGCTCTGCACCTGCTGCTGCTGGGAAGTCAACGCCTGTTGCTCGCTGTGCAGCGCGTCGACGATGTTGGTGAGGCTGGCGCCGGCGAGGTCCTGGTACTCCTGGGTGACGGCGGACTGCTCGCCGGGGGCGGAGAAGATGCTGTCGAACTGCGAGTCGCTCGCCCCGCTCATGTAGCTCGCCAGGGCGGCGTTGCGCAGCACCGCCTGGGTGGCGGCCACCTTGGCCTCCGTCTGCGCCATCTGTGCCCTGATGGAAGCCAGCTGGGCATCGAGGGACTGCACTCGCTGCTGGGCCACCTCGTACTGCTGGGACAAGACGTCCAGGCGGGTGCCGTCGGCCAGCAATTGGTTCTCGATCCGGGCCGCTTGTGCCTGCGCGCCCTGCAGTTGGCCGTTGACCTGGTTGAGCTTGTCCTGGCTGCTCGAAACCGGGTCGGCTCTGGCGGCGACAGAGGGCAGCACCACCGACGCCACCATGGCGACGACGACCACAGCGCAGGGAACGACTCGCCGCCCCGTCGTCCTCCGGCGCCCATGACGCGGTGGCGTCGAGCGTGCTTCGACGTCACTCACAATGGGGCTCATTCATAACAAGATGCCGGTACCAGTGCAAGCAATTCGACATGCAGGCCGCCAGGGACGTCGAGCTGTTGTGCTGGCACACCATGCGAGTGGCGGCGCTCGTCTGCATTGCGATGAGTCACGGCGCCGCCGGTACAGCGCCTACCTGCCGGCGCCGCCGGTATCAGTTGCTCAAGGGCCGTAGCAGATCGAGGTGGGGCAATGGCCGCTGGCGGGTGCGCCGACCTGGGGGGTGGGCTGGGTCGTGGTCGTGGTGGTCGACGTGGTCGTGGTCGTCGTCGTGGCGGGCCCCGGCCTCGTCGTGGTGGTCGTCGTGGACGAAGCCTCGCTCGGGATCAGGGTGGTTGACGGCTGTGAGGGCTGCGACGGCTGTGACTCGGTGCCGGGAGGAGCCAGGCTGGCGGCGCCCGAGGCGGCCGAGACGGGGATCGGCTCCTTGGGCGGGCTGCTCGGAGTGCCGGCGAAAAACCCCGCCAGGGCCAGAGCACCCACGAGGCAGGCCACGACCACCACGGCCGTGACGGCGGCGGCCACCAGCCGCACTCCACGACTCCCCACCGGGTCGATTGTACGCATGCGTGGCGAGTAGGGCACCCAGAGCGCACGACGGGCCCAGGACGGCGGCGAGCCGACCCGGTGCCGCCCCTACACTGAGCGCCCCGGAAGGAGCCGACATCACCGAGGACCGTCAACCCGACCGGCCAGCCGACATGGCGTCGGTCATGGCGCTCAAGCACGCCTACTTCCGTCTGCTCGACACCAAGCGCTTCGAGGAGCTCGGCCGGCTTCTCACCGAGGACGTCCGTTCGGCCTACGACTCGGGCAGGATGGCACACGAGGGTCGCCAGGCGGTGGTGCGCTTCCTCGAGGAAACCGTGGGCGACGCCTCGGTGATCACCATGCACACCGGCCACCATCCCGAGATCGCCTTCACGTCGGATACCACGGCGAAGGGCACGTGGTACCTGGAGGACCGGGTGATCGTCGCCGCCATGGACTTCGAGCTGCACGGCACGGCTCTGTACAGCGACGAGTACCGCAAGGAAGACGGGCGCTGGCTCATCAGCGCCACCGGCTACGAGCGCATCTTCGAGGAGCGGCGGCGGCGCTCGAGCGGCGAGGTGCTGTCCATGCGCACCATGTTCGACGGTTAGGCCGCTCTGCTCAGGGGACGAGGACGACCTTCCCGCTGATCGAGCGATCGAGGAGACCGCTCATGACGGCTGCAGCGTCCTCGAGCGGGTGCTCGGCGGGCACGGTGGGGTGCAGACGGCCGTCCGCGGCCATCTCCAGCAGCTGGGCAAGCATCTCCCGGTTGCCCTGCTCCGAGAAGGCCCAGGCGCCCCAGTCCACGCCGAGCACGGTGCGGTTGTTGAGCAACACCTGGTTGAGCGGGATGCTGGGAATGGGGCCCGAGGCGAAGCCGATCACACAGAATCGGCCGAAGCGCCTCGTGGCGCGCAGGGCCGGCTCGCTGTGGCGCCCGCCCACCGGATCGACCACCACGTCCACCCCGCCCTCCGACAGGGCCCTGGCGCGTTGCTTGAGGTCCTCGACCTCGTAGGCGATCGTGCCGTCGACCCCCAGCGCCCGGGCCCGAGCCAGCTTCTCGTCGCTGGAGGCAGCGGCGATGACACGGGCTCCGTGGGCAAGGGCGACGTCGACGGCGGCCAGGCCGACCCCCCCGCCGGCGCCGAGGACGAGCACCCACTCGCCAGCGGCCAAGGAGGCCCGGCGGGCCAAGGCGAACCAAGCCGTGCAGTAGCTCTGGATGAACACCGCCGCCTGCCCGTAGGAGAGGCCCTCGGGCACGGGCTCCAGCGAGGCAGCGCCCACCACCACCTGGTCGGCGAAAGCGCCCCAGCCGGTGAGGGCCATGACGGCGTCGCCCACCTCGACGCCGGTCACCCCCTCCCCCACGGCGGCGACGTCACCGGCCATCTCGCCGCCCGGGACGTAGGGCGTGGCCGGCTTCATCTGGTAGCGACCCTGGCACATGAGCCCGTCCACGAAGTTCACCCCGGCTGCCCGAACGTCCACCACGACCTGGCCGGGGCCCGCTGTGGGCGGGTGGCGCTCCTCCACGACGACACCCTCGAGCGGCCCCAACTCGCTGCACACCACGGCGCGCACAGCGAGGAGGCTATGCCCCGCCATCCTGGGACGCCCGGCCGGCGGAGTGGGAGCCGGACGTAACATGCCCTGCTCGTCATCGGAGGTCTGGACATGGAGATCCTGCGCACGCCCGACGACCGCTTCGTGGGGCTACCCGGATACGACTTCGCGCCGCACTACGTCGAGGTGGCGTCGGGTGACGGGAGCGGTCCACTGCGCGTGCACCATCTCGACGAAGGCGACCGCGACGCCGGCGAGACCGTGCTCCTCATGCACGGAGAGCCGTCATGGTGCTACCTCTACCGCACCATGGTGCCGGTGCTGGTTGATGCCGGTCTTCGCGTCGTGGTGCCCGACCTGGTGGGCTTCGGTCGCTCCGACAAGCCCGCCGCCCGCCACGACTACACCTACGCCCGGCACGTGGAGTGGATGCGCTCAGCCCTCTTCGACGCCCTGGGGCTGTCGGGGCTCACCCTGGTGGGCCAGGACTGGGGCGGGCTCGTCGGCCTGCGGCTGGTGGCCGAGCACCCCGACCGCTTCCGACGCGTGGTGGCGGCCAACACCGGTCTGCCCACGGGCGACACGGACATGGGCGAGGCCTTCACGGCCTGGCAGCGCTTCTCGCAGGACGTGCCTGAGCTGCCCGTCGGCCGCATCGTGGACGGCGGGTGCACGACGGAGCTCGCCCCCGAGGTGGTCGCCGCCTACGACGCCCCGTTCCCCGACGAGTCCTACAAGGAGGGGGCGCGCCAATTCCCCGTGCTCGTCCCCACCAGCGCCGACGATCCCGCCTCGGGGGACAACCGGCGGGCCTGGGAGGAACTGGCCGCCTTCGGCAAGCCCTTTCTGTGCGCTTTCAGCGACGGCGACCCCATCACCCGCGGGGCCGACCGCTTGTTCCTGGAGCGGGTGCCCGGCACCAAGGGGCAGTCCCACACCACCATCGCCGGCGGCGGCCACTTCCTCCAAGAGGACCGTGGCCCTGAGCTGGCCGAGGTCGTCGTGGGCTTCGTGCGCGCCAATCCACCCGCTGAGCAATGACGCTCTGCCACGGCGCTCCGCCCCGGCGCTGAGCCACGGCGCTCCGCCACCGCGCTCGCGACGTCAGGGCAGGCGTGGCGTCACGTTGTAGCGGTGCAGCACCGGGCCGTCGCTGCCCCACCCGATGACGGTGATCGAGCCGGTGGACAGCTGCAGGCGCCAGGCCAGTCGGTCGTCGGTGCCCAGCGCCCAGGCCACTGCCGCCTTGATGGGCGAGACGTGGCTCACCACGACCACGTCGTCATGGGCGAGGGCACCTCGGCCGTCGACGGAGAACAGCTCGTCGCAGGCGGCTCGCACCCGGGCGCCCAACTCGGCCAGCGACTCGCCGCCGGGCGGACGGAACGTGGGGTCGGCCCGCCACTGGCGCCACACCTCCGCCGGCACGTCGGAGAGGGGCTGGCCGTCGTAGGCCCCATAGTCCACCTCAACCCAACGCTCGTCCACCTCCACTGGCAGACCCAGGCCGAGAGCGCCGGCGGTCTGGCGGGCCCGCCCCAGGGGGCTCGACACCAGCCGGGCCACCGGCCCCAGCAGCTCGCCCAGCGCGCCGGCCTGGGAAAGACCGAGCTCGGTGAGCGGCGACTCGGCGCGCCCGAGCAGCAGGCGAGCGGCGTTGGCCTCCGTCTCGCCGTGACGGATGAGGACCAGCACGGCGGATCAGCGCCGGGCGGAGGCCGGCCCCGGCCACCACCGCGTAGCGGGGGACGGGTCGCGACTCACCGCACCAGGATGCGGCCGCAGTTGTCGCAGGTGATGACCGCATCGGCCGGGGCCCGCTTGATGCGGTCCACCTCCATGGCCGGCAACGTCAGGTGGCACCCCGTGCACGAGTTGCCGACGAGCCGGGCGGCGCCGGTTCCCCCGAGCTTCCTGCGCAGCGCCTCGTAGCGTCCCAGGAGGTCGGCCGGCAATCCGGTCACGAGCGGCTGGCGGGCGGCGATCTCGGCGGAGATCTCGGCGTCGATCTCCTTGGTCGCCTGGTCCAGCGCGCTGCGCAACTCGTCGGCGCGGGTGTCGAGGGCGTCACGCTCCACCTCGGCCGCCTGGAGCTCGCCCTCCAGCGGTTCGATCTGCTCCATGACCTCGAGCTCGCGGTTCTCGAGCTCGGTGATGTGGCGCCCCAGCTGGCGCACCTCGTCGTCCATGGCCGCCAGGTCACGAGCCGAGCTCACCTGGCCGCCGTACATGCGGCGTTCGAGCTCGCCTTTGCGCGTCTTGGCCGACTCGATCTGGTTCTCCAGGACCTCTTGGCGCTCCGCCAGTGCGTCGCGCTCGGCCCGCAGCCCCCCGGTGCTCGAGTCGATCGCCGCCCGGCGACTCTCCAGCTCGGCCAGCTCCGACCGCTCGGGCAGGGTGGCCCCTCTGTGGCGCAGTTGGTCCACCCGCGTGTCGTGCTCCTGCACGGCCAGGAGCTGTTCGAAGGTGTCGGTCACCGCCCGGCACCCTCCGACAACGCCTCGGGTTGCCGGCGCGCCACCTCCAGGGCGCCCAGCAGGGCGGCGTCGGCGGTGGCGAGAGCTTCGTCCCACGAGAACCAACGCGCTTCGGGGCTCTCGCCGGCCGGTGGGACGGGGTCGGCGTCCTCGGCCAGCAGCAGGTACCGGAGATCGAGGTGCTCGTGACCCTTGGCCGCGGCGTGCACGTCGAGGTGGATGAGACGTGCGCCGCCGGGAGGATGGGACAGCGAGAGGCCAGTCTCCTCCTCCGACTCGCGCTCGGCGGCCTCGTGTGGCGACTCGCCGGGTTCGACATGCCCGCCCGGTTGCATCCAGCGCTGCAGGCGCTTGTGGAGGTGCAGCACGGTGCCCCTCCGGCCCACCACCACGGCCGAGCCCGTCACGTGGCACGGACCTGCCTCCTCGTCGAAGGGAGCCTCCAAGGCGGCCAGGGCGGCGAGGAACCGGACCTTGGAATCCCGCTCCCGCTCGTCGCCAGGAGCGTGGGCCATCACCTGCTCCCGCACCCGGCCCGCCAAGTCGGGCGCCCAGCGACGGGCACGGCGATCCTCGGTGGGAAGGCGCGCCACACCACGAATCCCTACCACAGCTCCGGCGCGCCGCGTCCTCCCTGGCCAGGGCGGCGGCCGTGGGTCACTTCACAGCAGAACCACAGCCCCATCACAGCCCTTGGAAGTCTGGAGGTGGGATCCTGGTTGGAGAGGAAGAGAGCAAAGGAGCCGGGCCGGCCGGGCCCGGCGGGGCGGGGGGCCCGGAGGTCGCCACCGCCAGGAAGGGGCCGACGGCACCATGAGACAGAGCATCCGCATCGGCACCTTCGCCGGCGTGCCCGTCGGGGTGAACTGGAGCGTGCTGGTCATCTTCGGCCTCGTCATCTGGCAGCTGGCCGAATTCGGGTTTCCGACCACGCCCGGCGGTGCCGTGCCGGCGAGCAACTGGCTGGCGGCGGTGATCGCGGCGGTGCTCTTCTTCGCCTCGCTGTTGGCGCATGAGATCTCCCATGCCATGGTGGCCCGGCGCAACGGCGTCGGGGTGCGCTCCATCACCCTGTGGCTGTTCGGGGGCGTGGCCCAGCTCGAGAGCGAGGCGCACACTCCCGGCGCCGACTTCGCCATCGCCGCCGTGGGGCCGGGCACCAGCCTGGCCCTGGCCGGGCTCTTCGGTGCCGCCCAGGCAGCCGGCCAGGGGCTCGGGTTGGGCGGCCTGCCCATCGACGTGTTGTCGTGGCTGTGGAAGATCAACCTCCTGCTGGCCGTCTTCAATCTCGTGCCCGCCGCTCCCCTCGACGGCGGGCGCATCCTGCGCTCGGGGCTGTGGCGGGCGTGGCGTGATTCCGTCAGGGCCACCGTGGCAGCGGCACGGGCCGGTCGCGTGTTCGGCGCCGTCCTCATCGTCCTGGGCCTGGTGGAGTTCTCCTACGGCGGCGTGCTCGGCCTGTGGCCGGCCGTGCTCGGGTGGTTCCTGTGGTCGGCGGCCGGGCTCGAGGAGCGCGCCGCTCGCCTGCGCGGCGGCGTGGAGCACTTGGCGGCCTGGCAGGTCATGGTCCAGCGCCCTCCGGTGCTGCCCGACAGCGAGACGGTGGCCCAGCTGGCGAGCACGCTGTGGAACTACCGCGGCGACGCCGTGGCCGTGACCGACGACAGAGGCTGGCTGAGCGGGCTGGTGACCGTCGACGCCGTTCGGGGCGTGGCTCATGGCGAGCGCCCGGTGAAGCGGCTGCGTGACATCGCCGTCCCGCTGGCCTCGGTGCCCGTCGTGCGCGTGGGCGACCCGGTAGTCGTGCTCCTGCAGCGCATGCGGAGCGCGGCTGGCACCCCGGCCTTCGTCCTCGACGACGAGGGTCGCCTGGCGGGGATCGTCTCGGGCTCGGACCTCGAACGGGCCGCCGCCTGGGGGCCGCACCAGCAGCGCCAGCCCGCCGGTCGTCCCTAGTCGGACCGGGCGCCCCGGCGTCCCGCTGGCGCCCACCGCCCCGGTGCCGGCGTCAGCGGATCTCGCCCTCCCCCTTGACCTCGGCACCCATCTCGGCGGCCTTCTTCGCCTGGGCCGCCACTTCGGCATCGAGCGCTCCGTGCCGGTCGGCCAGCGCTTCCTCCTCAGGGGTGGGAGGCCGGTCGGCGTCGTGGGCCGAGAGGAACTCGCGCTCTTCCTCTTCCGTCGTTCGGGCGACGGGGACGGTCTGGCGCGAAGGCTCGGCCTGCTCGATGCGCCCGATCTCCTTGTCGGTCTCGGCGGTCTCGGCGTTCTCGGCGTTCTCGGCGTTCTCGGCGTACGACATACGTGGCTGCGCCTTGGACATGTGAGGGGCCTCCTTGGATGTCCCGCTCTGCGCGCGCCTTACCCGCGCCGCACGGCTGCGAACCACGCAGCGCCATTCCCCGCAAGGCGCGCCACAGCCGGGCGGCGCCGGAGCAGGGGCAAGAAGCACAGCGCGCCGGCGACGCCGGCGCCCACCAGGACCGGCCCGTCGCCGGCGCCCACCAGCTCGAGCCCCGAGACGACGAGCGCCACGGCGATGGCCGGGCGGACGAAGCCACTGGGCGCCTGCGCCGACAAGCGCGAGCCGACGTACAC
>JBJKRZ010000194.1:0-12225 GCA_046704365.1 Acidimicrobiales bacterium | reverse complement strand
CCGCGATGTGGTGCGGAACATTTTCCCACGTCGCCCGGTGTTTCCCCTGGTAACGGCCGCGTCTTGGCGTAACTCTCAAGGTGGAGACACGGGTTCGAATCCCGTTGGGGCTGCTTCGTCGTTTGGCCAGCTAGATCGGTGCGAACGGCATTGGTCGGGTCAGCACGATCGCCACGCGCTCGACTGGGCGACCGGCACGCAAGGCCGCCTTTCGGGGCGCGCCGCACGTGGGCAATCAGACGAGGCAGGCCGTAGCTCTGCGGCTCTAGGCGCCCGGCACTAGTGTGAGATCGATGCGCTTTGCTTTCAAGACCTCGCCGCAGGATACGACCTGGAGTGACATGCTCTCGGTGTGGAAGGTGGCCGACGACATCGAGCTGTTCGAGTCCGGTTGGACCTTCGACCACTTCTATCCGATCTTCTCCGACAGCACCGGACCTTGCATGGAGGGTTGGATCACCCTGACGGCGTTGGCCCAGGCGACCAACCGCCTGCGCATGGGGACCCTGGTTACCGGCATCCACTATCGCCACCCGGCGATCCTGGCCAACATGGCGACCACCCTCGATATCGTCTCCCGGGGGGCGATTGGAGCTGGGGATCGGGGCGGGCTGGAACGAGGAGGAGTCAGGGGCCTACGGGATCGAGTTGGGCACGCCGGGCCAGCGCAGCGACCGCTTCGAGGAGGCATGCGAGCTCATCGTCGGGCTTCTCACGCAGGAGACGACGACGTTCGCGGGCAGGTACTACCAGCTCACCAACGCCCGCAACGAGCCCAAGCCTGTTCAGCGTCCCCACCCGCCGATCTGCATCGGCGGGAGTGGCGAAAGGCGGACGCTGCGCACCGCAGCCCGCTTCGCCCAGCACTGGAACTTCCTGGGCGGCACGCCGCAGGAGTTCTCCCACAAGCGTGACGTTTTGTATTCGCACTGCGCGGACCTCGGCCGCGATCCGAAGGAGATCCTTGTCTCCAGCCACCTGATGTTCACCGGGGACGCCGAGGCCACCGCCGAGCAGGCTGCCTCACTGTCCGAGGTCGGCGTGGAGCTGGGGATCGTCTACCTTCGACCGCCCCTCGATCCCCGGGTCCTCGAGCCGCTGGCCACCGCGTTGGGCGAGCTCTAGGAACGGCGGAGGGCGCCCTCCTTAATGCCTTCTACAGTGGTGATGACGCGGCCAGCGATTGCCTGAGGAGATGCCGGCCGTAGAGCATGGTGACTGCTCCAGCCATGGCACAAGCGGCTGTGATCAGCCAAGCGCCGGTGTAGGAGCCCTGCGAAACCAGGGCACCAAACACCAGGGGCCCGATCCCGGCAGCCAGCCGACCACCAACTTGAGTGGTAGCGGTGGCTCGAGCAGGGGCTTCCATGTGAGACCTGACGACGGCAAAGTTGAAGAGTCCGTTCCAGCCCCAGCCCGCCCCGAAGCCGAGTAGTGCTCCTGCGACGAAGAGCCAGCGCAGACCGCCTGCGGACCCGGCTGCGGTAGCGCCGCAACCCACAGCTCCCAGTGCCAACAGTAGGGCCACCACGGCAAAGTGCGCTCGGCCCCGTCGATCGGCACGAAAGCCTGAACCGATCCGGACAGCGATTGCCGTTGCCCCGGCCAGCGCGGCAAGTAGTCCTGCATCGACCTTCGAAAATCCTGAGGCCACCGCCGACGAGACTATGAAGGCGTTGAGACTCATCGCCGCAGAGATTCCCAACGCGAAGCCCACTGTCAGCACGATCAGGTATCTGGGGCTGCTTCCACGGTCCTTGACCACTGTGCGTTCCCGGTAAGCCGCCAAACTTGTACGCGGTTTCGGCATTGTCACAGCCGCCACGACGGAAAGGAGCGAAGCTGCGACGAACGCCCACCGCCACCCGACCGTGACACCGAGGCTCGGGACAGCGAGTCCGCCCAGTAGGGTTGCGGCCGGCTGCGCCGCTTGCTTTATCCCGAATGCCACCCCCTGCCTGGAAGTCGGCATTCGCCGCGCCAGAAACAGATTCGTGGCTGGCATGATGGCGGAGCCAATGATCCCTCCGACGAAAAGCAGAACGCCGAGCTCCCACGTCGAGTTGGAGAATATCGGCATCACAGCGAGGAGGACCGCTGCAAGCACCGTCGCGATCTTCATTACGCGTAGACCGCCGACCTTCTCCGCTAGCCTCCCACAGGGCACCGAGCCGACGGCCGCTCCGAGCCAATACAACGCGATGACGAGTCCAAGTGTCTTCGGCCCGAAGTGGAGAGAGGACTCGATTTGCACTGCGAGTGCCCCGACGAGAAAGACGGGAAGTGCTGTGGCCACACAGACCGCGACTGTCGAGGTCAGGTCACGTCTCACCCTGTCTGGTTCGCCTGCTGTGCCGGTAGAACTCACGGCGGGTTCAAGACAGGTGGAACTGCGATAGCGTCATGCCGAAGGGTACCACCTTGCGCGTAGTGGGCTTCCTTCCTCGATCGCTCGACCGCAGTTCCGCGGATCGGCGTGGTCGGTCATGAGCACTATTCGATTCAGAAGTGGAGACAGCAGGGTGGAGGGCCTCGACATCGACAAGGTCAGCCGTTGGATCGAGGCGAACGTAACGGGAATTCGTCCACCTCTCGCCATCGAGCTGATCGAGGGAGGTCGTTCCAACCTCACGTATCGCCTGGAGGATGCCAAGGGACAGGCTTTTGTCCTGCGCCGGCCTCCGTTAGGTCAGGTGCTGCCTACTGCGCACGACATGGCCCGTGAGTACCAGGTGATAAGTGCATTGGCCGATTCGCCTGTCCCTGTACCTCAGGCCTATGGGATATGCCGAGATGAGACGGTCACGGGCGCCCCCTTCTACGTCATGTCGTACATCGAGGGACACATCATGCGTGGCCGGGACGGCGCCGATGCTCTGGACATCGGAGCGCGTCAGCGAGCGGGGCGATCTGTGGCAGAGACATTGGCGGCCCTACACGCCCTGGATGTCGACGCGGTGGGGCTGGGCAACTTTGCCAAGCGCGATGCCTACATCGAGCGCCAGCTGAGGCGCTGGCACAGGCAGTTCTGGGAGTCAGGGGGCAGAAATCCCGAGGCGGGAGAGATCGTAGATGCCGTGCATCGGGAGCTGGCTGCGAACGTCCCACCTCAGGGCGCCCCCAGCATCGTGCATGGCGACTACAGACTCGACAACGTGGTGCTCAGTAGCGCCGGCGAGGTAGTGGGCGTGCTCGACTGGGAGATATGCACCCTGGGTGACGGGCTTGCTGACGTAGGCCTGTTAATGGTCTATTGGGCCGAGCCCGGAGATGAGGACGTTCTTCTGGGGCTGAATCCCACTGCAGCACCTGGTTTTCCGTCGCGATCGCAAATGCAGGCGTATTACGAATCAGCATCGGGGCGAGCTCTTCCCGACCTGAATTTCTATACCGCATTCGGTTACTGGAAACTTGCCTGCATCCGCCAAGGGGTCTATGCGCGCTATATGGCCGGGGCCGCCGCTGGAGATCGCTCGATCGTGGACGGCTACGCGGATAGCGTGGTCAAGCTTGCCAAGAAGGCATTGAAGATGTTGTCAGAAGCCTGAAGAGGCCGGACGGGTTTCAGGGACAGGCTCGCATCGAACGTGGAAACGGAACGGAGGCTCGGTGCCATATCAGTTTACCGAGGCAGGGCTCGCTGTCCAGGACGCAGTCCGTAGCTTCATGGATGATCACATCTTTCCGAGCGAGGAGCTGTACTTCTCTCAACTCGATCAAGTGGGGCCTCACGGATACCCGCCTGTCCTGGACCGTTTGAAGTCTGCTGCCCTGAGCCGCGGGCTCTGGAACCTGTTCCTGCCTGACCTGCAGCCCGGACACGTTGGTACGCGCCTGTCCAACCTCGACTATGCGCCGATTTCCGAGATGCTCGGCCGAGTGTCGTTCGCCTCCGAGGTACTGAACTGCGCTGCTCCGGACGCCGGCAACATGGAGATTCTCAACCTGTATGCCTCCGAGAAGGTCAAGGATCAGTGGCTCCTACCGCTTCTCGCAGGTGAGATCCGTAGCGCCTTCTCGATGACAGAGCCTGATATCGCCTCCTCCGACGCCACGAACATAGATCTGCGCATTGAACGTGACGGTGACTCGTACGTGTTGAACGGACGCAAGTGGTTCAGTACCGGTGCCCTTTCCGACCGGTGCAAGGTACTGATCGTCATGGGCAAGACCGATCCATCTGCTTCGCCCCATCGCCAGCACTCGATGATCGTGGTGCCGAAGGATGCACCCGGTGTATCACTCGGCCTCGATCCCACCATATTCGGCTACACCGAGCCGGGCGGCCATCCCGAGATTGTCTACCGCAACGTTCGCGTGCCAGCCGACAACTTGCTCGGCGATGAAGGAAGCGGGTTCGCCATTGCTCAGTCCCGACTCGGACCAGGCCGCATTCATCATTGCATGCGCTCGATCGGATTGGCCGAGCGGGCTCTCGAGCTCATGGTGAGCCGTGCTCTGGAGCGGACCACCTTTGGAACGAGTCTCGCTCAGAAAGGTGTGATTCAGAGCTGGATCGCTGAGGCCCGCATCGAGATCGACATGGCTCGCGAGTATGTCCTTCGCACTGCATATCTCATGGACACTGCGGGGAAGAAGGCTGCCGCCACTGAGATTGCCGGTATCAAGGTTGCAGTTCCGAACATCGCCGCAAAGGTCATCGACCGTGCTATACAAGTCCACGGGGCAGCCGGTGTCACGCAGTTCTTCCCATTGGCCCATATGTACGCCCATAGCCGCACTCTGCGCATCATCGACGGGCCAGACGAAGTGCACAAGATGAGTATTGCTCGCCGTGAGATCCGCAAACACCATCCGGCCTTTCGAAGCGGTCCACAGGCCTGACCGATCGGTGTCTCGTGGCACACCGAGGTCGTCAGTAAGGCCCCTCGGCGCGCTCAGGGCTCTGTGTACCGGGCCACGGTGAAGGCGACGACCATGGGAACGTCGACGGCAAAGACCACCAAGGTGAGCAAGAGCACCGCCAGCGTTGCGCCGCGGGTGTGGTCGTAGATGAACACCAGGGCGAGCAGTCCGGCGATGACCGTGTAGGCGAGGAGCGCCCAGCGCACCACCAGGAAGAATGTCCGCCAGGCGAAGGGGCGGATTCGGGCCAGGAGGCCCAAGGCGACGAGGGTGAGGACTCCGCCACTTGCCAGCAGGCCGACGGCGGGGCCGAGCGGGGGGAGCGTGGGTAGATGGGCGGCCAGGTACACCCCGCCGGAGACCATCAGGGCGACGGACGCCACCGTCAATTCGGCCACTGGGGGCAGACGGCGATGCGACAAAGCGGCTCCTGAGCCGTTGCCGGTCGTGGTTGGAGTCAGCCCCTGGAGCGGTCCCACGGGGCTCAGATCGGCGCTCATGTGGTGGCGATCCTGGTCATGATCACGAGGGTGGCTATCTGCATGGCGCCCGTGATACCGGCGGTGAAGATGAACCGGCGCATGAGCCTGGCGATGACCTCACCGTCGGGCCGGGGCTTCTTCAGTTCGAAGAGCACCGCGACGTTTGCCGGCTCGAGCACCCCGAGGGCGACCACGGCCATGACTGCCACCACTACGAAGGAGGCGACCACCCAGCCGTGGTGGGAGTAGGAGGCGTCGAGGTAACCCAGGTGGCGGGCGAGCTGCCATCCCGCCGTCAGGGTCGAGATCACCAAGGTCGGCATGATGAGGAGCAACTTGGGCATGAGGCGCGAGGTCAGCTCGGTCCGCGCCGGGATGGGGAGCCGGCCCAGGATGGGCCCGAGCACGAATCCCAAGAACAGGTCCAAGGCTGTCCACATCCCCCCACCCACCACGTGATAGAAGTCGATGGCCCAGAGGCGGTTGGTGACGATCGTCACCACCAAGCCGGCGATGACGACCGCCACGATCGGCAGGCCCCGAAGCGGCACGATCTGAAAGTCCGGCCCAGGTGGGGCCTGGGGCTCCGCCTGTGTCCCCACGGCCGGCGCATCGACGGTCACTTCGACCACGGCCACTCCTTTTCGTCCCGTGCGCGCCCGGTTCACCATCGCCGCTCGGTTTCCGAACGCCAGGACTGACTACCAGGTTGGACGACCTGCTGTTAGAGCCGAAAGTCCCTACCACGAGGCGCTCGTGCCGGCGCCGGGAGACGGGCGGCACCGGGGCTTCCCGTCAGAGGGGCGACGTCGGGGCCGCTGCCGGCGTGAGAGCCCGGCTTTCTGCTGACTCTCGAGCGGGCAGGGGAATGAGAACGGGGGGAGGGCGGCCGGCCTGCTTCAGCTGTGGAGCTGGCGGTCCATGAGCGGCAATGCCCAGGCGGCATCTGCACGCCAGTAGGGCCAGCCGTGATAGCCGCCGGGGTAGAAATCAGTGGTGCAGCTCCCAACGGGCACCGATGTGGTCTTGGGGTTGAGCGCTGAAGGCGAACAGGTCACGCCGGCTCCTGCGAGCGACTTCACGAGCGAAAGGTTCATCTGGAATATGAAGAACTCCAGGGCATAACCACCAGGGTCGAATCCGGGCGAGGTCGGAGTCAGGGCGTCTCCTTGGGCTCCTCCGGGCGTGCCCGTCCCTGAGGCGAGCAGGAGGGTGGTTCCCTTGAGGTCCTTGGCGAGGCTGGCGGGGTTGTGGGCTGCCCAGTTCGATTCGTTCGTCACCTGGTTGCCCCACACGGCATCGGTGGGTGTGTTGTACTCGCTGTTCAGCGCGCTGAAGACGGTCCCGGATGCCGGAAAGCCATAGAGCATGTCGACAGCGCCGGAGAAGCTTGCTGCCACTTTGAACATTCCCGGATGACGAGCTGCGTATGACAGGGCACCGAAACCGCCCATGGAAAGACCGGCGATTCCCATGTCCGCTCTGTTGGCGTCATAGGTCTGCGTTATGTAGTCGAGAACGTCGGTCAGCTGATACGTCTCGTACTGGCGGCTGCCGTCGTACCAGTTCGAGTACCACCCATCGGCGCCTCCGTCGGGCATCACGAAGATGTCGTTGAGCGCCGATGGATCGGCGGCTTGCTGTTTCTGCACATACGCCAGCAGGTCGCCGTCCTTCGGGTTGGTCCAGTCCGCGTACGATCCCCCGGCACCGTGGAGCATGTAGATGATGGGATACGCCCGGTCGCTGGCGCAGTAGCCCTTGGGGAGGATCACGTCGATCGTCGTGTTGATGGGAGCCTGACCCTCGCTGTTGGGATGGCTCGGTGTCCCGATCGCCGACGTGGGAAGCACCGTGTCCCGTACTGTGACCGGTCCGTCGGCCGTCACATCCGACGAGCAGCCTGTGTTGAGGCTCGTCCCCGCTCTGGCGATCCCCGCCGTCGAAACGATCGACGCCAAGCCTGCCAGGGTCGCCAACGCCATGGGCAAGCGCCACTTCCGCCTCATCGCAAACACCGTGTCCGTCACCTCCGCCGGCGACGCCGCCCTCTACGACGACATGGTTCGTCGCCGGAACGATAGCAGCGATCTCAGGCAGAGCTCGCTGGTTGGGGCGGCGGCGTCAAGCTGTAGCGGACGATGACGTCCGGCAGCTAATCTGCTTCGGCGAAGATGAGGCCGTACTTGGCGCTGAGGCGACCCAAGTCGTCGGGATCCGGAGGGCCGGCGGCCAGGATGTCGGCCAGCTCCCAGAAGAAGCCCTCGAAGCCGGCTGGGCTTATGACCTCGACCATCCTCGCTGGGACCTTGCCTGCATTCCACATGGTGTGGAGCTCGTTCCGGGGCTTGGTGATGTAGCCACCTGCCCCCAAGACGACTTCGCTGTCTCCCGACCGGAAGCCGATCTCGCCCTCGGTCACGATCGAGAACTCATCCTCTCGGGTGTGGATGTGCGGCGGGACGAGAGCCCCGACGGGGAAGGGATGCTCGACGATCGAGATCTGGCCACCGGTGTCCTTGCCGAAGAGCTTGAAGGTCACGCCGATCCCGCCGAGGCTTCCTTCTCGACCCTCACCGGGCCGGACGACGGTTGGAGAAGGGGCATCGTGCTCTGCCATGTGCTCGCCCTCCGGATATTCACTGTACAGTTGTGTACTATGGAATCTTGCCGAAGAGCGCCAGAGGTGTCAAGAGTTGGCTGACCACAATCGCTCGCCGACAACGCGGCCCTATCGCATGGCCAAGCGGGCCGAGCAGATGGCCACCACCCGCCAGCGCATCGTTGAGGCAGCCGTGAAGCTCCACGGCAGTGTGGGGCCGGCTGCCACGACCATCGCTGGTATCGCCGAGGAGGCCGGGGTGACCCGACTCACCGTCTACCGCCACTTCCCCGACGACGAGACTCTCTACGCTGCCTGTTCGGCTGACTGGATGGCGCGCCAGAGGCCCCCCGACTCGGACTCGTGGCTGGCGGCTGGCGACCCGACCGGACGCCTGCGAACAGGACTGGCCGACCTGTACCGCTTCTACCGGGAGGGCGGCGACATGCTCGAGCGGGTGTACGCCGACAAGCCGCACTTGCCCGAGCAGGTTCGCCTGGGCCTCGAACAAGCCGAGGAACACCATTGCCGGGTCCTGCTCGACGCTTTCCCTGGCCGCAGGAAGAGCCGTCGCCTCGTCGCCGCCGTGGGCCATGCCGTTTCGTTTTGGACTTGGCGATCGCTGTGTGTCACCCACGAGCTAGGCGAGGACCACGCCGTCGAACTCATGTGCGCTCTTGTGCTGCATGCTGCCGGTGCTGGAGGCCGGGGCCAGCATGACGAGAGCACCAGCTCTGCCCGCCTCCGGGGATCCAAGGGCGCCTCAGCGACGTAGTGGCAGCGGACCCCATCGCAGCACGGCGCTCGCCCAGGTCATGCCTGCCCCGACCCCAGAGAGCAAGAGGACGTCGCCAGGGTCGATGCGCCCGTTCTCGGCCGCATCGGCTAGGGCCAGGGGGATCGAACCTGCCGAGGTGTTCCCGGTGTGGCCGATCACGACAGCGGTGCGTTCCATCGGTATCTCCAGGCGCTCTGCGGCCGCCTCGATGATCCGCAGGTTTGCCTGGTGAGGCACGAACAGCGCCACGTCTTGGGGAGAGAGCTTTGCCTCTCGGAGGGCCGCCAGGGAGGACTCCACAGTCATCCGCACCGCCCGGCGGAAGACCTCACGACCTTCCATGGTGAGATAGCCGCCGATGGGACAGCGAAGCAGGTCGTGCCCGGAGCCGTCGACGCCTAAGTCGTACCCGAGCAGCGAGGTGCTGCCCCGTCTGGTCGGCCACTCACTGTCGGACGGGCTCCCGCCCTGCTCGTCGGCTTCGATGACCACCGCTCCAGCGCCATCGGCGAAGAGCACGGCAGTGTTGCGGTCCTCCTCGTCGGTGAGGCGCGACAGGCAGTCGGCGCCGGCCACCAGGACGGTCTTTCTCCCCGTCGCCAGCGCCCCGTATCCGGCGATCAGCGCGTAGACGAATCCCGAGCACGCCGCGTTCAGGTCCATGGCGCCCCCACCCAGGCCCAGGGCATGGTGCACCTGAGACGACGTGGCCGGTACCGCCTCGTCGGGCGTCGTGGTGGCGAGGAGCAGCAGGTCGACGTCCCTCGGGTCCACTTTGGCCCGCTCGAGTGCCGCCGAGCATGCCCGCGTCGCCAGCTCCGACACCACCCCCCCGACGTGCCGCTCCCGGATGCCCGAGCGTTCCACGATCCAGGCGTCGGAGGTGTCGAGGCGGCTGGCCAGATCGAAGTTGGTGACGACACGCGCCGGCAACGCCGTACCCCACCCTGTGATCAAAGACTGCTCCCTCCGTTTCAACGCCGATCAGAACGACGAGTCCGTCTGCGAGGGCCACAAAGGTCACCGAGAGCCTTCGATGCTCAGTCGACCTCGTTGTCGTGACGCCTCTGGTTCGGCGCGCTTGGCAGCGAACGTCTGAAGGCTACGTCCACACGGCGGTTACCGACAGGTCACCTCGTGGGTCGACTGCAGCACGTGATGACCAATCGGTAACTGGTCAGGTGCGAGGAGCGTATATAGCCTCCGGCGAGTCCTCGGTGTCGCGGCCTTCCCCCTCCGAGACTCGCGAGGGCTCTTGTGGGCGGGAGGTCGGTTCCCCGCCGGCCTCCCGCCCCACAACTTCTTTCGCAGCCGTTGTCGTGTACCGATCGGTGCCCGAGGCCCGTGCCGCCCGGTCCCCGTGACGTAGTGTGACGTCGATGTCAGCTGACGCTGGTGTCGGAAAAGTTGCGGGTCAGTCGGCTGCCGGTGCCAGCCAGCACACGCCGACGCAACCGGCGCCGGTGTGCACGGCCATGGCCGGGCTGAAAGGGACGATCGTCGTGGGGACCGGCCTCCTTGCACTTCCTGCGGCGGAGCTCAGCAAGTCCTGTAGTCGACGGGCTTGGATCTCGGCTCCGGCATGAAAGACGACGGACTCAGCGGCGCCTGGGCCCCCCAGCGACTGCCAGGCGGCCGTGACCGCCCGGAGCGCCGCCGCTGGGTCCGGTTCCACCCCGCCGGCCGGCAGAGCGGGAAGGACCGCTCCTTGTCGGAACCGGAACACCGGCTGGAAACCGCCGTCGGAGGCCAGCTCGAGGGCAGGCGCGGGGACCCGGCCGCTGTGCTGGAGCGAGACGAGGCTCGGCAAGGTCGCCACCAGCTCGGCCCGTCGGGCCGCCATCCTGGCGACGACGGCGAGCTTTGTGAGCGTGGCCCCCTGGTCGAGGGCTCGCAGCACCTCGAGGACCACGAGTCCCTGAGCAGCGGCCGCAGTACGAGTGTCGATCACCTCCACATCGCAGTCCGCCAGGGAGGCGGCTACCGAGGCGTTGTGGAACATCACCGTGAACTCGGCCGCCGGGGTGAGCACCAGCGCCGCCTGGCCCCTGTGGTCAGGCAGAGCCTGGAGATACTTGATGGGAGAGGGCGGATACGACTTGATCGGCTGATCGCCAGCGAGCGCCCGGTGGACGGCCGGGGCCGCGCCCGGGCTGTCGAGCACCTCTCGGTCGGGCAGCACGATGGCGATGGGAAGCACGCTCAGGCTCGGGTGCCTGACGGCGCTGTCGGGGAGACAGGCGCTCGAGTCGGTGACGATCACGACGGGTGCCACGACGGATGAGCAGCTTATCGAGGCGGGTCAAGAGGGACGCGGCCGAGCGGCTGCGATACTCGGTGTCCGAGCTCTCCCGGATCACCGACGTATCGGTGCCCTCGATTCACCACTACCGCCGTCTCGGGCTCCTGCCTGCTCCTCACGAGGCGGCAGCCAACCGCTTCCAATACGACGAGACGCATGTCGAGGCACTGCGGGCGATCCGGACCCTGCGCAAGCGTCCGGGCCTGTCGCTGGCCGCCATCGGGGAGCTGCTGCCCAGTCTGCTCTCCAACCAGCACGAGCAGGCGTTTCGGACCGACATGTGGGACGAGGTCATTGCCGCCCATCTGCGCCTCGCCGAGTCCAGCTCCCCTGCTGCTCAGTTGGTTGCCACCGCCCGCAAGCTCTTCTCCGAAGACGGCTTCGCCCACACCAACGTCGAGGACATCACCTTGGCCGCCGGACTGGCCAAAGGCACCTTCTACCGGCATTTCGCCTCCAAGGAGGAGATCTTCCTTTCCGCCGTGCGCTCCGTCCCCCAGGCTGTGGCCGAGGCCCTGCGTCGTGCGCCCAGCCCCATGGAGCCGTCCCAACTCCAGCGCAAGCTCGAGGCGGCGCTGCATCCCTTCGCCGGCCTGGTCCTGGAGGCGACCGTGCGGGCCATGCACGGCGAGGAGGGACACGAAGGCTTGATGGGCGAGGTCACGCGCCCTCTCACCGCCGAGGTCGCCCGGAGACTGTCCCCCCGCCGGTCGGCGACCACCGCCTCGGACCTCGTGGCGGCAGCGTTGTTCGGAGTCCTGCGCCTCGCCATGGGCTTGAGTCGCTCGACGACCCGCCCTCTTCGCTGACTCTCTCGTCAGAGAACAGCGCCACGGTGTCGTACCGGCACCGTCCTGACTCGCCGGTCACTTGACTGCCCCTCGGGCCGGTCCTATACAAGGAATGACTACACGGTCATCGTCGTTATACAAGGTCGTCGTGTCCCCTCACACGCGCATTCTCCCACCAGAGCGTCTTCCCTCGCCGTCGCGGGTCCTCGCCCGGGCGCGTAGCGAGAACTTTCGCGTAGCTTCTCCAGTGCTCGGACACAATTGGCGTTCGCACCTGGTGGCGATCTACGGCTTCGCCCGGCTCGCCGACGAGATTGGCGACTCGTTGGCCGGTGATCGCCTGGCGGCACTCGACTGGCTCGAGGAGGAGCTGGACCGCTGCCGACGAGGACAGGCCGAAGACC
>JBJKRZ010000193.1:0-4505 GCA_046704365.1 Acidimicrobiales bacterium | reverse complement strand
TCGCCGCCGGTTTTCTCCGGCAGGTCCCGCCAGCCTGGAGCCGCCCCGCCGTGCGGCTCGCGTGCCTGGATCCCGTCGCCAGCCGCTTGCGAAAGCACGAACAAGCGCTAGCGCCCGGCTAACCTTGGTGCGCAGACCAGACAGACGAGGCTCGGTCCCGCGGGCGGCGGCACCGGCGGTTGCTTCGATCGTCGCATGCCCCCGAGCCCCGTGCCGGAGGCGGACCGCTCTCGACCCTGCGACCAGCGCGCGCCCGAGCATCCCGCGTCCCCACAGAGAGGAGAGCCAGCAGCAGACAGCCAAGGGTTGCTCCGTCCGCACCTCGTTCGGACCACAGAGTCCAGGGCCGCCCGCCCTACCCGGCGCCGGCTCCGCGAGACGAATGCGCAAGCGACGGGCGCCCGCATTCCAAGCCCACTTGGAGCCCTCCGGGGTTTCCGCGACTTCCAAGGAGGCGCGAGATGCGGAAGCACCGACACTTCGCCGTTGTCATCGCCGCACTTCTGGGCACCGGTTTCGTGGCCCAACGTTTCGACACTCCCACTGCTTCGGCGGGCACCAACCCCGCCGACCAACACCCGAATTCGACCGACAGCGCCTCGCGCTCGGGGCAGAGCCGCCTCGAGGTCCGGACCTTGTCCGTGGCGCCTGGCTCGTCGGCGACCGGCGACCGGCTGCTCGCCCTCACCACGGCCATGGTCGCCTTGCCCCCCACTGCGCCACCCCCTCCCCCGCCACCCCGCCCGGCGACGGCGGCGAGCTCGGCACCTGCCGCAGGGGTGTGGGCCGAGCTCCGCCAGTGCGAGTCGGCCGGGAACTACGCCGACAACACCGGCAACGGCTACTACGGCGCCTACCAGTTCAGCCTGGCGACGTGGCGAAGCCTCGGGCTGAGCGGGTTGCCCTCGGACGCGCCGGCCGCCGAGCAGGACCAAGCGGCGCAGGAGCTGCAGGCCGTGCGCGGCTGGGGGCAGTGGCCGGCCTGCGCCTCCAGGCTGGGCCTCACCTAGAGGGCGTGGTCGCCCTATCTTTGAGCTGGTGGTCGGGACACCCGAGGCGGGTGGGCGGCCCGAAGCGGAGCGGCTCGACCGGCGCCGGCTCGCCTGGCGGACGATCGACCCGCGTGGGGCTCCGGGCCGGGCGTCGGTGCTCGCCGTCCTCGTCTTTGCCGTCGCCGTCCAGGTGCTCGTCTGGGGTACGGCACCGTCGAATGGCTCGGGCGGGGCGCTGCTGCCCGGGTTGCGAGGGGCTTTCGGCACCCCTTACGGGGCCGCCCTCGTGGCCGCCGAGGTGGCGTTCTGCCTCTGGTTCCGTCTCACCCGTGCGGCGGTGTCGGTCCTGGTCACAGCGGCGATCGTGGACATCGTCTTCTGGGCGGCGCACCTGGCCGGAGCCCGGTTCGCCGTGGGGGCCGCCGCCTCCATGACGGCCGCCTTCGGAGTCGTGGCTCTGGCGGCCTCGCTGTGGTGGCGCTTGAGCGGCCCCTCCCGGCCGCACTGGCCTCCTCCAGCCTGACGCTCACGTCAGAGTGGAGCGGAGTTGTGGGAAAGTTGCATCGGGCCGGGACTGCGGCGGTACGGTGATCACTAGTCACGGTTCGAGCACCACGAAGCGCGCGGACATCGGGAGAGGTGGACATGGTCGGTAGGAGCAAGCGGCCGGGCAGGGTCATGTCGTTGCTGCCCCGGCCCGTCGTGCCGGTGGTGTCGCTGGGACGGCTCCGGGACCAGGGGCCCTACGAGGTCGGCGAGCTCGAGAGCGACGGGATGCGCCTGTACTACGAGATCCACGGGACGGGGCAGCGTCTCGTGGTGCTCACCCACGGCATCCTCCTCGACAGTCGCATGAACCGTCGCCTGGCGGCCGACCTCTCCGAGCGGGGATTCCGCGTGGCGCTGCTCGACCTTCCCGGCCACGGGCGGTCCGACAAGCCCCGCCACGCCTCGGCGCACCGGATGGACTCCTACGCCCGCCACGTGGTGGCTCTCCTCGACGCCCTGGGCGTGGAGCAGGCGGCCGTGGGCGGGGTCTCACTGGGGGCGAACGTGGCCCTGCAAGCCGCCGTGCTGGCTCCCGAGCGGGTCCGGGCCCTGGTCGTCGAGATGCCGGTGCTCGAATGGGCGGCGCCGGGGGCGGCCCTCGTCTTCATCCCCATGCTCCTCGGGGTCCACTACGCCGCACCCCTGGTCCGGCAGGTGGCCCGGGTGGCCCGCCATGTCCCGGGCACCGGCATCGGCGCCCTCGACGCCATGGTCGGCACCCTCCGCCTCGAGCCCGAGGAGGCCGCCGCCATCCTGCACGGCATGCTCGTGGGCCCCATCACGCCCAGTTACGAGCAGCGCCACGCCATCACGGCGCCCACCTTGGTCATCGGTCACAAGATCGACTTCATCCACCCCTTCACCGACGCGGAGCACCTCACGCGCCAGCTCCCCAACGCTCGGCTGCTCGAGGCGCACTCCATCGTCGAGCTGCGCACCGTGCCGGCGCGGCTCACCGAGCAGATCGCCACCTTCCTCGAGGACGCCTTCGGGCCCTGGCGGCTACGGCGCTCGGCCATCTCCCCCAACGACGGCCTGGCCGACCACGCCTGATCCGCTGCCGCCCCACCCGATCACCCACGCGCCTTCCAGGCGTCGGGGTCCCGGGTGAGACGGGCCACCGGGCGTGGCAGCCGATCGCCGACCACGTCAGCCAGCGTCACCTGTTCGAGCACTCCCCGCAGCGCCGCCCGTACCGCCACCCAGACGTCCTGGAGGTGCTCGGCAGGGCCTTCGTAGGTGGCCGACTCCGGCCGCAACCCGCGCACCTCGGCCAAGGGCCCGTCGAGGGCGCGCATGACGTCGGCCACGGCGATCTCGCCTGCCGGCCGCCCCAGGCGAAAACCCCCTTCAGCCCCCCTCTGGCTCGACACCAGCCCTGCCCGGCGCAGGTCGGTGAGGATCGAGCCGAGGAACTTGACGGGCAACCCCTGGGCCCGGGCCAGGTCCTCGCTGGTGGCCGGCCGCTCCATGGCGGCCAGGGTGAGCAGGGCCCGCATGCCGTAGTCCACCTTGGCCGGGATGTGCACCGGACGATTCTGCCCGGTGACCCCTTGTCAGGGAGCGCTGCAAGTCGGAAGCTGGTGACAGGAGCAGGGGCCCATGCAGGCCGACCGGGCCGGCGCACCGCCACGGTGGCCGGTCCTGGGGAGCCGGGGAGGGGTGCGGTGGCAGTCGTCGAGCCCGTCGAGCAGCTACAGCACTTCTCCGAGGGTGAGCCCGACCTCGAGCCGCCTGAGGAGCTGGCCGTGGGCGAGGTCGACGACGAGACCCTGCTCGAAGAGGGGCTCGACAACGAGGACATCGGGGAGGAGGACGTCGACGACGATGTCCTGACCCTCACGCTCGAGGCCATGATCCACGTCGCCGACGACGTCGACGACGGAGCCGCCCCCGAAGGTGAAGCCTCGCCGTCCTTCACCGACCGCGCCCGGGACGAACCAGGCGACGACGACGAGGACGATCTCGCTGTCCTCGAGGTGGACGACCTCGAGGACCTCGAGGAGAGCCTGGACCATCTCCTCGAGCAGCGCCTCGCCCTACAGGGCGCTCGGTCCGGCACCGGGGAGATGCCCGACGAGGACACCAACGGGTCCGGATCGCTCGACCTGGTGGGGTCGCTCACGAGCGTCGCCCACGCCTTGATCGTCGCCCAGTACGCCTCGGGCTGCGGCGCTGACGAGTTCGTGTGCCGAGGCTGCTTCCTCGTGCGCCTCCGCTCCCAGCTGGCCGATGCGTCGGCTGCCCTCTGTCGGGACTGCCAGGACTGACGAACCCCGGCAGGCTGCTCGGGGGCGCGAAAGTGGCCGCCCCCGGCGGGCTCCGCAAAGCAGGCGGACCTGCTCTTCCCGCCGGAGACGGCCAGCGAGCGCGTCCCAGGTGGGCGGCACTCCGGACGCACTCATTGGCAGCACCGCGATGCGGCATCTTGCCAGCGCTCAGCATGCAGTCCGCCTGATGCTCGACGACAGGGCCGAAAGTCCCCAATCGCCCCCGCAGTTGGTCGAGGTCGCTGGGCGGTCAGGGCTCCTCGCCTGGGCGGGTGGCCCGCTCGCGCTTTCGGGCCCCGCGCCTGCGCTTGTCCTCCACGCGGCGCGCCGAGGCGGCCGCCGACGTACGGGTCGGGACCCGGGCCCGCTCCACCCGGAGGCCCTCCGCGAGGCGTGCTGCCAGGGGGTCGAGCGCCACGGCCCGGTTGCGCGCCTGGGAGCGCTCCTCGCCCGCCGTCACCCGGACAACCGGCCCCAGGCGTTCGAGCAACCGCGACCGCTGGCGGGGGCCGAGGCTTCGGGACCCGGTCACGTCGAAGCGGAGCTCCACCCTCGTGCTCGAACGGTTGGCGTGCTGGCCACCGGGACCGCCGCTCGTGGTGAAGCGCCACTGCAATTCTTCCAGGGGGATCCGCAGGTTCCTGGTGACGACCAGGGTGCCCTGGCGCGCCGCGCCGGAAGCCCGCGCCCATGG
>JBJKRZ010000192.1:0-3610 GCA_046704365.1 Acidimicrobiales bacterium | reverse complement strand
CCGGCCGGGCCCGCGGCAACGAGACGCGCCACGGGGACACCGGCGGCCTCTGCCGCCCGTAGCAGCTGCGCCTCGAGCGCCAGCCCCGCCGTGGGCGCCCCAGGGGGGTCTCGGCGCAGGACGAGGCGCTGGGGGGCGCCCGGTGCGGAGGTCGCGGCCGGTGACGCCGAGAACGACCACGTTTCGCGCGACGATCCCCCCGACATCCGGCACAGCTCGGAGATCGTGACCCCCTCACCGACGACCGGACCCAGCACAGAGGCGAGGGCATCCTCCAAGGGCGTGGGGCCGGGTCTCCGATGCTGCTCTGGCGGCCCTGGTTCGTGCATCCGGTCGATGCTACGACCGGCACCTGTCGTGCGCCTCGGCGCCCGCTCGAGCATGGCGTGTGGGGGCGCCGCTGCGTAGCGTAGGGGCCATAGCGCTGCGTCTCGAACCGACCGACGAGTACATGCACGAGCTGGGCCCCGAGCCCAACTTCAACGAGTCGATGTACTTCAACTTCGCCGACCCACTGCAGATGTTCGGAGGGTTCTTCCGTCTCGGCAACCGCGCCAACGAGCAGATGGCGGAGATGACGGTCTGCCTCTACCTGCCCGACGGCCGGGTGGGCTTCATGTTCGGCCGGCCGTCCATCGCCACCAACGACGCCTTCGACGCCGGGGGCATGCGCTTCGAGGTGGTCGAGCCCTTCGCCACGCTCCGCGTGACGTACGCCGGCAAGGTGCTCGTCATGGAAGACCCTTGGATGCTCTCGGACCCCGCCCGGGCCTTCCGCAGCGCCCCGACCGCCACAGCCCACGTGGCGCTGTCCTACGGAGGCTGCTCCACCCCCTTTGGCGGCGAACCCGAGGGACCCGCCCCGGCAGGCGCAGCCGACGGGGAATTCGCCCGCGGACACTACGAACAGCTCGTCGAGGCCACCGGCACCATCGCCGTGGGAGACAGGTCGTGGCAGGTCCACGGCTTCGGCCTGCGCGACCACAGCTGGGGCCCGCGCTCCTGGCAGGCGCCGTGGTACTACCGGTGGCTCACGGGCAACTTCGGTCGTGAGCGGGGTTTCATGGGCTCCCACATCGCCCGGCGGGCCGGTGAGGGGCTGCGCAGTGGCTTCGTGTGGGAGGAGGGCCGGCTCCATGTCTGCGACGACGTCCGCGTCCGCACCACCCTCGAGGGCCCCGAGCGCACGCAGCGGGCTCTGGAGCTGGAGCTTGCCAGCGGAGCGCGTCGGTGGAAGGTCTCGGGCGCCGTGGTCGCTCTGGTCCCCTTGAGGAACCGGCGCACCTCCCCGGATGGCGCCGCCCTTGTCACGCGCATCTCCGAAGGACTGACCCGCTGGACCCTCGAAGACGGGACCCGAGGCTTGGGCCTGTCGGAGTACCTCGACCAGATGGTGGACGGCAGCCCCGTCGGCGCCGGCATCGACTGAGCGCTGTGCACCGGTCGACCGTCGAGGTCTACGAGCGCCGCGGCCCTGACTGGGCGGCCCGGCGACGGCCCGTCCGAAGAGCCCACGCCAGGGCCTTCGCCCGGGGTTTGCCCCGAGACACGCTGCGCATCGACCTGGGGTGCGGGGCCGGTAGGTACACCGGCGACCTCGGCCGCCCGGTGGTGGGCTTCGACGCTGCCGCTGCCATGCTCCGCCAGTGCCGCTCGGAGGCCCCCGGCGCCCTGCTGGTGCAGGGGGACCTCGAAGCACTGCCCTTCGGGCGGGCTTCTTTCGGCGCAGCGTGGGCCAACATGAGCTATCTCCATGTGCCCAGTGGCCGCCTTCCCCTGGCGCTGGCCGACCTGCATCGCATCTTGCGCGTCGGCGCCCCCATCGACGTCCAGGTGCTCCATGGCGACTACGAGGGCGATGCCCTGCCCGAGGACGACGTGGGCGGGCGGTTCTTCGCCGCCTGGCGCTGCGAGCAGCTCCTGGACGTCCTCGAAGGCGCCGGGTTCGACGTCGAGGCATGCCATGTGGACGGCGACGTCGTACGGGTACGGGCCCGGCGCCTACGCACGCTGGCCGACACCGTCGCCCCGGGAATGGAGCTCCTCGTCGTCGGCCTCAACCCGAGCCTGTATGCCGCTGACGCCGGTGTGGGATACGCCCGGCCCGGCAACCGGTTCTGGCCGGCGGCCATGGCCGCCGGTCTCGTCACCCGCGACCGCGACGCCGAGCACGCCCTGCGTCGTGACCACGTGGGCATGACCGACCTCGTGAAGCGGGCGACTGTGCGGGCGTCGGAGCTGACCTCGAGCGAGTACCGCCACGGTCTTGGGCGCTTGGAGCGACTGGTCCGATGGCTGGCGCCGTCGGCCGTCTGCCTGGTCGGGTTGGCCGGGTGGCGTGCCGCCGCCGACCCCGGCGCTGTTCCCGGTGTCCAACCGGGAGCGATGGGCGCCCGGCCCCTCTACCTCATGCCCTCCACGAGCGGAGCCAACGCCCGTGTGTCGCTCGAGGAGCTGACCGACCATCTCCGTCGGGCGGCTGCACTGGCGGCGCGCCAACGGGCCCGCCAGCATCCGAGCGGTCCCCGGAACCCGGCGGGGGCTGCACTAGCCTGAAACCCCGTTAGGAGGTCAGCAGTGGAGACGACGGGCGGAGCGGGCGAGCTTCCCTTGGTACGCCCCCGTCCCCACGACGCCCGGGAGCCCGTCGCCGCCTTTGAGGACGAGGCCAGCGCCACCGCCTCCGCCACCCATTTCGACCCCGCCTTCGGCCGGCGCTTCGCCGAGCGGGCACTCGACGCCCTGGTCGTCGTGCGCGGCGCCCGCGTCCTCGAGGTCGCCTGCGGAACGGGGATCTTCGCCCGTCTGGCGGCGAGGGTCGTGGGCCCTGGCGGGCGTGTGGCGGCCCTCGACCTGTCCGGCCCAGCCCTGGAGGTGGGGCGCCGCGTCGACATCACCGGCGCCGTGGAGTGGGGCTCGTGGGACGAAGGGGCGCTCCCCTTCGAGGATGCCAGCTTCGACGTGGTGGCCTGCCAGCACGCCCTGGCGCGGCTCGCCGATCCGCCCGCGGCCGTCAGGGAGATGTGCCGCGTGCTCGTCCCGGGGGGCCGGCTCGGGCTCATCACATGGGGCCCCATCGAGGAGAACCCGGCTTTTGCCGCTGAGCTCGACGCCGCCATAAAGGCGGGGATGGGCGATTCGGGGGTGGTCGATGCCCTCCTCGAGGCCTGCTCGCTGCACCGCGTGGACGACCTCGTCTCCATGGTCCGCCAAGCGGGGGTGACCGATGTGTCGTGCCGGACGGTCCGCATGCTCGCCAACCTCCCACCGGTCGCCGAATGGGTACGTGTCTATCCCTCTCTCCCGCCCCTTTCGACTGCGTGGCGCCACTGCGACCAGCAGGCCCGCATCCAGTTCCTGTCACGTGCCGCCGAGTTGCTCCGTCCCTTCGAGCACGAAGGAGTGCTGCGCGTGCAGGCGTCCTCGCGTCTGCTCGTGGCACGGACCGCCACCCGCTGACCGCCGCTCTCCCCCGGGCTCCCCTTTAGGCTGGCGTCGGTGACCGATTCCGCCGTCGTCCCGGCCCCGCCACCGCCACCGGCGCCGGGGCCCGCACCCCACCAACCCGGCGGCCGGCGCCGCCTCGTGCTCGTCGCGGCCGCCGCCGTGG
>JBJKRZ010000191.1:0-3158 GCA_046704365.1 Acidimicrobiales bacterium | reverse complement strand
TCCTCGGCGTGGGTCACGCCGATGCAGCGGCCCACTCCCTCGAGGACGCGCAGCGCCTGGGGCGGGCCGGCGCCGGGGGTGCGCCCCGTCACCATGGCACCCACCACCTCGGGCAGCAGGACCTCCTCGTCGCCTTCGGGCGGACCGTGCAGGATGCCGTCGCCGTCCACGGTGGGATGGACGGCCTGCACCGCCGCCTCCAGCACGGGCCAGATGGCGGGCTGCAGTCCCCACAGGTTGACCGACACGGGCGTGTCGGGGTCGAGCGCCTCGGGCTCCTTCCCGTCCTTGGCCACGAAGGTGCCGTCGGCCTGGCGGGTGACCTGCTTGCGCTCCACCATGGCCCGCAGCAGGCCGTCACTGCCCACCTCACAGGTGCCCCGGGTGACGGGGTCGTCGCTCACGATGGTGTCGGCGAGCCGGTAGGCCACGTTGGCGTGCTCGGCGGAGTTCCGCAGATGCCCGCACAGCCGGGCGAGAGCCTCCACCCCGTAGACGTCGTCGGCGTTCACCAGGGCGAACGGCGAGGGGCCCACGTCCTGTCGGGCGCACAGGGCGGCGTGCGCCGTCCCGAGCGGCACGCCTTGCTCGGGCAGCGCCACCGCCACGTCCGCCGGCCAGCACCGTTCGACGTGGTAGGTGATGGCCGGGCCGCTGTGGGGGCCGAGGACCACCACGATGCGCCCGAAGCCTGCCTCCAGGGCATCGGAGGCGTTCAAGTCGATGACGGCCTCTCCGTGCAGCCCGACGGGTGCGAGGGGCTTGCAGCCGCCGCCGTAGCGAGTGGCCATGCCCGCTGCCAGCATGACGAGCACAGGGGCGTCGTCGCCCTCTGCCCTCGAGGTGGCGTCCGCCGCGGGGCTGGTCTCGCCCGGGACGCTCACCTGCCCCAGCGCAGCACGGCGCTGGCCCACGTCATCCCCCCTCCGAAGCCGGAGAGGAGCACGAGGTCGCCCTGGCGCAGGCGCCCCTCGTCGAGGGCGTCGCACAGGGCGAGGGGGATGGATGCCGACGACGTGTTGCCGTAGCGGTCGATGGTCACCACCCACCGCTCCTCGGCGATGCCCAGGCGCTGGCCGGCGGCGGCGATGATGCGGGCGTTGGCCTGGTGGGGGACGAACAGGTCCACATCGCCAGGGGCCAGGCCCGCCCGCGACAGCGCCGCCAGGGAGGAGTCGACCACGGCCCGCACGGCGTGACGGAAGATCTCCTTTCCATTCATGTACAGATACCCGCCCAGGTCGCAGCGAAGCAGGTGGCGCAGCGACCCGTCGGCCCCCACGTCCCACCCGAGCAGCTCCCCGGGGCCCTCGGTGGCCTCGATCACCACGGCGCCGGCACCGTCGCCCACGAGCACGGCCATGGACCGGTCGTCCCAGTCGGTGATGCGCGACAGCGTCTCGCTGCCCACGAGCAGGATGCGCCTGGCCCCGGCCAGCACCAGGCCGTGGGCGGCCACCAGGGAGTAGACGAAACCCGAGCAGGCGGCGTTCAGGTCGAAGGCACCCCCGGCCACCCCCAGGGCGTCGTGCACCGTGGCGGAGGTGCCCGGCACCGTGGCATCGGGCGTGGTGGTGGCGAGGACGAGGACGTCGATCTCCGACCCCTGGCGCCCGGCTCGTTCCAGCGCCCGGCGCCCCGCCTCCACCGCCAGCTCGGAGGTGGTGCCACCGATGTGGCGCTGCTTGATCCCCGTGCGTTCGGTGATCCATTCGTCGCTGGTGTCGAGGCGGGCCGAGAGGTCGTCGTTGGTGACCACCTTCTCCGGCACGGCCGAGCCCCATCCGGTGATGCGCGCTCCGGGAATCGTCAGCTCCTCTTGAGCACGTGGACGCCCACCGACGCCGCATCGCGTCCGGCCAGGATCCCACCGGTGTTGAGGGCCAGCGCCGTGCGGGCGCCGGGGCGCTGGCGGGCCCCGGCCCGTCCCCGTAGCTGGTCCACCAGCTCCACCAGCTGGCACAGGCCGGTGGCGCCGAGAGGGTGTCCGCGCCCCACGAGCCCGCCGCTCGGGTTCACGTACACGGCGCCCCCGCCCACCGAAGTGGCGCCCGCCGCCGTGGCCGCCCCTGCCTCGCCGGCGCCGAAGAACCCGAGGGCCTCGAGCGCCCATAGCTCCTCGGCGCTGGTGGCGTCGTGCACCTCCACGACGTCGACGTCGGCCGGGCCCAGGGCGGCCTCCTTGTAGGCCTGCTCCGCCGTCTCGGCCAGACGGTCGTGGTAGTCCATCTCACCGTCGCCCGAACGCAGCACGCTGGCCGCCACCTGGGGGGCACCCGGCGAGCTCCCTGCGGTGAGGACCAGGGCGGCGGCGCCGTCGGTGAACGAGGAGCACATGAGGCGCGTGAGGGGGGGTGCCACACAAGGCGAGGACAGCACCTCCTCGACGGTGACCTCGGCACGGAATTGCGCCAAGGGGTTGCGCGCCGCCTGCTGCCGCGCCTTCACGGTGGTGGCGGCGATCTCCTCGAGGGTGGTCCCCCGCTCCTCGATCTGGTGGCGGACCCAGGCGGCGTTGAGCCCCATGAGCAGGCTCCCCGTGCGGTTGCCGTGGCGGTCCCGCAGAGCGGAGCGGTCACCGGCGGGCAGGCCGTCCTCGATGCCGGCCAGGGTGGCCGCCCGGTCGCCCGTCCACATCTTCTCGACGCCCACCACGAGCACCGGGGAGTGCCCACTGCCGGCCGCCAAGGTGCCCAGGTGCATAGCCGTCGACCCACCGGCACAGGAGTTGTCGACGTTCACCACGCCGGCCGAGCCCAACCCGCTGCCGCGCAGCCAGGCCTGGCCCCGGATGCACCCCTGGTCGCACAGCCGGCCACCGAGCGCATTGGCCAGCACCACCATGCCCACGTCGGGGGCCGACAAGCCGGCGTCGGCCAGCGCCTGCCCCACGACCTGGGCCACCATCGCCTCCGGGGCCTGGTTGCGGCCGTGCATCGGGGTCATGCCCACCCCGACGATGCTCACCACCGGGGTCATCGCCACCTCGCCGTGGGGACCCCGGCGGCCCGGGGCGCGAAGCGGGGCCCTGTGCTACCGGCCGGCGGCGTGCGAGCCCGCATCGGCTCACTATCCCACGCCGGCCGGGGGCGTCCGCCAACTCCCGGGGCGGGGCGTGCCCGTCATGGCACCGGCGGCCGGCCCCGGTGTCATGGGAC
>JBJKRZ010000190.1:0-15384 GCA_046704365.1 Acidimicrobiales bacterium | reverse complement strand
CCCGGCGCCCCTCAAGCGAGCCACGACCGCCTCGGCGGACTGCAGGTCGGCGCCGGGCATGACCACCACGAACTCGTCGCCGCCGTAGCGCACCAGCGTGTCGCCGCCACGCAGCTGGCTCCTCCAGGCCTGGACCTCGGCCACCAGGGTCTCGTCGCCCGCCGCGTGCCCCAGGCGGTCATTCACCTCCTTGAAGCCGTCCAGATCGACGATGGCCAGGCACAAGGTGGAGCCTTCGCGCTGGGCCCGGGCGATCTCCAGGGTGAGGAGGGGATCGAGCAGCTGGCGGTTGGGCAGGCCTGTGAGTTGGTCGGTCACCGCCATCTGGCGGAGCCGGCGGGACACGACGGCCATCACCGCGCCCGCCACCGAGGCGGTGACCATGGTGAGCACCCACTGGGGGACGATCCCTCTCCCCCCTACGAGCCCCAGCACCGAGGCGTAGCTGGCCGCCGACCAGAGCAACTGGACGAGAGCGGTGCGCAGGGAGAAGAAGTGGAAGGCGAACATGGCCACCCACACGTAGAACAGGGCGGCCGAGGCACCGACAGCAGCGCCGTGGGCGAAGTAGACCCCGGCACCGGTGAGGGCCGTGCCGCCGGCCAGGAGGACCTGCAGGGCCCAGTGGGGCAGGCGCCGTCCCCACAGGAGGACCCCCACGCCTGCCGGATAGCCCAGGGCGCCCAGCCAGGCGATGGTGCCCCGGTCGACCTGGGGCGCCTCGGGGAAGGCCAGGCTCACGAGCACCGCCGTGGCGCCGCACAGGAACAGCAGCCCGAGCACGGTCACCTCCACCGGTCTCTCGGTCCCGGCGCGAAGTGGTGCCCGCGCCGGCGACTCCTCGTCCCCGAGGACCATGAGACGTGCCGCCAGCTCCCGCAGGCGCCGACGCCCAGCCTGGTCAGAGGAGCCCGCCGTGTCCACCGCCAAAGCCTGCGGCCCGAGCTCCGAGCGGAGACAGGGGCCTAGGTCCCTAATCGCCCCCTGGGGGCGCGGACCGGGGATCCGGCGGGAGAACGTCACCAACTCGTCGGCACAGCAGGCCGGCCCAGGGAACCAGCGGGCTAGAGGACGAGCTCGGCCATGAGGCGCAGGGTGTCCACGGAGCCGGCCACGAGCAGCGTGGTGGCGATCGACTCCTGCCAGCGCCACAGGTCGTCGCGGATCTTCTCCTTGGGCCCGACCATGGCGATGTTCTCCACCATCGCCGTGGGCACGCACGCCGCCGCCTCGTCCTTGCGCCCGTCGAGGTAGAGGTCCTGGATCTTCCGGGCCTCGGCGCCGAAGCCCATGCGTACGAACACGTCGAAGTGGAAGTTCATCTCCCGTGCCCCCATGCCGCCGATGTACAGCGCCAGCATGGGACGGAAGGCGTCGGCGGCGCGCTCGATGTCGTCGTCGACCACCACCGGGCAGAAGGCGATGACCTCGAAGTCTTGGGCGTTGCGCCGAGCCCCGGGCCGGGCGAACCCCTCCTCCAGCGACGCCTTGAACTCACCCATGTGGTCGGGGGAGAAGAAGATGGGGAACCAGCCGTCGGCGATCTCGGCGGCCAGCGCCACGTTCTTGGGGCCCTCGGCACCCAGCACGATGGGGACGTCGGAGCGCAAAGGGTGCACGATCGCCTTGAGGGGCTTGCCCAGGCCGGCGCCGCCGGGATAGGGCAGCGGGTAGTGCGGACCCTCGTTGGTGACCGGGGCACGGCGGGTGAGAACCTGGCGCACCACCGACACGTACTCGCGGGTTCGGGCCAACGGCTTGGGGAACGACTGGCCGTACCAACCCTCGACCACCTGGGGGCCCGAGACGCCCAGACCGAGCACGAAGCGCCCGCCCGACAGGTGGTCCAAGGTGAGCGCCGCCATGGCCATGGCCGTGGGCGTGCGTGCCGACAGCTGGCACAAGGCGGTGCCGAGCCGCACGCGGCTGGTGCGCGAGCCCCACCAGGCAAGAGGCGAGATGGCGTCGGACCCGTAGGCCTCGGCCGTCCATACCGAGTCGAAGCCCAGCGCTTCGGCCTCGAGCACCTGGGCCAGGGCGTCGGGGGGCGGCTGGGCTCCCCAGTAACCCAATTGCAGACCGAGCTTGAGCGCCGACATCTCCCTAGCCTGCCTTGTGCACCACGGTCTCGGCGAAGCGCGCCGAGGCGTCCAGCCGGGCCTGCAGCTGGGCGGCGACAGGAGCGGCGGGGTCCACCCGGGCGGTGAGGCCCGGCCCGCACAGGAAGTCGGTGACGCCGAACTCCTCCTCGAGGCGGCGGTAGAGACCGAGCTCGGGCCGCTCCCACAGCGACAGGAAGACGGCGAATCCCTCGCCCTCGCGTCCGGCTTTGCGCCGGGCCGCCTCCAGCTCCGACAGGTGGTGCTCGGCCTCCTCGAGCTTGTAGGCGCCGGCGGCGATCCACCCGTCACACAGGCTGGCCGCCCGCCTCAGGGCAGGGGCCGAGTGGCCGCCCCCGTAGATGGGCACCTGTCCCGGCGGGCTCGGCTCCATGCGCATGGCGGGCACGTCGTAGAGCGGGCCGTGGTACTCGACCCACCCTCCGGCCCAAAGGGCCCGCAGGGCGGGGATCATGTCGTCGAGGCGCCTGCCGCGGGTGGTGAAGTCCTGGCCGGTCAGGTCGAACTCCTCCTTGGCCCACCCCACCCCCACTCCCAGGTTCACCCGGCCCCCCGACAGGGCGGCGGCGGTGGACACCTGCTTGGCCACCGTGACGAGGTCGCGCGCCGGCGCCACGTACACCGAGGTGGTGAAGCGCACCCTCGACGTCAGCGCCGCCAGGGCCGAGATGAAGCACAAGGGGTCCGGCCAGTGGGTGTCGGGGTCCCAGTGGTCGCCGAAGCCAGGGGTGCCGTCCTCGGTGTAGGTGTAGCGGGACGTGCGCTTCTCGGGGAAGAACATGTGGTCCGACACGAACACCCCGGCATAGCCCTGCTCGTCGGCGGCCCGTCCCAGGGCCAGGGCCTGGTCGACGGGGAGGAAGGTGAGGGCCTGGTGGAAGCGCACTGTGCCGGCTCGTCGGGGCCGACGGCTCAGGCTGAGCCCAGGGCGGGCCCCGCCGAGAAGGCGACGGGCAGGTGCTTCACCCCGTTGATGAACGCTGAGCGCAGGCGCTCGACGTCGCCGTCCTGGTGGATGTCGGGCATCCGGTCGAGCAGGTGCTCGAACATGACCTTGATCTCCATGCGGGCCAGGTTGTGGCCGAGGCAGAAGTGGGGGCCGCCACCCCCGAAAGCCATGTGCGGATTGGGGTGGCGGGTGACGTCGAAGCGCTGGGGATCCTCGAACACGTCTTCGTCGCGGTTGGCCGAGATGTGGAAGAACACCACCTTCTGGTCCTCTTCGATGCGCTGGCCGTGCAGCTCGAAGGGGGCGGTGCTCTGGCGGCGGAAGTTCATGACCGGGCTCACGTACCGGAGCATCTCCTCGATGGCGCTCGGGAGCAGCGACCGGTCCTCGAGCAGCGTCCGCCACTGGTCGGGGTTCTCGAAGAAGGCGTGCATGGCCCCCGACATGAGGTTGCGGGTCGTCTCGTTGCCGGCCACGGTGAGCAGCAGGAAGAACAGCTCGAGCTCGAGCTCCGAGAGCTTCTCGCCCTCCACCTCGACCCCGGTGAGCACGCTCATGAGGTCCTCGTGCGGGCTCTGCCGCTTCCTGGCGTAGAGCTCGGCGGCATAGGCGTACAGCTCCATGGCCGACTGCTGGGCGATCTCGGGGGTGATCTGGTACTCGGGATCCTCCTGGCCGATCATGCGGTTGGACCAGTCGAACATGGAGTGGCGGTCGTCCTGGGGCACCCCGAGAAGGTCGGCGATCACGATCAGAGGCAGCTCGGCGGAGATGTCGGTGACGAAGTCACACTCACCCTTCTCGATGACGGAGTCGATGATGGCGTCGGCTGTCTCGTGGATCTTCTGCTCGAGGTGGTTGACCATGCGGGGCGTGAACCCCTTGTTCACGAGCCGCCGGTAGCGCGTGTGCAGCGGGGGGTCCATGTTGAGCATCATGAGCCCCTGCTGGGCGATCTGCTCCTGCTCGAGCTCCCAGATGAACGTCGCCTTCTTGGCCGACGAGAAGTGCTCGTAGTCCCGGTTGACGGCCACGGAGTCCTCGTACTTGGTGACCGCCCAGAACCCCGGGCCCTGGGCCTCCTCGTGCCAGAACACCGGCGCCTGGCGGCGCAGCTCGGCGAACCACTCGTGGGGGACTGCCTCCACGAAGTTGCGCGAGTCGCACAGATCGATCTGGGAGAGATCCACGTTGCCTCGCTCACCCCGGACTTTTGAGAACGTGTTCCAGTTTCACTATACGCCCGGCCCGCCCTGGCGACCAGGGTCGGGCCGTGCCCCCTGGGCGGGCCCTGGGCGGGCCCTGGACGGGCCCTGGCCGGGCCGTGGTCGGGCCGTGGCCGGGCGATTGTCCCGGTCAGGCCCGCCGCGATAGCCTGAAAATAGAACGAGTTTCACCCTGGCAGGGACCGGCGTGGGCCGGCTCTGACCTCTTTCAGCGAGACGGCGAGCGTGTTCTTCGAGGAGACCCCCGAGCAGCAGGCCCTACGGGCCGAGCTGCGCGCCTACTACGGCGAGCTGCTCACCGACGACGTCCGGGCCCGGGTGGGCGACGCCGGTGAGGGCGGCGACCTGTGGCGGCAGGTGGTGCGCCGGATCGGCAAGGACGGCTGGCTGGGCATCGGGTGGCCCACCGAGTACGGCGGCCAGGGACGACCCGCCACCGACCAGTACATCTTCTTCGACGAGACCCGCCGGGCCGGCGCCCCCTTCCCCTTCGTCACCGTCAACACCGTGGGCCCCACCATCATGCGACACGGCACCGAGGAGCAGAAAGCGTTCTTCCTCCCGGGGATCCTCTCGGGGGACATCAACTTCGCCATCGGCTACACCGAGCCCGAAGCGGGCACCGACCTGGCTTCCCTGCGGACCCGGGCGGTGCGCGACGGCGACGAGTACGTGGTGAGCGGGGCCAAGGTGTTCACCAGCGGGGCCGACATGGCCGACTACATCTGGTTGGCCGTGCGCACCGACCCCGAGGCTCCCAAGCACGAGGGCATCACCATCCTCTGTGTGCCCACCGACCGCCTGGGCTTCTCGTGGAGCCCCATCGTCACGGTGGGGGATGCCTCCACCACGGCCACCTACTACAGCGACGTGAGGGTCCCGCTCGCCAACCGGGTGGGGGAGGAGAACGGAGGTTGGCGCATGATCACCACCCAGCTCAACCACGAACGGGTGGGGCTGGCGGCCTGGAGCGGGCTGGCCGCCCTGTTGTGCCACGAGGTGGGCCGCTGGGCGTCGTCGGCCCCGGCCGTCGCCGGTGACCCCGACGCCGGCACCGTGCTCGACCGGCCGTGGGTGCGCTCGGAGCTGGCGCGCTGTGAGGCCGAGGTGGAGGCCATGGGGCTTCTCAACTGGCGCATGGCCTGCGCCACGGCGGCGGGCGAGCTGCAAGCGGCCGACTCGTCGGCCGTGAAGGTGTTCGGCGTGGAGCGCAGCATCGACATCTACCGTCGGCTTCTCGGTGTCGTGGGCGTGGCCGGGTACCTGGCCCCCGGCTCGGCGGGAGCGTTGCTGGGAGGACGCCTGGAACGCGCCGCGCGCGGCGCCCAGATCAACACCTTCGGGGGCGGGGTCAACGAGGTGCAGCGCGAGATCGTGGCCACGGCCGGGCTGGGCATGACGAGGGGGCGGCGATGACCGCCACCGAGTCCTTCGCCGGCACCCTGAGCGCTTTCGAGGGCCGGCCCGCCGGTGCCGACGTCGAGGCGCCCGACCCCGTCAACCAGCCCATGATCCGCCACTGGGTGGAGGCCATGGGTGACGAGAACCCCGTGTACGTGGACGAGGCGGCGGCCCGACAGGCGGGCTTCACCGGGGTGGTGGCCCCCGCCACCATGCTCCAGGCCTGGACCATGCGCGGCTACCGGCGTTCGATGGCCGCCGAGCAGGCCCGCCAGCAGGGATCGCCGCCGCAGGGTCCCCCCGACGCCTTGGAAGAGCTCTTCGCCCTCCTCGACGGCCAGGGCTTCACCTCGGTGGTGGCCACCGACTGCGAACAGGAGTACCGGCGCCCGCTCGTGCTGGGCGACCAGTTGCGGGGGCGGACTGTCATCGAGACCGTCTCCGCCGAGAAGTCCACGGCGCTGGGAGCCGGCCACTTCATCACCACGCGCACCGACTACACCGACGAAGCAGGCGAGCCGGTGGCCACCATGCGCTTCCGGATCCTGCGCTTCCGGCCCCGCCGCCCGGCGGCGCCACCGCGCCCGCTGCGGCCGCGCCCCTCGGTCACCCCCGACAACGCCTTCTTCTTCGAAGGCGCCCGCCGCGGGAAGCTGCTCGTGCAGCGCTGCTCTTCGTGCGGCCGCCTCCGCCATCCTCCGGCTCCCTCCTGCGCGGTGTGCCGGTCGCTCGAGTGGGAGGCGGCAGAGTCGAGCGGCCGTGCCACCCTCTACAGCTACGTGGTGGTCCACCACCCCCAGGTACCCGCCTTCGACTACCCGCTCGTGGTGGGCCTGGGCGAGCTGGAGGAGGGAACCCGGCTGGTGGCCGGCGTGGTCGGCATCGACCCCGGCGACGTGCGCATCGGCATGGCCCTCGTCACCGACATGCTGGCCGTCGACCCCGAGCTCACCCTGCCTGTCTTCCGGCCGGCGGCGACAGCTCCGGCGGCGAGAGCTCCGGCGGCGACAGCGCCGGCGGTGACAGGCCCGGGGGCGACGGGCCCGGCAGGTGACACGGTGGGCGCGTAATGGACTTCGCCTTGAGCGACGAGCAGCTGGCGGTGTCCGAGTCGGCCTCGGGCATCTTGTCGGGGATCGCCACGCCGGAACGGGTGGCCGCCGTCGAACAGGGCGATGAGCGGGTCGACGAGGAGTTGTGGGCCGAGCTGGCCAGAGCGCACCTCCTCGGTCTGGTGGTGCCCAGCTCCCAGGGCGGTGCCGGCCTGGGGTTGACCGAGGCCTGCCTGGTGCTCGAGCAGCAAGGCCGCCACGTGGCTCCAGTGCCGCTGTGGGCCACCACGGTGCTGGGCGCCCTGCCCCTCGTCCGTTTCGGCAGCCCGTCGCAGCAGGACGAGCTGCTGCCGGCGCTGTCACGGGGGGACCTGCGCATGAGCGCGGCCCTGTGCGAGGTGGCCTCCAACCCCCACCGACGCCCCGCCGCCACCGCCACCAGGGAGGTGGGCGGCGGCTGGCGCCTGTCGGGGCGCCTCAGGGCCGTGCCCCAGGCGCACGTGGCGCAACGCATCCTCGTGCCCGCCCACTGCCCCTCACTCGCCGGCGGGGTGATGGTGGCCCTGGTGGACCCCGCTTCGCCGGGCGTCACCCTCCAGCGCGCCGTCACCACCGACCGCCAGGTCCATCCCCACCTCGAGCTCGACGGCGTGCGCATCGGCCCCGACGACGTGATCGCTCCCCCCGAGGGGGGCGCGGCCGTGGTGGCCTTTATGGTGGAGGCGGCGCTGACCGGCTTGTGCGCGCTGGCGCTGGGAGTGGCCGAAGAGGCACTCTCGCTGGCTGCGGCCTATGCCAACGAGCGTCACCAGTTCGGACGCCCGCTGTCTGCCTTCCAGGGCTCGATGCTGCGCGCCGCCGACGCCTACATCGACACCGAGGCGATCCGCGTGACGACCTGGCAAGCCGCCTGGCGCCTGGACACCGGCCGGCCCGCCGCCAAAGCGGTGGCCGTGGCCAAGTGGTGGGCGTCAGAAGCGGGCCAGCGCGTCGTGCACAGCACCCAGCACCTCCACGGCGGGTTGGGGGCCGACGTGAGCTACCCGATCCACCGATATTTCCTGTGGGGCAAGCAGATCGAGGTCATGCTCGAAGGCCCCGCCGCCCAGCTGGCGCGCCTGGGGGACCTGCTCGCCGAGGAGCTCGTGGACAGCACGCCGGGGCACCCGTGACGACGCCCGTGAGCAAGTTCCACGACGACGTGTCGGTGGGCGACGCCCTCCCTGAGCTCGCCGTCCCCATCACCCGCACACTGGTGGTGGCCGGCGCCATCGCCTCGCGCGACTACCAGGACGTGCACCACGACCCCGAACTGGCCAAGGCGCGCGGCTCCGAGGACGTGTTCATGAACATCCTCACCACCAACGGCCTGGTGGGCCGCTACGTGACCGACTGGGCGGGGCCCGCCGCGGTGCTGGAGAAGGTGGCCATACGCCTGGGTGCGCCCAACTACCCCGGGGACACCATGACGCTCTCCGGCGCTGTGACCGACACGGGCGAGCCCGGAGCGCACCGCCACGGGCGGGCCAGCGTCGCCGTGTCGGTGCGGGGCACGAACAGCCGGGGCGACCACGTCACCGGCACCGTGCACCTGGCGCTTCCTCTGCGGGGGGCCGAGCTGGGCCTGCTCCCGGGGGCAGCGGCGACATGACACGCCAGGCCTTCGCCGGGCGCACCGCCGTCTGTGGCATCGGCGCCACGGAATTCTCAAAGGAGTCAGGACGCAGCGAGCTGCGTCTCGCCGTGGAGGCCGTGGCCGGTGCCCTGGCCGACGCCGGCATCGAGCCGGGGGAGGTCGACGGACTGGTCACCTTCTCGGCCGACACCAATCCCGAGATCGAGCTGGCGCGCAGCCTGGGCCTGGGCGAGCTCAGCTTCTTCAGCCGCATCCACTACGGCGGCGGGGCCGCCTGCGCCACCGTGCAGCAGGCGGCCATGGCCGTGGAGGCCGGGGTGGCGCAAGTGGTGGTGTGCTACCGCGCCTTCAACGAGCGCTCGGGGGCACGCTTCGGGGCGGGGGTGCAGGGTCGCGCCCCCCTGCCCACCGCCGAGAGCGCCCAATTCGCCTGGTACGCCCCCCAGGGCCTGCTCACCCCCGCCAGCTGGGTGGCCATGTTCGCCCAGCGCTACCTGCACACCACCGGCGCCAGTACCGAGGACTTCGGCCGGGTGGCGGTGGCCGACCGGCGCCACGCCTCCACCAACCCGGCCGCCTGGTTCTACGGCAAGCCCATCACGCTGGAGGAGCACCAGGCGTCACGCTGGATCGTGGAGCCGCTGCGGCTCCTCGACTGCTGCCAAGAGACCGACGGCGCTCAGGCGCTCGTGGTCACGAGCCTCGAGCGTGCCCGCCACCTCGCCCAGGCGCCGGCGGTCATCCGTGCGGCTGCCCAGGGCTCGGGCGACCAGCAGGACATGATGACGTCCTACTACCGGGACGACCTCACGCACCTCCCCGAGATGGGCGTGGTGGCCCGCCAGCTGTGGGGGGCCTCGGGGCTCGGGCCCGAGGACGTGCAGGCCGCTGTCCTCTACGACCACTTCACGCCCTTCGTGCTCTACCAGCTCGAGGAGCTCGGCTTCTGCAAGTGGGGCGAGGCCAAGGACTTCGTGCGCGACGGGAACCTGGAGCTGGGCGGCCGGTTACCCACCAACACTCACGGCGGCCAGTTGGGTGAGGCGTACCTGCACGGCATGAACGGCATCGCCGAAGGTGTGCGCTTGGTGCGTGGCAACTCGGTCAACCAGGTGCCGGGCACCGAGCACGTGGTCGTCACCGCCGGCACAGGCGTCCCCACGAGCGGGCTCGTCCTCGGCGTCGATCGGTAGCCGACCTGCGCCTCCACTCGGCGTGGACCGCAGCCCGAACGGCAGCGTCAGCTGGTCGGCGCGCCCGCCCGTTCGTCGCCGCCATCCTCCGCCGAGGGTTTGCCGATGGCAGAGGCCACGGCGTCGATGAGCCGTCGGGGGTGGAAAGGCTTCACCAGCTGCACGAAGATCTTGGCGTCCACGCGCTGCTGCTCGTCGAGGTCGAGGACGAAGGCGGAGGTGATGATCACCGGCGGCGGGTCGGTCAGGGTGTCGAGGACCTTGAGCCCGTCCACCCCGGGCATGCGCAGGTCGAGGACGAGGACGCCCACCTTGTGGCTGGCCAGCACCTCCAGAGCGGTGGCGCCGTCTTCAGCTTCGGCCACCCGGTAGCCCGTGGTTCGCAGCAACTCGGCCACCGAGGTCCTGATGGCCTCGTTGTCGTCCACGACGAGCACGTCGAGGTCCTGGCCCATTGTCAGTGACGATACCTGATCGACGGTCGCATCACGAGAGGTTGACGACGCTCTGCGTGGCTTCTACCTGGACCGGAGAGGCGAAGAGGTAGGTCAGCGGGCACCCGGGCGGGACATCTTGTCCAAGGCTTCGACGTCTTCGGGTGCGAGGAGCCGGTAGGCGCCTCCCGCCGGCCCAGCCGGTGTCCACCACACCGGGTCGGCGCAGTGCCACGCCTCGGCGCGCAGCTGGCGCACCAGGACCTTGGCGGTGGCCGTCATGGGCAGACGTTTGCACAGGCGCACGAAGCGCGGCGCCCACTTGGTCCCCAGGTCGGGCTGGGCGGCCAGAAAGGCGCTCAACTCCTCCGGGTCGAAGCTCTCGCCGTCGTGGAGCTCGAGGGCCGCCATCACCTGGTCGCCCACCTTCGGGTCGGGCACGCCATAGACGGCGGCCAGGCGAACGGCCCGGTGACGCTCGAGGATGCGGGACACCGGGGCGGCAGCGAAATTCTCGCCGTCGACCCGCAGCCAGTCGCCCGACCGGCCGGCGAAGTAGAAGAAACCTGCATCGTCGCGGTAGGCGAGGTCGCCGGTCCAGTACCAGCCGCCCCGCAGGCGGGCGGACTCGGCCTCTTCGTTCTCCCAGTACCCCTCGAAGCCCGCCGCGCCGGTGGTGGACACCAGCTCGCCGGTGGCCTCTTCGGCGTTGAGCAGCCGGCCGGCGGCGTCGAAGCGGGCAGGAGGGCACTCCTCGCCCGTCTCGGGGTCGACCACCACGGTCCCCTCGGGGGCGCGCCCCAGCGCCCCGGGCGGGGTGTCCGGGGTACGCGTCACGACCGCCGCCCCCTCGGTGGAGCCGTAGGCGTCCACCACGTTGCAGCCGAAGCGCTCGGCGAAGCGCTTCACGTCGGCCTCGGCGCCCTCGTTGCCGAACACCGTGCGCAAGGAGGTATCGGCGTCGTCGGGCCGTTGCTCGCTCGAGAGGATGTAGGAGAGGGGCTTGCCTACGTAGTTGAAGTAGGTGACGCCATGGCGGCGCACGTCGGGCAGGAAGCCCGAGGCCGAGAAGCGTCCGCCCGAAGGCAGCGCCACCGTGGCGCCCGCCGCCACTGCCGGCCCCCATCCGGCCATGAGCGCATTGGAGTGGAACAGGGGCATGGACACCAGGCAGACGTCGTCGGGGCCGAGAGCGAACATCTGGGGAACGATCGTGCTGATGCGTGCCAGGCGCCCCTGGCTGCAGCGGCACGCCTTGGGCGCTCCCGAGGTGCCCGACGTGAAGATCAGATGGCCGAGGGCCGACTCCTCGACCGCTGCGACGTCGGGCAGCCCGGCCCCGGCGGCGCCGGCCACCAAAGTGCCGTAGGGCCCCGAATCGGTCACGAGCACACGGGGGTTGGTCGCCTCCACGGTGCCGAGGGCTCCACCCAGCGCAAGCCCTTCGACGAGCGACAGCTTGGAGGTGTCGGTCACGAGCAGCTGGCAGCGCGTGTGGGCCAGGTCGCGCGCCAGGTCCGGGCCGCGATGGGTGGGGTTGGCCCCCACCACGACGGCGCCGGCCAGGGCGCAGGCGGCCAGCCAGAAGTGGTACTCGGGGACGTTGTCGAGCAGCACGGCAACGTGCGGCGGCCCCGGGTCGAGCACCGAACCCAGCACGGCCGCTCGCGCCGCCGCTTCCCCCAGCACGTCATCCCAGCTCCAGCGCCGCTCCTCATAGGCCAGGCCCGGGCGCCGGTCGCCGGAGCGCCGGGCGAGTAGCCGGGCCATGGTGAGCGGAGCCTCGCTCAGGGGGGCGGCGTGCGCCGGGGTCTCGGTCGGGGCGGTCTCGGTCGGGGGGGTCTCGGGCACGGCGGGTGGGCATCCTCCCAGACGAGCGGCGGGCGGGCAGCGACGAGCAGCAAGCCTGGCCAATATTGAAACACGTTTCAGTTTCGTGCGATGATGGTGTGGTCCCCGGCGAACCCCACAGGGAGGCCCTGACCATGGAATTCGGGATCTTCAACTCCGTCTGCATGCCGCCCAAGTTCAGGGCGGAACACGGGGCGGGGGCCGAGCACCGGCGGATCCAGGACGAGGTGCGCTACGTGAAGGCGGCCGACGCGGCGGGTTTCAAGTACGCCTGGGTCACCGAGCACCACTTCCTGAGCGAGTACTCCCACATGTCGGCCAACGAGTCGTTTTTGGGCTATGCCGCCGCCGTCACCGAGAACATCCATCTGGGCTCGGGCATCTTCAACATCACCCCTCCCGTCAACCACCCCGCTCGTATCGCCGAGAGGGTGGCCATGCTCGACCACCTATCCGAGGGCCGCTTCGAGTTCGGCACCGGCCGGGGCTCGTCCACAACCGAGCAGCGCGGCTTCGGCATCGAGGACCCCGAGCTCACCCGCGAGATGGTGGCCGAGACTCTTCCCCAGATCGTGCGCATGTGGAAGGACGAGGAGACCTCCTACGAGGGCCGTTTCTTCTCCATGCCCCAGCGCAATGTGATCCCCAAGCCCTATACGGATCCGCATCCTCCGCTCTGGGTGGCGGCGGGCAGCCCGGGCACCTTCGAGCTGGCTGCGCGCCAGGGACTGGGCGTGTTGTGCTTCGCCTTCGGGCCCCCTGAGAATTTCATCCCGCTCATCGAGAAGTACAAGAAGGAGATCGAGAGCTGCGACCCGGTGGGCGGGTACGTCAACAACAACGTGATGATCACCACCCAGATGCTTTGCTTGGAGGACGGTGGCCGGGCCCGCCAGGTGCTGCGCGACATCGACGTCGGGTACTACGTGAGCCTGGTGTTCAGGTACCTGGACACGTTCCCACGCCCGCCGGGCATCCCCGAGTGGCCGGCCACCATCCCTGACCGCACCGCCGAGCAGATCGACAAGGAGATCAAGAGCCGCCAGATCGCCGTGGGCGACCCCGAGGAAGTGGCGGCCACCGTCCAGCGATTCGCCGACACGGGAGCCGACCAGTTGAGCTTCGGCATGCTCTCCTCGTCGATGTCCATCGAGGTGTGCGAGGAGGCGGTCGCCACCTTCGGTCAGCACGTCCTGCCCCAGTTCGACAAGGACCCCGTCCACTCCACCACCCGCCAGCGCCAGGCCCAGATGGGTGCCTGAGCTGCAGTGGGTATTACCCTCGCCGGCGGCCACCGCTCCAGGTGGCTCGCCCCAGGGGAGGACGGGTGACGGCTGAGGGCGCGGTGAGCAGCAATGGAACGGTGGCTCCCGGCTGGGAGCGGGTGCGCCAGGCCTTCGAGGACAATTTCGCCCGACGCCACGAGGTGGGTGCGGCCTTCAGCGCCTACTACCGGGGCGAGAAGGTGGTGGACCTGTGGGGCGGGCTGGCCGACGAGGCGAGCGGCGCCCCCTGGGAGCGCGACACCATGGTCCTCTCCTTCTCCACCACCAAGGGCGCCACCTCGGTGCTCGCCAACCTCCTCGCCCAGCGGGGCGAGCTCGACTTCGCCGCGCCGGTGGCGCAGTACTGGCCGGAGTTCGCCGCCCAGGGCAAGGCTGCCGTCACCGTCGAGCAGCTCATCTCCCACCAGGCGGGGCTGGCCTGGGTGGACCGAACGCTGAGCGTGGACGAGGTCCTGGCCTGGGAGCCCGTGATCCGGTCCCTGGAGGCCCAGGCCCCGGCCTGGCCGCCCGGTACCGCCCACGGCTACCACGCCACCACCTGGGGCTGGCTGGTCGGCGAAGTGATCGCCAGGATCACCGGCACGAGCGTGGGCACCGCCTTCCGCCGCCAGGTGGCCGAGCCGCTGGGACTGGACTTCTACATCGGCCTGCCCGGCTCCGAGGAGCACCGTGTGGCTCGCCTCGTCCCCATCTTGGAGGCGATCGCCTCGGGCCGGCTGTCAGGCGCCGGAGATGGCCCCTCCGGCGAGGAAGACGCCGGGCCGGCGGGGGAGGGCGATGCCTACTTGCAGGCCATCGCCGAGAGGGCCGAGGAGTACCTCGCTCCCGACGGGCCGCTGACCAAGGCCCTCAACTCCCCCTCAGGGGCCCTCGAAAACAGCGACGAGCTGGTCAACAGCCCCAAGGTGCACGGTGCCGAGATGCCGGCGTTCAACGGCATCGGCGACGCCCGCTCCTTGGCCAAGCTGTACGCCGCCTGCATCGGCGAGGTGGTCACCGAGGGCGGGCAGAAGCTGCGTCTGCTGGAGGAGCCCCAGCTGGATCAAGCCGTTCGCCAGCGCACCGAGGGCCCCGACCGCGTCCTGCTCGGTCTCGACATCCAGTGGGGACTGGGCTTCATGGTGAACCGCGGCATCCTGGCGGCCGCCGGGCTGGGGGGGCCGAGAGCCTTCGGTCACTTCGGCATGGGCGGCTCGGGGGCATGGGGCGACCCGGACAACGACCTGGCTCTCGGCTACGTGATGAACCGCATGGACATCGGCACCACCGGCGACCAGCGGTTGTTCTCGCTCATGCAGGCGAGCTACGAGGCGGCTGCCCGGGGCTGACCGTGGGTCTCGATGTCGGTGCCGCTGCCCACGAACCAGGGAGCAGGGCGCCGGAGCACCACCGGGTAGCACTGATGCCCTGTCCCGCCCCAACGGCGGGCGGGACAGACTGGTGGCCTCATGGCCAAGGGGTCGCTCCGGGCGCTCGAGGAATCGGGCCTTGTCTCGCCCGCCGGTGCCTGCCACGTCGTGGTCGAGGTCCTGGAGGCCCTGGGTGCCCTGCACGAGCGTCACCTGGTCCACGGTGCCGTGACTCCCGAATGCATCGTGGTCGACGAAAAGGGCGACATCGTGCTCTGCGCTGTCGCTCCGACCCGCGACACCGACGACCCGACCCCCGACACCGACGACCCGCTCCCCGCCGCCGGGCTCGATCATCTCGATTATCTCGCTCCCGAGGTGCGCCAGGGCGGGCCGGTGGACGGGCGAGCCGACCTCTACTCGACCGGCGTCGTGCTCTACGAAGCCCTGGCCGGTCGCCTGCCCTTTCCCGGTGCTGGCCGGCACCGGGTCTTCCCCCCCTCACTGTGGCCCGAGGAGCTCGACCTGGTCGTGCGCCGGGCGCTCGCCGAGGATCCCCGCTTCCGTCACCAGAGCGCTGCGGACTTCGCGGCAGAGCTCGAACAGGCCAGCGCCGCCTTGTCGGTGGGGCGAGGGTCGCCGTTCGTGGTCCACCCGCTGCCTGCCGGCGCGCTACGCGGTGCTGGCGCCGGACGCGAGCCCGACAAGGTGGCGTCTCCGGCACTTCGTCGACCTCGGAGGCCGTCGCCGCTCCCGGCTGTGGCGCTGCGTGCGGGGCTCGCACTGCTCGCCCTCGTCGCCGTCCTGGCGGTGGCGGGCTGGCGGAGCGGCTGGCCACAGGCGCTCTTCGGCACCGCCCCCTCCGCCCAGGCCGGTCGTCCCCGGGC
>JBJKRZ010000189.1:0-3914 GCA_046704365.1 Acidimicrobiales bacterium | reverse complement strand
GACCGGCACCTTGTCGTCGCTCACCGCCGACGGGCTGGGCACCTCAACCATCACCACCACGCTGAGCTCCTTGGGGGCAGGCGTGCCGGGCGTGCCCGTCAGCCTGAGCGGGGTGCCCAGCGTGGCCGGGGCCTGTGGCACGCTGTGCCCGGCCAGTGGGGTGACGAATTCGGCCGGGCAGTTCGTGTCCACCTACACGGCCTCCACGGTCCCGGGCACCTGCACCATCACCTCGTCAGTGGACGGGCTCGTCCCCTCGTTGCCCATCACCCAGACGACGTCGGGGCTTCTCGCCACTTTGAGCGGGACGCTGACTTCGCTGCTCGCCAACGGCACGAGCACCTCCACCATCACCACCACGCTGTCGTCGCTGGGCGGTGGCGGCGCCCGGGTGCCGGGCGTGCCCGTCAGCCTGAGCGGGGTGCCCAGCGTGGCCGGGGCCTGTGGCACGCTGAGCCCGGCCAGCGGGGTGACGAATGCGGCCGGGCAGTTCGTGTCCACTTACACGGCCTCCACGGTCCCGGGCACGTGCACCATCACCTCGTCGCTCGACGGGCTGCTCAACTCCGTCACGATCGTCCAGCTGTAGGACTGAGCCCGATGGGCGAAAGGGGGGCGGCGGCGCGTGCCGACCGCCCCCTTTCGTCGTCAGGGGCCTGCGGTCAGGCCGGCGTGTCAGGGCCGGCGGGGCAGGGCCGGCCGCTTCACCTTGTCGGCAGGGGTGCGGGCTGGCGCCGCCAGCAGTCGGCTCAGTCGTCGCTCCATGTCGGGGGCTTCGAGGCCGGCAAGCCGCACCCGCTTCAGTCGCGCACTTTCTCCCGAGGTGATCTCGAGGTCGGAGGCGGGTACCCCGAGCTCCTTCGACAGCAGGGCCAGCACGGCCTGGTTGGCCCGCCCCGACGCCGGCGGGGCCACCACCCGGACCTTCAGGGCGTTGCCGTGGGTGCCCACCACCGCCTGCTGTCCGGCACCGGGCTGAACGTGGACGCGCAGCACCACACCGTCGCTGGCGGTGTCGAAGAGGGCCTTCACCGTCGACTCAGCGACCATGGCCAGCGACGGTCAGCGCCGGGTCGTGGTCAGGGTGACCCGCTCGGGGCTGTGCCGCCGGAGGCGGCAGTTGACTGCGGGTCGGTGGAGTTACCGGTCCCGCACGACGTTCCCGGGGCCGAGCCGGATCCCCCACCGGGCGATCCGCCCGAGGTGCTCGAGGTCCCGGTGCTTCCCGTCGCGTTCGAGGTCGCCGTGCACGAGGCGGCGCCGGGGGCGACCATGTCGGAGACCGGGCCGTAGAAGGCGACGAGCAGGCCCACCGTCGTCTGCGACGAGGACGGTGGGCCGCCGCTGGTCACAGGCGCTTCCACCACCTCGGCCACCAGGGGCACAGCGGGCGAGGAGCTGTCGGGGCCCGTCAGCCATACGCCCACACCTCGGTAGTAGCTGTCGGTGCCCGCCGACGACGAGAAGGTCGACACGAGGGCCGCACGCACCTGGAGGATAGGCGGGGCACTCGAACCGGGAGTGGTGCTGGCCAGGTTGGCGAGGAGCATCGGATTGTGCGCCCCAGCGGGGCAGACACCCATCGAGGCCTGCACCGGCCCGCTCTGGGTGCCGTCGGTGGCCGGGCCGGTGGCGTTGGCCTCGAAGGCGTCACCGGGGTTGGACACGGTGACCGGGTTGGTGGCCAGCGACGCGCTCGGGGCAGCGCCGGCCTGCTCGGGTGCACCCAGCGCAACGGCCCCTGGCGTGTACAGAGGGAACGACTGGGCGTAGGGACAGGCCGTCAGTGTGGACGATTGCGAGCCGGTGGTCGTCGGCGTGCGCCCCGAGCCCGAGCCCCATGCCGCCTGGCCGACCCAGCTCCACTGGGCCGCCGGGCCGACCAGAGCCGGATTCGAGGTTGGTGCCGGAGCTGGTCCGCTGGCCGAGGAGGAGCCTGAGCCGGAACCGGCGCCGGCGGAGGTGCCGGTTCCGGTGTCGGTGTCGGCGGGCAGGCCCGAGTTCCCCGAGGACGACGCTGAGCCCGCCGTCGCTGTGCTGACGGCGCTCGAGGTGGCAACGGGCCCGGCAGCGGCGTCGGCAGTCCCATGCGGGAGCCCCAAGGTGGCCAGGTACCCAGGCGACCCCACAGCCGAGAGCCGGCCCGGCCCGGGGGCCGAGATGCTCGGAGGGGCCACGGCAGCTGCCGGCGCGCCGACGGGATTGGGGAGCACCGCCGCCGCACCGGCCGCCAGCGCGGTGAGGGCGGTGCTGGCCAAGGGCAGCGTCGTGCGCGAGATGTCGGGGACGCTGGCCAGCAGGTTCTGCGACAGCGGGCTGGCAGAGAGCTGGCTGATCGCCTGGGGGACCGCCGAGGACCCCAGGGACCCGAGGGAGGGCCCGGCCGAACCCAGCGACGCCGGGTTGAAGGGCCCGAGCGAAGAGCCCAGTGTCTGCAGGGGAGCGGCCGCCGGCGACGAGCCGGCTTCGGGTCGCAGGGCGGCGCCGTGGCGACGCCAAACGAGAAGGCGGAACGGTAGGGCCAGCGCACCCAGTCCGGCGCTCGCCTCCCGCAAGGTGCGCGCCAGGGTGCTGCGCGCCCGGTGCACGCGGGCGCGGGCGTTCTCCTCGGTGACGGCCATGGTCTCGGCCACCTCGGAGTAGGGCTTCTCCTCGATCTCTCGCAGGACGAAGGCGACGCGGTAGGACTCGGGTAGCGAGTCGATGGCCTCTCGGATGACGCGGCGCAGCTCGGGGTCGCCTGCCGCCTCGTCGGGCATGTGCACCTCTTGGCGCCGGCTGGCCAGGCGGTCACGCAGCTTCACCTCTCCGGCGCGCCGTGCCCCGGCATCGGCACAGGTGTTGACGAGGATCCGGTTCAGCCATGCACCGAGACGGAACTCGCCGGCGAAACGGTCCAGAGCCAGATAGGCGCGAAGAAACGTCTCCTGCACGGCGTCCTCGGCATCACTGGTGTTGCCCAGCCGCCGTCGCGCCCGCGCCAGCAGTGTGGGGTAATGGGCGCGCACGATCTCGCCGAATGCGCCCTCTTCCCCCGCCTGGAAGGCGGAAACGAGCGCTCGGTCCTCGTCGCGGGCTTCGAGGACCTCAGGTTGCGTCACCATCTGTGGCGGACCTGCCCCTCTCCCTCGTGGCCCTCCGAAAACACCTGCACCGACCGCCTGGTGTCCGAGCCGAGGCTAACAGCTACCCTTTCACAAGGGATGAAAATCACCGGAGAACAGCCGGTGATGAGACCATCGACCCAGACCGACGAGTGACCCCCTGTCGGGCGCTACGGCGAGCAACAGGAATTGCCGTCGGTCAGGCCAGGGGCGAAGGGCCCTTCGTGTCGCCGAGCAGGTGGGTGAGCGCGGGATCTGCCCCCAGGAACAGCAGGACTCGGCCCACCACCGGACGCCCGGTGGCGGCCTCGACGGCACTGGCGTAGGCCGACAGTTGCGGCTCGTAGCGGGTCGCCAGCTCCTCCACCGTGGCGCCGGAGAGGCGATCGGTCTTGTAGTCGACCACGACGAGCCCGTCGTCCTGCTCCACCACGAGGTCGGCGAAGCCTTCGAATACCCCGCCTTGCTCGCCCTTGAGGCTTTCCGCAGCGTCGCCGGCGCTGGCGATGGCGCTGGCGATGGCGCTGGCGCTGACGGTGGCGCCGCGCCGCGCTTCGAGGGCCGTGGCCAGGTACAACTCCTTGTGGTGGCGAAGCCCCGCCGCCCGGCGCACCAAGGGGCTCTCGAGGGCGGCTCGTACCATGCGTGCCACCTCCTCGGCCTTGTCTGCCACCCCGTGCAGCTGCGCCTGGCGGCGCGCCACCTCCAAGGCGCCGGCCCCCGAGGGGTCGAGCCCGGTGCCGAGGTCGAGCACGGCCAGAGCTCCATGGACCGCCCGCCCGATACCAAGTCCGGTATCGCCCGCCGACA
>JBJKRZ010000188.1:0-5444 GCA_046704365.1 Acidimicrobiales bacterium | reverse complement strand
CGCGGACCTCGAGATGCGCCCGGCTTCCCACGAGCACCGACTCCTCGGAGCCGTCGTCGGCCACGACGGTCACGCGCCGGCCGCCTTCCTCGTCCTCGATGCGCACGACGCCCGAGTGGTGGGCGAGCACGGCGGCGCCCTTGGGGGTGCGGGCCTCGAACAGCTCGACCACCCGGGGCAGGCCATGGGTGATGTCCTCGCCGATGACCCCTCCGGCGTGGAAGGTCCGCATGGTGAGCTGGGTGCCGGGCTCGCCGATGGACTGAGCGGCGATGACGCCCACGGCCTCCCCCAGCTCGATGATCCGTCCGGTGGCGAGCGACTGGCCGTAACAGGCGGCACAGACCCCGTGCTCGGCCTCGCAGGTGAGCACCGAGCGCACCCGGATGCGGTTCACCTCCGGGTCCTCGCGCAGCAGGGCGACCATGTCGTCGTCGAGAACAGAGCCGGCGGGGAGAACCGTCCCGTCGACCAGCCTCATGTCCTCGGCGAGCAGACGCCCATAAGCGCGCGTCTCCAGGTACGAGCGCCGGCTGGCATCGTCAGGGACCACGTCCTCGAGCCACACGCCCCGGGCGGTGCCGCAGTCGTCCTGGCGGACGATGAGCTCCTGGGCGACGTCCACCAGGCGACGGGTCAGGTATCCCGAGTCGGCGGTGCGCAGAGCGGTGTCGGCCAGGCCCTTGCGGGCGCCGTGGGTGGAGATGAAGTACTCGAGCACCGACAGGCCCTCTCGGAACGAGGACTTGATGGGCCGGGGGATCATCTCGCCTCGGGGGTTGGACACGAGTCCCTTCATCCCGGCGATCTGGCGGATCTGCTGGCTGTTCCCCCTGGCTCCGGAGTCCACCATCATGTCGAGGGGGTTGAAGGCCATGGTGGAGAGCGAACGCTCCATGGCCCGACCGACCTCACTGGTGGCCGAGGTCCAGATCTCGATCTCCTTCTGGCGCCGCTCGTCGTCGGTGATGATGCCGCGCTTGAATTGCGCCTCCGCTTTTTCGGCCTCGCGCTCGTAGCGGTCGAGGATGACTTCCTTCTCCGACGGCGTGCGGACGTCGTCGATGGAGATCGTCAGCCCCGACTGGGCCGCGAAGCGGAAACCCAGGGCCTTGATGCGGTCGAGGCTCTCGGCCACCACGTGCTTGGGCTCGGTGGCGGCGATCTCCTCCACGATGGACCCGATGGGCGTGTTGCGCTTGCCCACGACGTCGTTCACGAACCGGAAGCCCTTGGGCAGCGCCCCGTTGAAGAACACGCGTCCGGGTGTCGTCTCCACCTGCCGGGGCGCCCCGTTCGACGCGGCGCCCGAGGAAGAAGACCCGTCGACGATGTCGGCGTCGGCGACGGCACCAGCAGGCTCGGCGTCGGCGACGGCACCAGGCTGCTCACCGGCACCCGGCTCGCCGGACCCCGGGCTGTTGCCCGTCAGCTCCCCTCCCGCCCCGGTCAGGGCCGCATCCAGTGCGGATCCCGGCGTGGGCCGCAGGACGATCTTGGCGTGCAGGTCGAGCTCGCCCTCGTCGAAGGCACGCTCCACCTCGTAGGTGTGGCGGAACACCCGGCCCTCGCCCTTGGCACCGTCGACGGACAGCGTCAGGTAGTAGGCGCCGAACACCATGTCCTGGGTGGGCACGGTGATGGGCCGGCCGGTGGCCGGGGACAGGATGTTGTTGGCCGACAGCATGAGGACCCGGGCCTCGGACTGGGCCTCGGACGACAGCGGCAGGTGCACGGCCATCTGGTCACCGTCGAAGTCGGCGTTGAAGGCCGTGCACACGAGCGGGTGAACCTGGATGGCCTTGCCCTCCACCAGCACCGGTTCGAAGGCCTGGATGCCCAGTCGGTGGAGGGTGGGCGCCCTGTTGAGCAGCACCGGGTGCTCCTTGATCACACCCTCGAGCACGTCCCAGACCTGAGGACGGCGCCGCTCCACCATGCGCTTGGCCGACTTGATGTTCTGAGCCAGCTCCAGGTCGACCAAACGCTTCATGACGAACGGCTTGAAAAGCTCGAGCGCCATGAGCTTGGGCAGGCCGCACTGGTGCAGCTGCAGGGTGGGGCCGATGACGATCACCGACCGCCCCGAGTAGTCGACTCGCTTGCCCAGCAGGTTCTGGCGGAACCGACCCTGCTTGCCCTTCAACATGTCCGACAGGCTCTTCAAGGGACGGTTGCCGGGCCCGGTGACGGGTCGGCCCCGCCGGCCGTTGTCGAACAGGGCGTCGACGGCCTCCTGGAGCATGCGCTTCTCGTTGTTGATGATGATCTCGGGGGCGCCGAGATCGAGCAGCCTCTTGAGCCGGTTGTTGCGGTTGATCACCCGGCGGTAGAGGTCGTTCAGGTCGCTCGTGGCGAAGCGCCCGCCGTCGAGCTGCACCATGGGGCGCAGGTCGGGAGGGATGACCGGCACGACCTCGAGGATCATGGCCCGTGGGTCGTTGATGCGCCGACCGTGCTCGTCGCGGCGGTTGAAAGCGGTGACGATCTTCAGCCGCTTGATGGCCTTCTGCCGGCGCTGGGCCGACAAGGGCCGGCGGCCGTCGGCGGCGTCGATGGATTCGCGGAGCTTGACCTCTTCGGCGTCGAGGTCGATGCGGTCGATGAGCCGGGAGATGGCCTCGGCCCCCATGCCACCCTCGAAGTAGTCGTCGTAGCGGATCTTGAGCTCCCGCCACAGCAGCTCGTCCTCGATGATCTTGCGGGGGAAGAGGTCGCGGAATTCGTCGAAGGCGCGCCGGGCCAGGTCGAGCTCGGCGTCGGCCCTTTCGCGGATCGAGGAGATCTCCTTCTCCACCAGGCGCTGGCGGGCCTTCAGCTCGGTGTCCTTGGCCCCCTCCTTCTCCAGCTGGGCGAGCTCGTCCTCGAGCGCCTTGAAGCGCCTGTCGATCTCGAGGTCTCGCTGGCGCTCGATCTGGGTCAGCTCTTCGGTGAGCTCGGCCTCGAGCGCCGGGAGGTCCTCGTGGCGGCGCTCGTCGTCCACCCAGGTGACGAGGTTGGCAGCGAAGTAGATGACCTTCTCCAGCTGCTTGGCCTTGAGCTCCTCACGGGCTTCGGTGCCCATGAGCAGGTACGCCAGCCAGCTGCGGGTGCCACGGAGGTACCAGATGTGCACCACGGGTGCGGCCAGCTCGATGTGGCCCATGCGCTCGCGCCGCACCTTGGAGCGGGTGACCTCCACCCCGCAGCGCTCGCAGATGATGCCCCGGAAACGGACGCGCTTGTACTTGCCGCAGTAGCACTCCCAGTCCTTGGTGGGCCCGAAGATCTTCTCGCAGAAGAGCCCGTCCTTCTCGGGGCGGAGCGTGCGGTAGTTGATGGTCTCGGGCTTCTTGACCTCGCCGTTCGACCACGAACGGATGGACTCGGCGGTGGCCAGACCGATCCGCAGCTGATCGAAGTCGTTGACGTCCAGCACGATCAGAAACTCCTCTCCGCAGCGCGGCGCTCGTCTTCCTCGTCCGACCCGCGCTCGGGCCGGCTGATGTCGATGCCCAGCTCCTCGGCCGTCCTGAAGACGTCCTCGTCGAGCTCGCGCATCTCGATCTCCACACCGGTCGTCGACAGCACCTCGACGTTCAGGCACAGCGACTGCATCTCCTTGATGAGCACCTTGAAGCTCTCGGGGATGCCCGGCTCGGGGATGTTCTCGCCCTTCACGATGGCCTCGTACACCTTCACCCGACCCAGAACGTCGTCGGACTTGATGGTGAGCAGCTCCTGCAGGGCGTAGGCAGATCCGTAGGCCTCCAGGGCCCACACCTCCATCTCGCCGAAGCGCTGGCCACCGAACTGGGCCTTACCTCCCAGGGGCTGCTGGGTGATCATCGAGTACGGCCCCGTGGAGCGGGCGTGGATCTTGTCGTCCACCAGGTGGGCCAGCTTCAGGATGTAGACGTACCCCACCGAGATGGGGTTGTCGTAGGGCTCGCCGGTGCGGCCGTTGTACAGCCTGGCCTTGCCGTCGGCGCCGATGAGGCGCGAGGCCCCCATGTTCGCCAGCCCCTCCACGGATCCGCGTGCTGCGTCGGGACTGAGCCGCTCCAGCAGCTGCTGGATGGTGGGGTGCCGTCCGGCCTCCTCGGCCTCGTCCCAGTGCGCCCCGTCGAAGGCGGGTGTGGACACCCACACCGCCGGGTCGGTGCGGGGCCGGGTCTTGCGGGGGGCACCGTCGGGCTCCACGGCGACCTGATCGCCGGCCCCCTCCCAGCCCCAGCGCGCCGCGTAGCCCAGGTGCGACTCGAGCACCTGGCCCACATTCATGCGGCTGGGCACACCGAGGGGGTTCAAGATGATGTCGACTGGCGTACCGTCGGCCAGGAAGGGCATGTCCTCGATGGGGAGGATCTTGGAGATCACGCCCTTGTTCCCGTGGCGCCCGGCCAGCTTGTCGCCCTCGGAGATCTTGCGCTTCTGGGCCACGTACACCCGCACCAGCTGGTTGACCCCGGGTGGGAGCTCGTGGCTGTCCTCGCGGGAGAACACGCGCACGTCGATGACCTTGCCCGACTCGCCGTGGGGCACCTTGAGCGAGGTGTCGCGCACCTCTCGGGCCTTCTCCCCGAAGATGGCCCGCAGGAGCCGCTCCTCGGGGGTCTGCTCGGTCTCCCCCTTGGGAGTGACCTTGCCCACGAGCACGTCGCCGGCGTCGACCTCGGCGCCGATACGGATGATGCCGCGCTCGTCCAGGTCGCCCAGGATCTCCTCGGACAGGTTGGGGATGTCCCTGGTGATCTCCTCGGCGCCGAGCTTGGTGTCACGGGCGTCGACCTCGTGCTCCTCGATGTGGATGGAGGTGAGCACGTCGTCGCGCACCAGTCGCTCGGAGAGGATGATGGCGTCCTCGAAGTTGTAGCCCTCCCAGGGCATGAAGGCCACGAGCAGGTTCTTGCCCAGGGCCAGCTCGCCGTTGTGGGTGGCGGCCCCGTCAGCCAGGATGTCGCCGGCGGCGACCTTCTGGCCGTCGGAGACGGCCACCTTCTGGTTGATCGAGGTGTTCTGGTTGGAGCGGCGGAACTTGGCGAGCTGGTAGCGCTTGCGGCCCAGCTCCTTGCCCAGCCGGTCGCGCTGGCCGGATCGGTACTCGACGATCACGTGCTCGCCCGACACCTCTGCCACCGTGCCCTCGCCCTCGGACAGCAGCACGTCGCCGGCGTCCTGAGCGGCCCGGGCCTCTACGCCGGTGCCGATGTAGGGAGCCTCGGGCACCACCAGGGGCACCGCCTGCTTCTGCATGTTGGCCCCCATCAGGGCCCGGTTGGCGTCGTCGTGCTCCACGAAGGGGATGAGGGCTGTGGACACCGAGACGATCTGCTTGGGCGAGACGTCCATGAGGTCGACCTCGGCCGGCGGCACGTAGTCGATCTCGCTGGTGGTGCCGTAGGAGGTGGAGGTGGCCCCCACCCGCACGCCTGCCCCCTGGGGCCCCCGGCGGACGAGGACGC
>JBJKRZ010000187.1:0-3921 GCA_046704365.1 Acidimicrobiales bacterium | reverse complement strand
CGCATGTTGCCGTAGATTTGCGGCGCCACCACAAACGCGAGATCGGGATCACGGAAGTACCCAAGGGTGCGCTCGAGAAAGTCCGGCCCCGGGACATGGTCGGGGTCCATTTGTGCCACGATGTCGTATTCCTCTTCGTGTTCAGCTCTCCAGGCATTGTGGTTTCCAGCCTTGGTCCGCGCCTTGAACTCGCCGGCTTCGGTGTTGTACTTCGGGCTGCCTTTCCTACTGAAGTGGTTCACCCCCAACTGTGACGCCATTCGTTTGACCTCCGGATCGTCACCTTCGTCGAGGATCCACACGTCCACCTTTCCCTCATAGCGAATCCGCTTCATCGCAGCGAGCGTGCGGGCTACAAGGTCAATCGGCTCCTTGGCGGGAACGATCGTGGTCAACACGGCAACACGCAGCCCCTGACGAGCTGCCACCGGTACTGGGTCCTTCGCCCGACTCGCGAAGATCCAGAGCGCGGCACACTGGACGACGAAGATCACTTGTTGTGCCACGAGGGCGAAGCGGATCACCTCTTCAAGCATCAGATGCCACCGCGCGACCGTTGGATCGGCAGCTTGATGCAAGAGCAACCATGTGACGAAGGTCACGCCAACACCGCTGGTCAAGATTGCTAGCGCAGCGAGGTGCCGGCGCTGTCGCTCAGTCATGATGGGCTTGAACTGTCAATGGCCAGGTTGATGTCCCCGGTTTTGGCCAAGTAAAAGTCCCCACCCCTCGCACTGTGATTAGGACTTTTGCGGGCCTCCCTTCTGTCTCGCTTCTCGCATGCGGAACGACTCGCCGTCGGTGAGGACGACCACGCTGTGGTGCAGCAGACGGTCGAGGAGACTGACGGCGGTGGTGGGCTCTGGAAGGAAACGACCCCACTGGTCGAACGGCCAATGGCTGGCCACCCCGAGGGACACCCGTTCGTAGGCGGTGGCGACGAAGCGGAACAACAGCTGGGTGCCGGTGTCGTCGAGGGGGGCGAACCCGAGCTCGTCGACGATGACGAAGTCGGCCCGCAGCGTCTGGTCGATCACCTTGCCCACCGAGTTGTCGGCCAGCCCCCGATAGAGGGTCTCGACCAGTTCGGCCGCTGAGAAGTAACGCACCCGGTGCCCAGCCTCGACCGCCGCGTGACCGAGGGCGACGAGCAGATGCGACTTGCCCGTCCCAGCTGGGCCCAACAGGCAGGGATTCTCCCTCGCCCGGATCCATTCGAGGGACACCAGGTAGTCGAAGCTGGCCTTGGTCACCGACGAGGCCCCCAGGTCGAACTCCTCGAGCGTCTTGGTGACCGGGAAGGTGGCCGCCCGCAGGCGGTTGGCGACATTGGAGGCGTCGCGCGCGGCGATCTCGGCCTCGACCAGGGTGCGTAGGAACTCCTCGGGCTTCCAGCGTTGGGTCTTGGCCACGACCAACAGCTCGGGGGCGAGCGTGCGCATCGTGGCGAGCTTCAATCGTTTGAGCCCGACAACGAGGTCGGCCGGCAACGGCGGGGCGTCGGTGCTCATCAGACCTCCCCGGGGGCATAGGCCGAGAGGGGGCGGGTGGCGACGGTGGGCAGCGAGACGATCAGGGCCTCTCCGGGAGCGGTCGTCTTGGCGACGCCGGATCCTTGCTCGAGGATGGAACGCACATCGCCCACCCGCCAGCGCCCGAAGGCGACGGCCCGCTCGAGGGCACCAACGACGGCCACCTGACCGAAGGCGGCCTCGAGCCGGAGGAGCTCAGGGAGCTCAGTGCCGAGGGTGCTGGCTCCAGCAGCGGCCGCACCGATGATGAAGGCCTCCGCCGCCGGTCCGAGCTCGAGCACGGCGCGCTCGACGGCCGATCTGGGCCGCGGGGCCCGGCGCGGCGTGGGTCTGGGCCCCCCGTAGTGGTCGTCGGAGATGGAGGTCTCACCCGGTGCGACCAGGGCGTGCTCGGCCATGGTGGTGCCGAGGTGGACGACCCGCAACCTCCCCTCGGCCACCTCGACCTCGACGCTGCATCCGATCAAGGTCATCGGCACCGAGTAGCGGGCCGAGCCGAAGCGGATGCAGGAGAGCTTGTCGACCTTGCGTTTCACCCGCTTGCCGATGGATGGCCGCAGGGAGGGCAGGTCCCCCAGCAATTCGCGCTCCGCGATCAGACGCTGCTCGGGGATCGCACAGATCTCCGAGTGGGTCTGCGCGTTCACCTCGGCGCACCAGGACTCGGCACCGACGTTGGCGCCATGCAGGTCGCCGACGGAGGGCTCGGCCGGGACGACGAGGTCGCGCTTGGCATAGCCGACGAGGTGCTCGACCATGCCCTTGGACTCGGGGTCGGCAGCCTCACAGAAGTCGGGCCGAAAGCCGTAGTGGGTGGCGAAGCGCACGTAGGCGGCCGTCGGAACCACCACGTTGGCCACCGTGGTGGCCTTCAGGCACCCCATGCGGTCGGCCAGCACCACCTTGGGGACGCCGCCGATGGCCTCGAAGCACTCGGCCAGGAGTCTCAACGTGCTCCCCGCCGTCTCGTTTGCGGCGAAGCGCACGAAGCGAACCCGGCTCCACGCCAGCACGGCGCAGAACACGTGCAGGCGACCCTCCTGGCCCCAATCGATGATGAGCGTCTCGCCCGGCGACCAGACGCCCGGACGCCGGCCCCGGTGGTGTTGGCGTCGCCAAGCTTGCTTCTCCTCGGCGACCAGGCGCCGAAAGTTGCGGGCCGAGCCCACGTAGCCCGCCGCTGTGGCCTCGGGCAGCAGGCGTTTGGCCGAGATGCGACCCTGGGTCCTCTCGACCCGCTTGGCCACCACGTCGCGCACCGCGTCGAGGTTCTTCTCACGTCGCTTGCGCTCGAGCTGACCCGTGGACTGGGCCCGCTGGACGGCCCGCTTCACCGTCTTGGGCGTGGTGCCGCAGATGGCGGCCGCGCCCCGATAGCTGCCCACATCTCTGTAGGCGGCGATCATGTTCATCCTCTCCCTCGCTGATTTCATGGAGTGCCCCCCGGTTGGAGTGGTGGTTGGTGTGCACCACCACCGTCTCCAGCCGAGGGGCCACTCAGGCGGATGCCTCAGCGAGGGGCGGGGACCTTTATCTGGCCATACGCGGGGACTTTTTTCTGGCCACCAGCGGGGACCTGAATTTGGCCACACGCGGGGACTTTTTCATGGCCACGGACATCTTGGACCCAAGGCGGCTGGTCCAACGGCACCCCTACCGTTTCCTCATGTCACTTCGTTCCAGATTCCGACGCCCGCAAGGCGAAAGTTCGCGCCTTTCGCCCACGGCCTTTGCTCGTTCTGGCTAATGAGCGCCGTCGCCGCAACGGGGTTCCGTTTGTCGCCCTGGGGGCCGGTATAGGCCCGGGAACGAGGCACCCGACAATGGATAGTTGCTCCCATCTGCGGACCGCCCGGCGTCGAAGTCTCAGATCCCGGCCTTGGAGAGTGCCGATTGAAGCGATTGGACGAAGCCTTCAGTCGTGTACGTGGCCCCCGAAACTCCCTGGATGTTGGCACTCTGGCCCTGAAGGACCTGTCGCTCGAGAATCGGAATGGCTTGTTGGTCGATGGCCTGGGATCGGAAGTTGCCGCCATCGTTCAATGACGCGATGGAGACATTGGTGATCTGATGCCCGGACACGGTGATCTGGACCGAGAGCACGCCATAGTTGTAGTTCACCTGGTTGCCGGTAAAGGTCTGCGTCGCCGATGGGGCAGTGGTGGAAGTTGGCGGAGCGCTCCCGCTCGGGCTCGGCTTGTGTCCTGTGGTGGTGGTGGTCGCCTTCGGGGACGAGCCTCGAGTCCCGGCAACGGGGGGGAGGTTGCCCAGCCCGACGCCGATGGTCTTGGGGTGGTAGGCCACGACGGCGGCGAAGCCGATGGCCGTGGCCACCAGGACGATCGGCGCCTTCCTCACGACGGCCCTTGGAAGCGCTCGGTGTCGGGTG
>JBJKRZ010000186.1:0-3030 GCA_046704365.1 Acidimicrobiales bacterium | reverse complement strand
CGCCAAGGGGCTGGCCCTCGCCTGGGACGTGCCCTTCGTGGGGGTCAACCACCTCGAGGGGCACTGCTTCGCCGCCCTGCTCGACCACGGCGACGACCTGCGCTGGCCGCTGGTCGTGGTGCTGGTGTCGGGCGGCCACACCATGCTGGTGGCCATGGACGGGCCGGGCCGGTACCGGTTGCTCGGCCAGACCCTCGACGACGCCGCCGGCGAGGCCTTCGACAAGGTGGCCCGCTTCCTCGGGCTGGGCTACCCGGGGGGACCGGCCATCGAGCGGGCGGCGACCAGCGGCGATCCCCATGCCTTCGAGTTCCCCCGCCCCCTCATGGACGACGGGCTCGATCTCTCCTTCAGTGGCTTGAAGACGGCCGTGGTGCGCGCCGTGCGGGCCAGGCCCGAGGCGAGCGACGCCGATGTGGCAGCTTCCTTCCAGGCAGCGGTGGTGGACGTGCTGGTCGAGAAGACCCGCCGGGGTGCCCAGAGAGCGGCGGCCGGCGGGATCTGCTTGGCCGGCGGCGTGGCGGCCAACGGGCCCCTGCGCCAGGCGGCGACGGCGGCCGCCCACGAGCTCGGGATCCCGCTGTACCTGCCCAGCCGGGCCATGTGCACGGACAACGCGGCGATGATCGCTGCCGCCGGATGGTGGCAGCTCGAACATCTGGGGCCGAGCCCGCTCGAGACGCCCTGCGACCCGGCCCTGGGTCTGCCCTTTTTGGCGTGACCCCCGAACCGCGGTTGCCGCTCGGGGGGCGGCCCGCTATCGTTAGCACTCGCAAGCCTAGAGTGCTAAAGGTCCCCAGGAGGGCGCTCACACATGAATCTCCAACCACTCGAAGACCGAATCGTGGTCCGACCCGGTGAGTCCGAGGAGACCACCGCATCGGGACTCGTCATCCCCGACACCGCCAAGGAGAAGCCCCAGCAGGGCGAGGTGCTGGCCGTGGGGCCGGGGCGCCGTGCCGAGAACACCGGCGAGCTGATCCCCCTCGACGTAGCCGTGGGCGAGACCGTCGTCTACTCCAAGTACGGCGGGACCGAGATCACCGTCGACGGTGAGGACCTGTTGATCCTCTCCGGCCGCGACGTCCTGGCCAAGGTCAAGAAGTAGTCCCTCGTCGTCTCGATCGGGAAGTCGCTCACATGCCAAAGATCCTCAAGTTCGACGAGCAGGCGCGCCGCTCCCTGGAGTCCGGCGTGGACAAGCTTGCCAACACAGTCAAGGTCACGCTCGGTCCCAGGGGCCGCAACGTGGTCATCGACAAGAAGTTCGGTGCCCCCACCATCACCAACGACGGCGTCACCATCGCCCGAGAGGTGGAGCTCGAGGACAACTTCGAGAACATGGGCGCCCAGCTGGTGAAGGAGGTGGCCACCAAGACCAACGACGTGGCCGGCGACGGCACCACCACCGCCACCGTGCTGGCCCAGGCCCTCATCCACGAGGGCCTGCGCAACGTGGCGGCCGGCGCCAACCCCATGTCCCTGAAGCGGGGCATCGAGCGGGCCGTGGCTGCCGTGGTCGACGAGGTCAAGAAGCAGGCCAAGGACATCGACTCCAAGCAGGAGATCGCCCAGGTGGCGTCCATCTCGGCGGCTGACACCTCGATCGGCGAGGTGCTGGCCGAGGCCATCGACAAGGTCGGCAAGGACGGCACGGTCACGGTGGAGGAGTCGAACACCTTCGGGCTCGAGCTCGAATTCACCGAGGGCATGCAGTTCGACAAGGGGTTCCTGTCGCCCTACTTCGTGACCGATGCCGAGCGCCAAGAGGCGGTGCTGGAAGACGCCCACATCCTCATCGCCAACCAGAAGGTCAGTGCCGTGCACGACCTCGTGCCGGTGCTCGAGAAGGTCATGCAGACGGGCAAGCCTCTTCTCGTCATCGCCGAGGACGTCGAGGGCGAGGCGCTGGCCACCCTGGTCGTCAACAAGATCCGCGGCACCTTCGTGTCCGTTGCGGTGAAGGCGCCCGGTTTCGGGGAGCGCCGCAAGGCGATGCTCCAGGACATGGCCGTCCTCACCGGAGGCCAGGTCATCTCCGAAGAGGTGGGGCTCAAGCTCGAGAACACCAGCCTCGACCTGCTGGGCCGGGCCCGGCGGGTGATCGTCACCAAGGACGACACCACCATCGTCGAGGGTGCCGGTTCTGAGGCCGACGTGAAGGGCCGCATCGCCCAGATCAAGCGGGAGATCGAAGACACCGACTCCGACTGGGACCGCGAGAAGCTCCAGGAGCGTTTGGCCAAGCTGGCCGGTGGGGTGGCCGTGGTCCAGGTGGGCGCCGCCACCGAGGTGGAGCTCAAGGAGAAGAAGCACCGCATCGAGGACGCCCTGTCAGCCACCCGGGCCGCCATCGAGGAGGGAATCGTGGCCGGCGGGGGCACCGCCCTGCTGCGCAGCCGCTCGGCGGTGGAGTCGCTGGCCGACACCTTGACGGGCGACGAGGCCACCGGGGCACGCATCGTTGCCGGCGCTCTCGGCGAGCCGCTCAAGTGGATCGCCGTCAACGCCGGCCTCGAGGGCGCCGTCACCGTGCGCCACGTGGAGGCCGAGACGGGGACCACCGGCTTGAACGCCATCACCGGCTCTCTGGTGGACCTCGTGAAGGCCGGCATCATCGACCCCGCCAAGGTCACCCGCTCGGCCCTGCAGAACGCCGCCTCCGTCGCCGGCCTGATGCTCACCACCGAAGCCCTGGTGGCGGACAAGCCTGAGAAGAAGGACGCCGCCGCCGCTGCTGCTGCTGCCGCTGCCGCCGGGGGCATGGGCGGTATGGGTGGCATGGGCGGTATGGGTGGCATGGGGATGATGTAGGCGGGCCTTCGGGCGGCCCTCGGGCGGCCCTCGGGTCCCGGGTGGGATCCCGCTCGGGACCGGCGAGGTGAGGCTGTGTGCAGGGTGCTTCGGCGTCCTCGTGGACGTGGCCCTCGAAGGTGAAGAAGTCCTGAAGGACGGAGAAAGGGGCCGCCCTTAGCGCCGGCCCTTTCACTTGACCCAACCGTCCTGGGGCCCCACCGGCTACACCGAGAA
>JBJKRZ010000185.1:0-3476 GCA_046704365.1 Acidimicrobiales bacterium | reverse complement strand
GCTGGCGGCCGGGGTGCGGGGTCGGCGGGCCGGCTTGGTCACCTTGCCGGCGCGGATGCACGAGGTGCAGACGTCCAGTCGCCGGGGTGTGCCGTTCACCAGGGCCCGTACGCGCTGGTTGTTGGGGTTCCAGCGCCGCTTGGTGCGCCGGTGGGAGTGGCTGAGGCTCATTCCGAACGACGGGTGCTTGCCACAGATCTCGCAGACGGCGGCCACGGGCGCGACGCCTCCTCAGGAGAGATGGGGAACGAAGGGGAAAGGTTAGCATCCTCGCCCATGGGGCCGTTGCAGAGGCTGGCGCCGGCTGACCTGGCGGCCGCCATGACCGCCTATCGCGACGCGCTCCGTCTGCACCAAGAGGCGATCAACCGTCTGAACGTCTACCCGGTGCCCGACGGCGACACGGGCACCAACATGGCGCTGACCGTCGAGTCGGTGGTCGCCGAGCTGCAGTCGGTGCCCGGCACGCTCGTGGCCCACGGAGACCTCTCTTCCGAGAGCCGCTCCTCAGCTGCTGTGGCTCCTTCGTCCAATGGCGGGGGACCGGCCATGGCCGAGGTGTGCCAGGCGGTGGCCCATGGCTCGCTCATGGGGGCGCGGGGCAACTCCGGCGTGATCCTCTCGCAGCTGCTGCGGGGCTTCACGGGTGTGCTCGCTGGGGCCGAGGAGGTGTCCGCGCCCGTGTTGTCGCAGGCCCTCACCGCCGCCAGCGAAGCCGCCCGGCAGGCTGTCCTGCGCCCCGTGGAGGGCACCATCCACACCGTGGCACGCGCTGCCGGCGAGGGTGCCGCCGAGGTGGCACTGGGGGGAGCCGGCCTGGTCGAGGTGCTCGACGGTGCCCGGCGCCGGGCGGGCGACGCCCTGGCCCACACTCCCGAGCAGCTTCCGGTGCTGGCCCGGGCCGGGGTGGTGGACGCCGGCGGGTCGGGATACCTGCTCATGATCGACGCCCTCCTCGCCGTCACCGACGGGCGCCCCCTGCCCGAGCCGCCGCCGGCGGCTGCTGGCGCCCTGCCCTTGGGCGACGAGCAGAGCGCCTGGCGGCCCGCCGAGCAGGCGCCGGCGCACACCACGAGTTGCAGGGCGGCCTGCGCTACGAGGTCATGTACCTCCTCGAGGCTCCCGACGACACCATCGGCGCCTTCAAGGAGGTGTGGGCGGGGATCGGCGACTCGATCGTCGTCGTGGGCGGAGACGGGTTGTGGAATTGCCACATCCACACCAACGACGTGGGGCCCGCTGTGGAGGCGGCGCTCGACGCCGGCAGGCCGCGCAACATCACGGTCACCGACCTGGCCGAACAGGTGGACGAGGAGCGCTGGGTGCGCGAGGGGTCGACGGGGTCCCGGGGCGAGGAGCCCAGCGGCCCGCCACCGCGTACGGCGGTGGTGGCGGTGGCCAACGGCGAAGGGGTGGGCCGCATATTCCGGTCCCTGGGTGTGCACCATCTCATCCCCGGCGGCCAGTCCATGAATCCCTCCACGGCCCAGATCCTCGACGTCGTGGAGAAGGTGGACTCGCCCGAGGTGGTGCTGCTGCCCAACAACGAGAACATCCATCCCGTGGGCCTCCAGGTCGTGGAGCTGGCCGGCAAGCCCGTGCGCATGGTTCCCACGAGCGGCATCGTCGAAGGCTTCCCCGCCCTGCTCGAGTACGACCCCGAGGCGGGCGCCGAGGACAACGCCCGCGCCATGGCCGCCTCGGCCTGCCGGGTGGTGGCCGGCGAGGTGACCCAAGCCGTGCGTGACGCTCCCGGCCCCGACGGGCCCATCGGTGCCGGAGACTGGATCGGCTTGTCGCGCGAAGGGATCGAGGTGGTGGCCGGCTCGCTGGTCGACGCCATGTGCCAGCTACTCGACGAGCTGCTCGACGACCACCACGAGCTGGTGACCCTCATCGAGGGCGAGGGTGCCGGCGCGGGGGAGACCCGCCGCATCACCGAGTGGCTGGGCGAGCAGCACCCGGGGCTCTCCGTGGAGGTGCACCACGGGGGCCAGCCCCTGTATCCGTACCTGATCAGCATCGAGTGAACCGCCGGGCGGGCTCGGCCGAGGTGCGAGTCGGTCGCTCCTTGCGGGCGCTGGCCGACATACCGGTGTCGAGGGTGAAGCAGGTGGGCGAGAAGCGCGCCGCCGGCCTGGCGGCATTGGGGATCGAGAGCGTGCTCGACCTCGTCACGCACTACCCGCGCCGCTACGTCGACCGGACGCGCCAGGCGGCGGTCGCTGAGCTCGAGGTGGGTGAGGAGGCGCTGCTGCTCGCCACGGTGCAAAAGGTCGACAGCCGCCGGACCCGCCAGGGTCGCTCGCTGGTGGAGATCGACGTCGACGACGGCACCGGCCGGCTGCGGGTCGGCTTCTTCAACCAGCCTTGGCGCGCCCGGCAGCTGTCGCCGGGAACCGAGGCCATGTTCTTCGGCAAGCTGGAGCTGTACCGGGGGCGCCGGCACATGACCAACCCTGTGGTCGACCTGGTGGGCGACAGGACAGGGCGCATCGTCCCCGTCTACTCCACCTCTGAGCGCGCCGGCATCGACGCCTGGGAGTTCGGCCCGTGGATCGCAGAGGCGCTCCGTCGCGCCGGGCCCGTCGAAGATCCCGTCCCCCTGCAGGCCCGCCACCGCCTCGGCCTCATGGCGCGAACGGAGGCGCTGCGGGCCATCCACGCCCCGGCCACCTTCGACGAGCGCGACCGGGCACGTCGCCGGCTGGCCTTCGACGAGCTGCTGCGGCTGCAGCTCGAGGTCGTGATGCGACGCCAGGAGCTCGAGCGCCAGGCCCGGGGCATCCGTCACGTGGTCGACCCGCCCCCCGGGCAGGGGCTGGTCGAGCCCTTCGTGGCCCAGCTGCCCTTCACCTTGACGTCGGCGCAGCGCCACGCCGTCGACGCCGTCACCGGCGACCTGGCGGCGGCGTTGCCCATGCACCGGCTCCTGCAGGGCGACGTGGGCTCGGGCAAGACCGTCGTGGCGCTGGCCGCCCTGCTCACAGCGATACAAGGGGGCCACCAGGGGGCGCTCATGGCGCCCACCGAGGTCCTCGCCGAGCAGCACTACCTGGGGGTTCGCCACATGCTCGGCGGCCTCACCGTGCCCGACCCCGGACGCCTCGATGGCAGGCGCCCCCTGGGCCTGGCCCTGCTCACCAACCGGACCACGGTGGCCGAACGAGCCCGCTTGCGCGCCTCGCTGGCCGCCGGTGAGCTCGACCTCGTGGTGGGTACCCACGCCCTGCTCACCGAAGACGTGCGCTTCGCCAGCCTTGGCGTGGTCGTCATCGACGAGCAGCACCGCTTCGGGGTGGAGCAGCGCGCCGCCCTGCGGGCCAAGGGCCGCCAAGGTGGCGGTGGCGACCCCGATCTGCTCGTGATGACGGCCACCCCCATTCCCCGCACCGCCGCCATGGTGGTGTTCGGCGACCTCGAGACCACCGAGCACGACGAGCTGCCGGCGGGGAGGACGCCGGTCGTCACCGAAT
>JBJKRZ010000184.1:0-10737 GCA_046704365.1 Acidimicrobiales bacterium | reverse complement strand
ACGACAGAATCGCAGGAGGCGTTGGTCCGTCACGCCCCGGCGACGGTCTCCGCCCGACTTTGCAGTGACATCAAGGCACTTTCGCCGGACGACGAACGCTCAAGGGGCGGGCGCGTGGATCCAGGCTGAGCGCAGAGAGGGCCCCGCCCCGCGAGGAGGCCACGACCACCACACCGGGCGTGCAGGCGCTGCCCACAGCCTGGTGCCGGACGCTGTCGACGGGGAGCAGCTGTCGCTGGTGGCGCCCCCCCGGCCGACGCTCGCTGGCAGCGGGAGGCGCGTCTCCGGGCGACAGGGAGGGACGACGGGACATGGGCGTGGGATAGGGGTACATGGTGGTTGCCGCCTGGTCGAGCACCACGTAGGTGTCGGAGTGGTAGTCCAGCCCGGCCTGCACCAGGGCGTGCACCAGGGCGTGGGAGGGACCGAGCAGCACCACACCGGCCTGGCCGTGCTGCACCGCGCCGGCGCCGAGGACCAGGCGGCCCGAACGTAGCGTGACGAGGGCCTGACGGTCGACGTGGGACAGCACGACCTCCGCGGTGCCCGGGATGCCCCCGGCACGGGCCAGGTGCTCGCCGTCGAAGAGGACGTCGACCGAGCCGTCGTGACGTTGGAGCGCGGAGTACCAGTGGTCGGGAGCGTCCTCGGACCGCAAGGAGCGGAAGAGCGTGGCCAGGTACCGCCCCAGCGTCGCCTGCGTGCTGCGCACGGCGAAGCGGTAGTCGATGGCGCCCAGGGCCCCGGTCCTGAAGGCCCACACCGGTTCTGCGCTCTCCCCCACGTCGGTGGGTAACCGACGAGCGCAGCGGCGATTTCGGCGGGGAGGTCGAGTTGGCGGGTGGTTGTGGGGTGGCAACGGGGGTGACCCGGCGGCGGTTACCGTGGCCTCATCGTGGCGCGCCGAGTCACCATCCTCCTGTCCCTTCTCGCCGTGGGCGCCTGTGCCGGGTGCTCGTCGAAGCCGTCTCCTGCCTCGAGCACGACGGCACCCACCACCACGGCACCCACCACGACGGGGCCCACCACGACCGCTCCGCCCGTGACGTCGGGCATCACTTGGAGCAAGCCCACACCCGTGTCGACGTCAGCGCTGGTGGCGGTGTCGTGCGCCACTCCCAGCTTCTGCGTGGCCCTCGACAGCGGCTCCCACGCCTATGTGTTCAACGGCAGCCATTGGAGCGCTCCCACCACCCTTGCCGTCCAGGGCACAGGAGGGGGTGCCGCTGCCGCCGTGTCGTGCACCTCGGCCACCTTCTGCATGGCCATCGCGCCCGGGAGCACCGGCGTGGTGGCCTGGAACGGCACGACGTGGTCCTCACCACAGCCGGTCTCCTCCAATCCACTCGAAGGCGTCTCCTGCGTGGGGAGCAGCTTCTGCGCCGCTGTCGACGGCGAAGGCGACGCCTTCCTCTACAGGGGCGCAGGCTGGTCACGGGGCGCTGGCGACTGGGGCGGGGTCTCGGGGATCTCGTGCGTCAACACGAGCTTCTGCGTCTCGGTGTCGGGAGGCATCTCGGTATTCGACGGATCGACGTGGACCCAACCCGACCAGAAAGGAGCGACGTCGAACTTCACCGGCATCTCCTGTCCCACCACCAGCTTCTGCCTCGCCGTGGACGCCCTCGGCCAGGCTCTGTCGTACACCGGGACGTGGTCGGCGCCGGTGCCCATCGAACCCTCGGCGGGCTCCGGTTCCGGCCCGGCGCCCACGGGGGTGAGCTGCTGGGCGGCGGGCGCCTGCGTCGTCGTGGACAGCACAGGCCGGGCCATCACCATCGTGGACGGACCGTCGCGGCCCGCTGTGATCGACCCCGGGCATTCCATCAAGGGCGTGTCGTGCGCGGCGACGTTGTGCGTGGCGGTCGACGCCCAAGGTGCCGCCGTCGTGGGCAGACGCTGAGCGGTCGCCTCCCACCGATCGTGTCGAGGTCCCCGTAGACTGCTTTGCGTGACGGGAAGCGTTCCTCAGCGGGTTCCTGCCATGGTGGGCAGCGCCTGGCGGGCAGCGCGTCGGGTGGCGGGGGACCCGCGCACCATCGGCGTGCTCCAGGCCGCTCCGCGCACGGCCGCCTTCCTCTCTCGGGCCAGCGCTCGCAGCTCCGGGGCCGACCAGGACGACACCATCGTGCCCGTCCGGCCCAGTCCACGCCTGGCAGCCCAGGTGCTGCTCGACGAGGTCATGATCGCCGCCTTCCGCCACCCGCGACTGCTCCCGCGCCAGGGCGACTTCGCCAGGGCGGCTGCCGACCTGAGCGCCACTCGTGACGTGCTCGAGGGTGGCGGCTGGCTCGAGGACCCGGCTTCCTACCACGGTGCGCCGCCCGCGCCGGATCTCGTGGTGCATCGTGACGGCCAGGTCCCGGGCATGCACTTCGAGCACGTCACCTTCCCGAGCGCCTGGGAGCCCAAGCCCGACGAGCCCGGGCGTGCCCGCTGGTTGTCCTACGTGGCCAACCGAAGCGCCCACGCCTGGGTCACCCGGGCCCAGCCGGCCAGCAGCACCTGGCTGGTGTGCGTGCACGGCTTCGGCATGGGTGCCAATCCGCTTCTCGACCTGAACGCCTTTCGGGCGCCGCAGTTCCTCCGCCAAGGGGTGAACGTGGCGGTGTGCGTGCTGCCCATGCACGGGCGACGCTCAGGGGGAAGGGCGCCCGGCGAGGGGTTCATGTCCATCGACCTGGTCGACTCCATGCACGGGCTGGCCCAGGCGGCCTGGGACGTGCGCCGCCTGGTGGCCTGGCTGCGCCACGAGGAGGGTGCCACGGCCGTCGGCCTCTTCGGCCACTCCCTCGGGGGACAGGTGGCGTCGCTGGTGGCAGGGCTCGAGGACGGCCTGGCGTGCGTGATCGCCGGCATCCCCGTGGTGGACCTTCCCGACCTGTTCCGCCGCCACAGCCCGGCGTCCATCGCCAAGCGGGCCCGGCGTGCCGGTGCCCTCGGCCCCGTGGCCGACGAGGTGCACAGCGTCGTCTCCCCCCTGGCTTTCGCTTGTCGTGTGCCACCCGCCGGCCGCTACGTGTTCGGAGGGCTGGGCGACAGGATGGCCACCTTCGGCCACGCCCATCGCCTGTGGCTGCACTGGGACCGCCCCCGGCTCGCCACCTACGAGGGCGGCCACGTGGGCTTCTACTGGTCGGGGGCGGTGCGGGCGCTGTTGACCGAGGCCGTCGTCTCCTCGGGGCTGGCCGGCGCTGCCTGAGGGGGCCGGCCGGCGCTCGGCTTGCGCCGGGCGGTGGGGCCCCTGCGCCCCTTGACGGCGCTGAGCAGCTCGTCGAGGGCGGCGGGCACCGCCTCGGCCAGGCTCCACAGGCGCGGCACCAACTCGGGGCAGGCGATGAACCCCACGCCGATGCGGTCCTCGTTGGACAGCACGGTCACGTTGAGCCCCGCCCCGTCCATGATGGGGCCGAGGGGGAACAGCCCAGCCAGGCGGGCGCCCGCCATGTACAAGGGGACAGGCGGCCCGGGCACGTTGGACAGGAACAGGTTGTGCACCACGGGATGGCGCTCGGAGAGCCGTAACCCGGAGTACAGCCGGGCGGCCAAGGAGAAGGTGTTGGGGGCGGCGTGCTCGGCCCACTTCATGAGGGTGTCGGCACCCACCATGCGGTAGGCCTCCTTGGCCCGGGCGTTGGACTCGGTGATGGCCCGTAGCCGCTCGGCGGGATCGGCGATGTCGGTCATGAGGCTCGAGAACATGAGCGAGAGCTTGGTCGTGCCCTCGTGGCCAGACGTCTCGTCGTGCACGGAGACCGGCACAGCAGCGATGAGCGGCTTGTCGGGCAGCTCGTCGCCCTGGAGGAGGTACTGGCGGAGGGCGCCGCTCACAATGGCCGTCACCACGTCGTTCACCTTGGCGTCGAAGGCCTCCTTCACCGCTTTGACTCCCTCGAGGGGCACCTCGGTGAAGGCGATGCTCCGGTGCGGCGTGATGGCGGCGTTGAACGAGGTACGGGGGGCGGTGAAGGGAGCCGGGAGGCCCTGGCCCCGACGGCGGCCGGCGCGCACCAGGGCTCCGCCCAGGCGCAGCGCCGTGCTGGGCAGCAGGCGTGTCACCTCGAAGGGCCGGGTCACCGTCTCGAGGGCGCCGCGTCCCAGCAGCTCGAGCTCCCCGGGGATGCGCTCGGCGGGCGGGGCCTCGGGGATGGCGGGGGGGTGGGCCGGCTGGGGCTCGAGGTCGAAGAGGTAGACCATCAGGTTGGCCCCCGAGATGCCGTCGATCGTGGAGTGGTGCATCTTGGCGAACAACGCCACGTTGCCGTCGGCGAGGCCCTCGATGGCCCACATCTCCCACAGGGGGCGGGACCGGTCGAGGGGACGACTGGCGATGGACCCGGCCACCTCGGCCAGCTCCCGTTCACCGCCCGGGGAGGGGACGCCGATGCGGCGCAGGTGGTAGTCGACGTCGAAGTCCGGGTCACGGACCCAGTAGGGGCGGCCCAGGTTGAACGGCGGGGTGACGAGCTTGCGCGTCATGGCCGGCATGAGCGGGAAACGCTCGAGGAGCATCTGGCGGATCCGGTCGAAGCTGTAGCCGCCCTGCATGGTCGACGGGTCGAGAATGAGCATCCCGCACACGTGCATGTGCATGCTCGGCGTCTCGAAGTACAAGAAGGCGGCGTCGAGGCCACCCAGGCGCTCCATGGGCCGAGCTTACGGCGAGAGCCGAGCAGGCGCCGGGGTCACGCCGGCCCGGTGCCCATGGCGATGTCGAGGGCATCGAGCCACTGCTCCACGGCGAGCTCGGCGAGCTCGGCGGCACGGGCGTCGGCGATGCGGGCAGCCGCCGCCCATCGGCGTGCCTCGGCGGCAGCCTCTTCGAAACGCTGCTCGAGTCGGCCCTCCGCGCTTCGCCGCCGGGCCCGCCGGGCACCCAGCGCTGCCAGCGCCACGAGGTCGGCAAGCGCCGCCAGAGCCACCATCACGGTGTCGCTCACGTGCCCGGCCACGCTGGGGGGAACGTCCGGTGGCCCCGGGACTTTCGGCACCCGACGGCTACCCTCGAGGCCCGTGGCAGCCATCCGCATGGGGATCCTCGGGGCTGCCCGCATCGCCCCGGCCGCCGTGGTGGGGCCCGGACGGCGCCTCGACGAGGTGGAGGTGACCACCGTCGCCGCCCGTCAAGCCAGCCGAGCCGAGGCCTTCGCCGCCAAGCACGGCATCCCCCGCGTCCTGCCCGACTACCGCAGCCTTGTGGAGGACGAGGACGTCGACGCCCTCTACGTCCCGCTCCCCAACGGCCTGCACGGCTACTGGGCCAAGGCCGCCCTCGAAGCGGGCAAGCACGTGCTGTGCGAGAAGCCCTTCACGGCCAACGCCGAGGAGGCCACCCAGGTGAAGGCTGTGGCGGACCGGCGTCCCGAGCAGGTGCTCATGGAGGCCTTCCACTACCGCTACCACCCCCTGTTCACCCGGGTTCGCCAGCTGCTGGAGGAAGGTGCCGTGGGGCAGCCGCGACGCATCGACACCCGCCTGTGCTTCCCCCTCCCCATGCGACATGACATTCGCTGGCAGCTGGCCCTGGCCGGCGGGTCGTTGATGGACGCCGGCTGCTACACCATCCACATGCTGCGCCACCTGGCCGGCGCCGAGCCGGAGGTGACTGGCGCCCGGGCTCGCCTCATGTCTGCCGGCGTGGATCGCTACGTGCAGGCCCGCTACCGGTTCCCGGGGGGGATCACCGGGCGCACCACGTGCTCGATGCTCTCGGCGCGCCTGGTGTCGGTGGGCTTGAGCGTCCACGGCGACGAGGGTTCGCTGAGCGTGCTCAACCCGGTGGCCCCCCACATGTTCCACCGCCTCACGCTGAAGACGCGCTCGGGTCGACGCCACCACGAACGCGTGACCCGTCGCCCCACTTACGAGTTCCAGCTCCAGGCCTTCGCCGATGCCGTACTGCGCGCGGTGGCGCCTCTCACCGGGCCCGACGACGCCGTCGCCAACATGGCGGTGCTGGACGCCGTCTACCGGGCAGCCGGCCTCGAGCCCAGACAGCCCAGCGCGGCGGGCTGACGGGGAACACGCCCACCTCAGAACACGCCCGCCTCGAGCCCCGCCGCCAGCCCGCCTCCCAGCTCGGTAGCGGCCTCGAGCTGGGAGGGTTCGGTATCGCCCACCACGGCCAGCACCGGGAGCACACGCCGCCAGCCCAGCCCCGCCACGATGCGCTCCACGCTGGTCACGGCCCCATCCACGTCGGTGTCGCCCTTCACGACGAGCCCGTAGGGCTTCCCCCGGGTGTGCTCCAGGCAAGGGTGGTAGATGCGCTCGAAGAAGTCCTTGAGCGCCCCCGACATGTAGCCGAAGCGCGCCGGGGTACACATCAGGATCCCGGCCGCCCCCACGACCTCCTCGGGCCCGGCGTCGAAGGCGTCGAGGACCACCACCACCAGGGACTCGCCCACGGCACTTCGGGCGCCGTCGACGGCGGCCTCGCACAGCTGGCGGGTCCGCCCCGTGCGGGAGTGGTGCACGACCAGCAGTCCCGGCCCGGGCGAGCCCTCGACGGCGTGGGTGGGCACTGACCCGATGCTATGGAGGCGCCGGTCCCGGTGGCAGGCGGCCACGGGGAGCGGGCGGGCGCCCCGGGGCCTCGGGAAACCGCAAGATCCGGGGGGGAAGGGGGTTCTCCGGGGGACCCAGGTGGCGAGCACCCAAGGTGGCGAGGCGGCCGCCGGTCACCCCCGCTGGGGTGGCCGGCGCAACGCCGCCGCCCGCTACAGAGCAAGTGTGCCCCGGGCCAGGCGCCCTCAGTCGACGGTCTTCAGGAACGCGTCGTAGCCGCCGCTGCGCCTCGAGATGAAGCGGCCGATCACGGTGTCGCCGTCGTAGTGGGCGATGACCTTGCGCAGCTCGGCGGCCGTGGCGTCCATGTCGGCCAGGTAGCCGCGGTAGGCCTGGGAGCCGGGGTCGGCCACCATCCCCTTCACGATGGCGGCGCTCTGCCAGTACGACAGCGCCCACATGGTGAGCGTGACGTTGAAGCCCGCTGCCGTGACGTAGAGGCCCCCGCCAGAGTGGAAGAGGTTGTCGAAGGCCCAGTAGCGGCCGAAGGGATCGCAGGGCCCGTGCTCGGCATCGAGGGCCATGCGGTGGGTGCCCATGATGTGGCGGCTGGCCGGGACCTCGTTGAACGGTGTGGCGTTGGCTGCCAGGGTCTGGGTGCCGATGGTGGCGCCGGTGACCCCGCCCACCACGTTGTCGAGGGGGAGGGTGCTCGACGACACCGTCGGCAGGGTGGTGTTGATGGAGGCTGCGAACACGGGGTGGACGCCGGGGAACGGTGAGGGAGGGGTGCCGATCGCCTCCAGCAGCTCCACCATCTTGGGGGCGTAGTGAGCCGAGGCGGCCAGCTCGTAGGGGTGGTTGGAGTAGGTGATACGCGGCACGGGCACGCCGTAGACGTCGACGATGTCGGGATCGAGGTCGACGGCGTTTCCCAGCTGGGGCATGTCCTCGCCCTGCAGGGTGAAGGCCACCAGGTGCTTGGAGAACGGCCCCAGCGCCATGAAGGCCTTGAGGTCGGTGCCGTACATGAAGGCGGCCACCTCGGTGGCCTCCTGGATGGGGTTCAAGTTGCCCCCCATCTCCATGATCCCAGCCCGGGGCACGCTGGCACCGCCCTGGGCGTAGAAGTCCTTCACGCTGGGTCCTGCCCCGGCGAAGGCGTCGAGGGTGTGGGTGCTCGTGCGTCCCCGGAAGGAGTGGACGTTGCGGTCCAGCACGGCCAGGGCGTTGGTCTGTAGGTGGAACATGAGGTTCTTGCCCAGCTGGCCGCTCGGGTCGGGGAAGGGGCCGCCGGCCAGGCGGGCGCTCATGAGCGACAGGCGCGTGGCTTCGATGGGCGTGTTGGCCAGGATGAGGATGTCGCCGCGCGACGGCGTGAGATCGATGGTGTTGGCGCTGCCCTCCACGGGCGTGACGTAGGGGCCGCTCGCCCCCGGCGCCATGACCACGTCGGCGGTGGGCGAGCCGGTGAAGGTGTAGTGGACCCGGGTCACCACCTGCCGGCCGGTCTGCAGCTGCACGCTGTACTCGAAGCTCGTCACGTTGGCCTGGGAGACGAGCTGGGCGCCGCTCTGGATGGCCTCGTTCACCTGCCACACGCCGCCGCTCTTGGCATTGACGGGGCACCCGAAGTCGAGACAGAACCCGCAGTCCACACAGGCCGGGCGCCCGTCGCGATAGGGCCGCGACACGATGGCGGTGGGGACGGCGATGGGCTCCTCGCTGTAGCCCAGGCTCACGCCGGCCCAGGCGGTGAGCAGGCTGTTGAGCTGATCGGTGCCGGGGGGCACGGGGAAGGGCGTCGAGCGCCACGACTCCCAGGGGTTGGGGTTGCGCACGCTGCCGGGCGGGCCGCTGGCCGGGCCCTGGACGCCCACGATCTCCTCGGAGACGGCGTAGAAGGCCTCGAGGTGCTTGTACTGCATGGGCCAGTCGGCGTAGTTGGCGTCCGGTATGGCCGAGCAGTCCGCCGTGCCCCCCATCAGGGAGTTGGCCACGAAGTCCACCTCGCGGAGCCGGCGCGCCTTGGCGTCGTAGTGGGTGGTGCCACCCCCCACCACGGTGGGGAGGGTGTTCACGTCGCCCACGAACTGGCGGGGGCCGCCGCTGTAGCCCTGGGTGCGGAAGCTGCGGGGCTCGAGGAGCACGTCTTGGTCCTCTTGGCCCCCCCGGACCTCGTGGGCGACCTCGTCGTTGGCCCACCTGTTGGTGACCTTGGAGGCCGGCCCGCCCAAGCCGCCGAAGAGGTTCCGGCCCTTCTCGAGGATGATGACCTGGTACCCGGCCTTGGCCAGGAGACGCGCCGCCATCCCCCCTGAGGCACCCGATCCCACCACCACCGCCCGCCGGCTCACAGAGCACCCCCGCCGGTGATCTTGAGCACCCCGGCCTGTGCCATGCGGTCGAACCAGGCGCCGACCAGTGCGCCGTCGAGCAGGTCCACGTCGCTCTCGTCGGGGGTGGAGACGGGGCGCACTTCGACGTAACCGCCCTGGGGCTGGGGTGCCCCGGTGTCGTCGGTGTAGGAGGTCGACGTGTCGTAGCCGGCGTTGAGCGCCCCGCTGGCGCCGTACTGGTACACGCTGCTCCCGAGGGGCTGGGTGTCGCCGTCCCAGCCGATGTCGGCCCAGATGGTGCCGGCCGGCGGCTCGAGGCCGGTGCCGTAGACGCCGACGTCGGACTGGCCCCGGTACTCGGGGAGCCCGTAGGTGCCCTGGATGGTGTGGAGCACGATCACGCCCCACAGCTCGGCGGCCGCCGGCGGGGGTACCGGATTGGGCAGGGGGGCGGGCAGGCCGGGGAGCCCCGCCGAGGAGGCGGCGCCCAGCACCGGGTTCGAGGCCAGGGCGACGAGGGCGTCTTTTTCGGGCGTGGAGGCGGTGGCGAAGCCCGTGCCGAAGTTCTGCTGCGACCACTGGTCGAAGGCGACCAGGCCCTGCTGGTACATGTGGCGCAGCGGTTGGGCGTCGGGGATCAATCCCGATGCCACGGCCGCCATCCACTTGCCCCGGGGATCGGCCCAAGCGGGGACGGGCGGCGCCGAGCCGGTCGTGCTCGACGGCGGCCCGTAGATGCGCAGGTACCACGACAGTGCCTGGGCGTCGGTCAGGTCCAGGAACTGGAACTGCTGGGAGGCCCCCGAGGGCGTCCCCGACACCGGCGACTCGAAGTCGTCACCGCTCGCCGCACCCGACTCGGGCGCCGAGCCCGGTACCGCGTCGCCGTAGGGGTACCGGCTGCTGAAGCGGCCGTCCAGCCACACAGGATGGGTGCTCACCAGCCCCGAGTGCAGGAGGTCGGGCTCGAAGGCGGCCATGAACAGGTCGATGTAGTTGACCGCTCCCGCCGTCGCCGCCCCCGGGCTCGTGTTGCCGGTCACCGGGTTGGTGCTCGTGGGCAGGATGCGGTCGCACAGAGCGCCGGCGATGCTGAACAGGTCGTAGGGCCCGCTCTCCGGGTCGGGGTAGCCCGTGAGGAAGTAGGGCCCGCCGGGCAGGTGCGCCGGCAGGGGGCCCGTGGCGCCGGCGAAGCCCAGCTCGCCCAGGAGCTGGCGCCCGACACCAGTGAGGGGGAGCGCCGCAGCGCCTCCCACCGCAGCTGCCACCTTGAGGAAGGTCCGACGCGTGAGGACGGGAAGCGCTGGCCTGTCCCGCTCCACCGCGCTCCTTTCGCCCGCCGTCCCGGGAGCGCCCCGCCCGCGCACCGCCCCCCTGCCTCTGTTCGGGGAACGCCCAACCGGCGCCCGGCTTGCGACGGTGCTGACGAGAACGTCAGGAGAGGGCGGGATTGGCGCCCTTCAGTTGGTGGAGGTCCAATCGGGCCACGCCACGGCCGAGCGCTCCGGTGTCCCGGCGGCCACGGTCGCACGGCGCAGGGCTCGTCGTCTCCTCCACAGCCACGACAAAGTGGCAGCACCGAGTCCCAGCCCGATCGCCAGGGCGAGCCACCACGCGTTGGCTCCCGGTGCGGTGCCCGGGTCGGCACCGAGGGCGGCGCGCTGCGACGGCGACGCCGCTGTCGGGGTGGTGGAGCCCGCCTGGTGGGTCGGGGCGACGAGGGTCGTCGTCGGACCGTTCGTGGTGGGCGTGGCAGCGGCCGGCCGGGTGCCGGGCGGGGGCGGCGCCGCTCCCGGCGAGACACTAATGGCCGGTGGGGGGGTGACACCCATGGCACGACCGGCCACCACGCCAAGGCTCTTCGCCGTTGCCTCCATCGCGGCACCGGGGG
>JBJKRZ010000183.1:0-11416 GCA_046704365.1 Acidimicrobiales bacterium | reverse complement strand
CCAGGTCGTCCATGACGCCGTGGAGGGGGTCGCTCAGGGCGTCCTCCAGGCGGCTCGACAAGCTGTCGCCCAGGGCCACAGGCTCGCTCGCCGCCGCCCCGAGCAGGGCCCGACCCAGGCGCTCGGCCACCTCGGGATCGAGCGGCCGCGGCCGGTCGAGGCCCGTGAGCTTCTCCTCGGCCCAGTCAGGCACCGGGGGCCTCCAGCTGGCGGCGCAGGCCGTCGCGGGCGCGCTGGAGCAGCGACTGCACCTGCACGCGGGTACGGCCCAGCTGGTCGGCGATCTGCTCCACCGCCAGCCCGTCCAGGTACTTGAGCACGAGCACCTGCCGGTGGGCGGCCGGCATGCGCCCCAGGGCCCGGATCACCTCGTCACGTTGCTCGACCACCTCCTCGTCGCCCACGGGTCCGGGGTCGGGGAGCACCTGCAGGCCCCGGCGGGTGGCCTCGGCCCGCCGCTCGCGTTCGTAGTGGCGGGCCAGGCGCCGCCGGGCGATGGCGCACAGCCAGGTGGAAAGGGCGGCGTCGCCCCGGAACGAGCGTGCCGAGCGCACCGCTTCGAGAAGCGTCTCCTGCAACAGGTCCTCGGCCGTCGCCCGGTCGCCGCCCACCCTGGCGAAGAGGAAGCCGTTCACCACAGGCGCCACCTCGTCGAGCAGCCGGCGCACGGCCGGCGCCTGGCCGTTGGCCACCTCTTGGAGGAGTCGCACGTCGTCGGCGAAGGGCGCCTGCTGCGGTTCGACTTCACTGCCGCGCCGGCGGCGCGCCATCACCGAGGACTCCTCACGCGTACGGCATCCACGACACCGGGACCAGCGTGCTCAGGTTGCTGGCCATGATCCCGCTCTCCGACACGGTGTAGAGCATGTCGCCCACCACCAGTGCCCGCTCGATGCCTGGTGTCATCGGCGGGAAGGCCGGTGTCATGACGGGGGGTGTCATGACGGCCGGTGCCGATGCGGCCGGTGCCGAGGCAACGCCGCTCAGTGGGCTCGCCGGTGTGGACTGGGGCTGGCTGATCTTCTCTGGGGTGCCGAGGGAGCTGCCGGTCACCTTCCAGGCCAGCGCGCCCACGAACGGTGAGGCTGCCGGGCACGCCGTCGGGCACGGACCCAGGGGGACCGGCGTGCCGCACGCCACTCCTTGGCAGGCGCCGGAACCCCATTCGTCGACGGGCATGACCACCAAGCCGTCGGCCGCCCAGTACAGCAGGGCGTGGGGGTCGTACTGGGCCGGGGAGGAGCCCGCCACGACCTGCTTGTCGAGCAGCACCGGGTCCGACGGGTGCGAGACGTCGAACAGCGAGACCTGCAGGCCGTCGGTGCGCAGGTTGCTGTTCACGTCCTGGCCGACGCCGAGCAGCAGCCCGCCCGACAGCGGCTGCAGGAACGACGAGTAGCCGGTGAGCGGGAGCTGTCCGGCCAGCGTGGGGTCTGCCGGGTTGCTCAGGTCGACGACGTAGAGGGGGTCGGTCTGCTTGAAGGTCACCACGTAGCCGAGCGGCCCTTCGAAGCGTACGGCGTAGATCTTCTCGCCCGCTCCCAGGCCCGTGATGCTGCCCACCGGCACCAGCGAGCTTCCTTGGCGCGACAGGATCGTCACCCGGTTGTCGGACAAGGTCGAGGGCGCCGAGCCCTCCATGGGCGGAGGGGTGGGCATCCCCACGGTGGTGGCCACGCGCAGGTCTCCCTGGTACTCGGACATGGCGTACTGGCCGATGAGGGTGCCCGGCACCGTCCCCGTGCCCACGTACTTCGGAGTGGCGGGGTCAGAGAGGTCGAAGGCGTCGATGGTCGTCGTGCCGTCGGAGCTCGGCCCGGGCGGTGCAGTGGTCCCGTTCGCCGCCCCCGAGAACGCGACGTAGAGATTCGACGCGCTGGCATAGACACTCTGGGCATCGCCCACCACCGTCGCCTCGGGACCGGGCTGGTCCGAGGACGGGTCGATGGGCACCACGCCGATGGTGCTGAGCCCGGTGTCGCCCACCGTGTGCAGGGCCGAGGAGCACGGCGCCGTCGTGGTGATTCCCGAGGGCTCGCTCGTCACCGACGGGAGCCAATCGGACGCCGCTGAGCTCTCGATGGCGGTGCGGTTGGCGGCCATGGCGGCCGACACGGCCCCGGCTGAGTCGTTGGCGGGGGCGACGAAGGGCAGAGTGGGTGAGGACGAGACGACGACCTCGACTGTGCCGTCGATGAGGCGGGCCGCCATCTCGGTCCCCTCGATGGAGAACGAGCGGACCACCGTCGGAGCTGCCGGGTCGGAGACGTCTACGACCACCACCTCGGTCCGGACGTCGGGAGTCGCCACCGGCACGACGGGCTGGTCCGTGGGCTCTCCGGGCGACGAGGCCCCTCCTCCGGACGACAGGGCCCCTCCTCCCGGTGACGACACGGCGTCGCCCAGGACGACCACGTCGTGGCCCACCAGGAACAGGCCGCTTGCCCGCACCAGGTGGTCGAGCGACAAAGAGCCGGCCAGAGCTGGGCTGCCCGAGACGTCGGCGACCTCCAGGGTGCCGGTGCTCTGGCGCAGGGCGACGAGGACCTGGCCGTCGGTCTTCACGAGGTCGGGCTCGTCGACGCCCGCCACCTGGTCGTTGGTGCCCGAGTACGACGGGCCCGGTGCCGACGACCCTTGGCTGCCTGCTGTCGCCGCGCTCCCCGATGCCGTCGAGGTACCGACGGCGGCCGATGCCATGGGAGCCGCCAGCGCCGGCGTGGCGACGGCACCGTGGACCACCCCGTCTCCGGTGACCAGCGTTCCGAAGGGGGCCCGTTGGGGGAACTGGCCGCTCTGGAGCTCGTGCAGAGCCTCCGAGCGAACCTGGTCGAGGAACTGCGAGCAGCTTGCATAGCCGACGAGGCGTGCCGGGGCCGCGGCGCTTCCTCCTCCGGGCGCCGTCCCGGATCCTCCCGGACCGCTCAGGGCCCATCCTCCGGCTGCTCCGGCACCGGCCACCGCCACCACCGCCGTTCCTGACGCCGTCCATCTCCGCCACCGTCGCATGCCGGCCTCCTCCCGCCCGCTGTGCGGGTCTGCCGGGTAGGTGGCGCCGGCGGGCGCCGATCAACCGCCGGTCCCTGTCACCTCCTGGCGGCTGTCGCCCAACAGGAACCGGGGGCCGGCCCCGAGGGCGGCCGCCCGGTCGTCGGGGTTGTAGAGACGGCAGGTGGCGAGGGACAGGCACCCGCATCCGATGCAGGAGCTGAGCCCGTCGCGCAGGCCCTCGAGCAGCCTGATGCGCTCGTCCAGGCGCGTGCGCCACCCCCGGGAGAGGCGTGCCCAGTCGTTACGGCTGGGAGCCCGGTCGGGGGGGAGGGTGTCGAGGGCTTCGGTGATCTCCTCGAGCGAGAGTCCTACCCGCTGGGCCACCCGGATGAAGGCGATGCGTCGCAGCACGTCTCGCCGGAAGCGCCGCTGACCGCTCGACGTGCGCGCCGAGCGCACCAATCCCCGGGACTCGTAGAAGCGGATGGCCGAGGTGGCGAGCCCCGTGCGTTCGGCCACCTCGCCGATGCTGAGCATGTCGTTCACGGCGCTCCCCGCTGCCTTTGGGCCTCCCGGCCCGGAACCCGGGCCTTGACTTCAAGTTTGGTTGAACTTTTATGGTGGCGGGCACGAGAACGTGGGCCCGGCCGCATGGGGCGGGCCGACCGAGAGGACGGAGAGCTCGATGAGCGTGGCACTTGTCACCGGCGCATCACGGGGGTTCGGGCGAGCGCTGGCCCTGGGCCTGGCGGCCGACGGGTTCGACCTCGTCGTCGACGCCAGGAACCCCGGTCCGCTCGAGGAGACGGCGTCGTCCCTCCGTCGGCTCGGCGGCCGCGTGCGGGCCGTGGCCGGGGACGTGGCCGACGCCGCGCACCGGGAGCGGCTCGTGGGCGAGGCCGCCACCCTCGGAAGCCTCGAGCTCCTCGTCAACAACGCCGGCACCCTGGGGCCGTCCCCCCTGCCGGCGCTTCGGACCCTCGGCTCCGACGACCTGCGCCGGCTCTTCGAGGTGAACGTGGTGGCGCCCCTGGCGCTCGTCCAGTTGGCCCTGCCGCTCCTGGTCCGCAGCAATGCGACGGTGGTGGCGGTCACCTCGGACGCCGCCGCCGAGGCCTACGAAGGCTGGGGCGGGTACGGGGCCTCCAAGGCGGCTCTCGAGCAGCTCCACCATGTGCTCGGCGCAGAGGAACCCGGGATCACCGTCGTGCGCTTCGACCCCGGGGACATGCGCACCCAGATGCACCAGGACGCTTTCCCGGGCGAAGACATATCGGACCGGCCCGAGCCCACGGAAGCCGCCGGTGCCCTGCGCCGCCTTCTCGCCTCCTCGCCTGCCAGTGGGCGTTACCGCGCCGCCGACGTGGTGGAGGTGTCGGCATGACATCGGTTGCCGAGGAGACTCCCGCCCCCACTACCACCTCCGTCGCGGCGCCGCGTTTCGCCTTCGAGCTGCCGTCCGAGCTCGAAGCCGCCGAGCCCCCCGAGGGGCGAGGTCTCACCCGTGACGCCGTACGCATGATGGTGAGCTACGTGGGGACGGGGGAGGTGGTGCACAGCACGTTCTCGATGCTCCCCGCCTTCTTGGACGAGGGCGACCTGGTTGTTGTCAACACCTCGGGGACCTTGGCTGCCGCCCTCGACGCCAGGGGGCCCGACGGCCAGACAGTGGTCGTGCACCTGTCCACCAACTTGTCCGGGGACCGATGGACCGTCGAGCCACGTCGCCCGGCCGGCGAGAGCACCGAGCGCTGGAGTGGCCCTCCGCCGCCGAGGCGTCTCACCCTGCCCGGCGGGGGAGCAATGGTGCTCGAGTCGCCCTACGGCTCGGGCAACCGGCTGTGGGTGGCCGAGCTCTCGGTGCCCGGCAGGTTCCTCAGTTGGCTGGCGGTGCACGGGCGCCCCATCCGCTACCGCCACGTGCCCCTGGCGTGGCCCCTGTCGAGCTACCAGAACGTCTATGTGACAGAGCCCGGTAGCGCCGAGATGCCCAGCGCCGGCCGGCCCTTCACGTCCGAGGTGATCACCCGGCTGGTGGCCAAGGGGGTGGGGGTGGCCCCGGTGGTGCTGCACACCGGTGTGGCGTCGCTGGAGGCCGACGAGCTTCCCTACCCCGAGCGCCTGCGCGTGTCGGCCGTGACCGCCGAGCAGGTCGATGCCACTCGGCGCCGCGGCCGGCGGGTGGTGGCTGTCGGCACCACCGTGGTGCGGGCGCTCGAGACCTCGGCCGGTCCCGACGGGGGCGCCCGCCCGGTGGAGGGGTGGACGGACCTCGTCGTCGACCCCGAGCGGGGCATGCGCCTGGTCGACGGGCTGCTCACCGGCTGGCACGAGCCTGCCTCCTCGCACCTGCTGCTTCTCGAGGCCCTGTGCGGGCGCCGGCGCCTCGAGGCCTGGTACGCCGAGGCTCTCGGCAGCGGCTACCGCTTCCACGAGTTCGGCGACGTGCACCTCGTGCTGCCTTAGAGAGGGCTGCCGGGGCACAGCGGGGCTAGAGACCGACGCGGCCGGTCGTCCTGTGCCCGAGGAACCCGAACAGGACGCTCGGCGGGCCGCACGGGCCGCCCCCGCACGAAGCCGCCTACGCCGGACAGTTGGGGCTACGGGGTGAGGTGGTCGACCACCTGCCGCCCTGCGTCGCGCATCTTGTCGAAGGCACCGGCCATCACCCCGACGACGGCATTGACCGGTGGCATGTCGGGCGAGCGCGGGTGGGGATGGGTCGGTGCCAGGGCCCTGGCCTTGGCCAGCAGCTCCCCGAGCTCGTTGAGACGACGCCCACCCAGGGCGCGGCGGACTTCGGGGAAGATGTCGTCCTCTTCCTCTTCGACGTGCAGGCGCACGTTGTCGATGAGCACGGTCATGCGCGGTCCGAAGCGATCGTCGTCAGGCGACGACGACTCGATGCCGGCGCAAAGCCACTTGACCACGTTGTGGGACTCGAGGCTGCGCAGCATGACCTCGGCCAGCTCGGGCACCTCGTCCGTCAGCGCCGGGTAGAAGATCTCCTCCTCTATGGCGGTGTGGATGGAGAGCTCCCGCACGGCCGCCTTAGCCGCCCGGTCCCACGTCGCCTTGGCCCGTCCCGAGGTCCTCTCGAAGTCCCGGAAGTGCCTCTCCACGCTCTTGTGATCGGCCTTGAGCAGGCTGATGGCGTCCACGTCTCTCCTCCCTGTTCGGCCCGGGCCAGCGGCCCTGTCGGCCCGGTGCTCGATGGCCTGGTCCGGCCGGCACAGCCGGGTGATCCGGCCCGGAGGTGACCTACCCCGAAGAGCCGGGTCCAGGCCACCTGCATCACCTGTTTCGACCACCGAGGGTGTCGGGTATGCGCAGGCCGGTTGTCCAAAAGAAAGTTGTGATGGCTGTGGCTCACCACCGCTCCCAGGGATCGCGCCGGCCAGCGGCACCAACGCGCAGACGACAAGGTGCACAGGCCAGCCCGGGAGCGGGCCCGGACCGCCTCGGTCCAACGCGGGGCGAGCTCCACCACGAGCCTCGAGAGGGCTTTCGGCACGAAGCGTTGTTCTACGGCAGCGAGAAGGACTTCCTCGAGGCCACGGGGGCCTTCGTCGAGGCGGGCCTTTCTGCAGGCGAGCCCGTCATGGTGGCGCTCGTGGCCGACAAGGTCGAGGCTCTGCGCCGGTGGCTGGGCGCTGACAGCGAGGGAGTGGTCTTCGCCGACATGGCCGAGCTCGGCCGCAATCCCGCCCGCATCATCCCCGCCTGGCGCCGCTTCCTGGACGGGCACAGCGACAGCCCTGTCCTGCGCGGCATCGGCGAGCCCGTCTGGGCGGATCGCCCCGCTGACGAGCTCGCCGAGTGCCAGCGCCACGAGGTGCTGCTCAACCTGGCCTTCGCCGGTGACCGACCATGGCGGCTCATGTGCCCGTACGACACAGCGTCGCTGGGCGAGGACGTGCTTCGTGAAGCGCGCAGGAGCCATCCCCACGTGCTCGAGAGCGGGCGCATGCGCACCAGCCCCCTCTACGGCCACGCACCGGCCGTCTTCTCAGGGGGATTGCCCGAGCCACCCGAGGTGGCCGGCGAGCAGAGATTCGACGCCCAGTCGCTCCGCTACCTGCGGATGGTGGTCTCGCCGTGGGCATCGAGCGTGCTGCCCACGGCACAAGCCGCCGCTCTCGTCCTGGCCGCTCACGAGGTGGCCGCCAACAGCGTGCGCCACGGAGGGGGAGGTGGCGTTTTGCGCTACTGGAGCGATGCCGCCGGGGCCGTGATCGAGGTCACCGACACGGGCCGATTGCAGGATCCCCTGCTGGGGCGTACTGCACCTTTCGGGGGCGCTGAGACCGGTCGAGGGCTGTGGTTGGCCAACCAGCTGTGCGACCTCGTACAGATCCGATCCTCAGAGACAGGCACCGTCGTCCGCCTCCGCGTCGCCCCCTGAGCGTCGCCCCCGAGCCCCTGCCCTCCACCGCACCTCAGAGACCCGAGGCCCCCCGGCGCCCGAGCGCGACGAGTCAGCGCCGCGGCGGCGCCGGAGGGTCCGGCACCTCACCCTGGCCGGGTACGGCCACCTGGGCCGAGGGCTTGGCGGCGCCAGCGGGGAGGCCGCGCAGGTAGTCGTACAGGGCGTGGAGGCGGACCAGGGGCCCGAGGCGTTCGTACCACCGGAGCCGATGGGCTCCCGGGTGGCTCGGAGCGTGGTGCAGCACGTAGCTCGTGCTGGGCAGCACCTCGGCACGTCGTGTCGGGCCCAGGCGCTCGACGACCGACGGCACCAGCTGGCGCTCTTCCTCGTCGATCTCCTCGAGCAACGTGGGGGTCATCTCGGCAATGGCGGCGTCGACGTCCTGGCCCTGATTGATGTTGACGGCCTCGAGTCCCCTCGTCATCTCCTCGAGCCTGGCGAGGCGTCGGCGACGCTCGACGGTACCGTCCTGCCACTGTCTGCCCAGGTCGTCGAGCTCGGGTATGGCCGCCAGAGACTCCGCTACGTACTCACGGGCCCCTTCGCGGATGGCCAGGTGTTCCACCAACATCGCCACGACCTTGCCATGCAGGCGCGGGTCGAGCTCGCGCTTTGAGAATGCTTTGAGCAACTGCCGTAGCGCCCTGTCCTCGTACTGGAGCCGGTCGAGGGCGTCGCCTTGTGTCCTGGTCGTGGTCATGTCCTTCGCCTACCCGTTGGAGCCGCCGCCGCCACACCACGCTGAGTCGTGTGGGCACCCAGGTGAATCTCCGGCGGCTCTCAGCACTTCCTCAGGGCTTCTGGGAACAGAGTGAGCCGGTGTCCCGTGGTCCTGTCGCTGTCGACGCGCGCCCGCAAGGCGAGCGGCCGCTACACGAGCGCCGCTACATCCCCGCTTTCGACGGCCTGCGGGCCACCTTGGTCGCCGGTGTGCTCGCCTATCACTTGTCGGGTGCCACGCTCCCGAGCGCCACCGGCGAAGTGGCTGTGATCGCATTCTTCTCGCTGTCGGGGTTCTTGATCACCTTCCTGTTGGCCGACGAGTACCGAGCCACCGGGAGCGTGCGCCTACGGGCCTTCTTCGGACGCCGTGCAGTCCGCCTGCTTCCCGCCCTGGGACTCTTGCTCGTCGTGTGGGCCATCGTGGCCCTCGTCTTCGGCCACGATCCGTGGATCACCTCCGTGCCGGGCGGCGGCCGGGGTGGGCCGATCGCTCCGACCACGGTGGCCGAGACCGTGGCGGCCGCGGCCGGCTATGTCACGAACTGGTTGAACGCATTCCCGGCGGCACAGCTCTGGGTGGGCTACTCACCGCTCGGCCACCTCTGGTCGTTGGCCGTGGAGGAGCAGTTCTACCTGATATGGGCTCCCGTGGCGCTCTTCCTCGTGCGTCGGCGGTGGACGGGTTTCTGGATCGCCATTCTCGCCCTGGGGCTGCTGGTCGAACCGGCACTGCTCCTCCACCAGGGGACCAATCGCGTGTACTTCGGTACCGACACGCGCATGGGTGCGCTGTTGGCCGGCGCTGCGCTGGGATGGTGGTGGCGCGCCGGACGTCTGCGCTGGCTCGAGCGCGACGTCGTCGCCAGGCCCCTGGGGTTGTTCTGCACGGTCGCCCTGCTGGCGGCCGGCGTGGGCTTTCGTTACACCGACCCCCACTGGGCCTGGGCGTGGGCGGCCGGCATCGTCTTGGCCTCGGTGGCCGGTGCAGGCCTCGTGCTGTACGTGGCCAATCTCTCCGACGGCTCCTCCGTGGGGGACTTCCTGTCGCGGCCCACCATGCGCTGGCTCGGTCGACGCTCTTATGCCGTCTACTTGTGGGGCTACGTGTTCAACACCTGGTTCCGTTCGCTCGGCCCAGCCTGTCCTGTGCTGACCGTGGTTTGCACCCTGGCCATGGCCGAAGCCTCCTACCGGCTCGTCGAGCGGCCGGCGGGAGAATGGGCAAGGCGCCGGCGCTCAAAGGAAGCAGAGCACCGGGCCTCGCCGGAGCCGGTATCGGACCGGCCCGAGCCGGTGGGGCCCTCCGGCCGGCCTGTCCCGGTCCTGATCGCTGTGGCGGCAGGGGAGGGGGCCTCGTGGGCGTCGTCGTCGTCGCCCTCCTCGTCATCGGCTTCGTTGGCGGCAGGTCCCCCGGGGTAGCCTTCGCCACGGACGACCGAGGAGATGGCTATGGACGCGGACCTCGTCATCCGAGGCGGCACGGTGGTGGACGGGACCGGCTCCCCTGGCCGACCGGCGGACGTGGCGGTGGCAGGCGGTCGCATCGTCGCCGTGGGGGACAAGCTCTCGGGCCGGCGCCAACTGGACGCCTCGGGTCAGGTAGTGGCACCGGGATTCGTCGACATCCACACCCACTACGACGCCCAGGTGTTCTGGGACCCGTCCCTCACGCCCTCGTCGCACCACGGGGTCACCACGGTGATCGCCGGCAACTGCGGCTTCTCCATTGCCCCGGTGCGGGAGCGTGACGTCTCCTTGCTCGCCCGCACCCTCCAGCACGTCGAGGACATGAGCTTCGACACACTGCTCGAGGGCGTTGCGTGGGACGAGTTCGAGACGTTTCCGCAGTATCTGCAGGCCGTCGAGCGGCGGGGGGCAGCGCTCAACTACGGCTGTTACGTGGGTCACACCGCGGTGCGCATCTACGTGATGGGCGACGACGCCTACGAACGGCCAGCGTCGGAGGACGAGCTGCAAGCCATGGCGGAGGTGGTGGCCGACTCCATGGCGGGAGGGGCCATGGGCTTCGCCACCAGTGCCTCACCCACCCACAACGGCGACGGGGGTCGCCCCGTCCCCTCGCGTCAGGCTGATCTCGACGAGCTGCGGGCGCTGCTGACGCCGGTGCGCGACTTCGGACGGGGAGTGGTGGCGCTCCTTCCGGGCGTGGCGCTGTCCAACGGCGACATGTTCGACCTGCAGCGCCAGGTGGGGCGCCCCTTCACTTGGACAGCCCTGCTCACGGTCAAGAACTACCCGTACCACGAGAAGGTGGTAGCCGAGCACGAGGCGGCACGCCTCCAGGGCGTCGACGTGTGGCCACAGGTGTCGTGCCGACCACTGGTGTTCCAGATCAACCTGGCCGAGCCCTTCACCTTGAACAGCCGGCCCAGCTTCGCCGCCATCATGGGCCATTCCCACGACGAGCGCCTGGCCGCATACCGGGACCCCGCCTGGAGGGAGGCGGCCTGGACCGAGCTGTCGAGCGGCATTCCCTTCAACTGGGGGGCCGTGTCGGTGGCCGAGTCCCCGGGGCACCCTGAGCTCGTCGACCGCCCGGTGCTCGAGCTGGCTGCCGACAGGGGGTGCACAGCCCTCGACGTCGTGCTCGACATCTCCCTCGACGACGACTTGAAGACGCGGTTCTGGTCGGTCGTGGCCAACGACGATCCCGACGCCATCGCCTGGCTCCTCCCCCGCAACGGGGTGCTGCTCGGCCTGGCCGACTCGGGGGCTCACGTCGCCCAGCTGTGCGACGCCTGCTTCGCCACCGACCTGCTCGGCACATGGGTACGGGAGAAGTCGGTCATGCCGCTCGAGCGCGCTGTGCACAAGCTCACCGCCGAGCCAGCCGCCGTCTACGGTCTTACCGACCGCGGCACCGTCGAGGTGGGGAAGGCCGCCGACCTGTGCGTGTTCGACCCGGCGACGGTGGGACCCGGCCCCCTGCAGCGCCTGCGCGACTTCCCGGCCGGCGGGGAGCGTCTCACAGCGCCCTCACCCTCGGGGGTGACCCATGTGCTGGTGAACGGGGTGGTGATCAGGGAGGACGGCGCTGCTGCCGTGGGACTCCACTCCCGCCCCGGGCGGCTGCTTCGGCCCTGAACCCAACCGCTTTCTCGAGCCGCCAATTCTCTGACCCGGCTGCTCCGTTTTTGACCCGCCGGACCGGGCGGGGCCGCCGGGGCCGCCGTGCCGGCATGCCGGCGTGGACTGCGTGGAATTAAAGCCAGACCGTCACATCTGGTCCTCACAGGCGCCGCGGCCGCCTCG
>JBJKRZ010000182.1:0-10442 GCA_046704365.1 Acidimicrobiales bacterium | reverse complement strand
CCCTCGAGCGCCGAGCCGGCCGCCTCGGCCCGCTCTGCCTGGGCGCCGTCGACCGGCACGAGGAGCGCCTCGGCTCCCTGCGCCGACTCATCGGCGCCTACGACGTCGAACGGCAGCTGGAGCGCGGCTACTCGATCACCCTCGACGCCGACGGCCGGGTGGTCAGGTCCGTGGCCGCTCTGCATGCCGGCCAGCCCCTCCTCACCCGTTTCGCCGACGGCTCCGCCCGTTCAGTCGTGGAGTCGGTCGTTGCCGCCCGGCCCGCTGGCCGAGGGGAGCCGTCGTGACCGGTATGGGCGAGGCGCGCCCGGACCCCGACCCGGTGCCGCTGTCCGAGCTCTCCTACACGCAGGCCAACCGGGAACTCGACGAGATCGTGGCCTTCTTCGAGCAACGCGAGATCGACGTCGACCAGCTCGTGGCGCGTCTCGAGCGGGCCACTGCCATCGTCGACGAGCTGGACAGGCGCATCCGCCGCACCCGCATGCAGGTCGAAGAGCTGGTCCCCCGCCTAGAGGCGGCCGCCCGGTCCGAGCAAGCCGTCGAGTCCGCGCCGGGAGCGCAGCCGACGCGAGAAGCGGATCATCAAGACGGGGAGGAAGACAGCGGCGACGCCGCTCACGACCACCTCGACGGGGGCGAACTCGACGAGGAGGGGCTCGACGAGGAGGAGCTCGAAGCCTGGGAGGACTTCCGAGAAGAGCACGGGGCGGGCTCGTCGCCGGACCCGCCACTCTTCTGACCTCGGGTCAGGTGCCTGCTGCGAGCCCGATTCCCGTCGCTCACTGCACGCGCCGTTGGCGGCCTTCCCAGTAGGGCTCGCGCAGTTGGCGCTTCAGGACCTTCCCCGACGGGTTGCGGGGGAGTGTGTCCACGATGTCGACCGACGTCGGGCACTTGTAGTGGGCCAGGCGCTCCCGGGAGAAGGCGATGACATCGGCGCCCTGCAGGTCCGCCCCCGGGGCCGGCACCACGACGGCCTTCACCGTCTCGCCCCAGCGGTCGTCGGGGACGCCGATCACCGCTGCGTCGGCCACGTGCGGGTGGGCGAGGAGCACGTTCTCCACCTCCGCCGGGTAGATGTTCTCGCCCCCTGAGACGATCATGTCCTTCATGCGGTCGTGGAGGAAGAGGTATCCCTCGTCGTCGAGGTACCCGGCATCCCCCGTGCGCAGCCACCCGTCGGGTCGCAAGGTGGCATGGGTGTCCTCGGGCTTGGCCCAGTAGCCGAGCATGTTGTAGGCCGAGCGAGTCCACACCTCCCCGACGGTCCCAGCGGGGACGTCGCTACCCGTCTCCGGTTCCACCACGCGCAGCTCCACTCCCGGCAACGGTTTTCCGGCGGCGCGCAGCAGGTGCCGGCGTGGCCCGTTGGGGTCGTGGTCCTCGGGATCGAGCCGGACGATGGCCCCCGACGTCTCGGTCATGCCGTACACCTGGGCGAAACGGCAGCCGAAGGCCTCGATGCAGCGCACGAGGACGTCCTCGGTGATGGGGGAAGCCCCGTAGAAGATGGTGTCCAGGCTGGACAGGTCCGCCGTGGCGAGCCCGGGCACGCCGAGGGTGAACATGAGCGCTGCCGGCACGAGAAAGGCGTGGGTTACCCGCTCGGCCTCGAGCAGCCGCACCAGCTCCGCCGGATCGAGGTCGCGCAAAAGCACGGACGTGCCGCCTCCCGACATCCCCGCCAATGCCCAGCCCGAGCCACCGATGTGGAACAGGGGCATGGCGACGAGGCTCACCGTCGACTCGTCGACGCCGAAGGCCTGGGGCGCCGCCTGGGAGAGGATGGTAGCCAGGTTGGCGTTGGAGAGCATCACCCCCTTGGGAAGACCCGTCGTGCCCGAGGTGTACAGCTGCAGCGACACGTCGTCGGGGGCGCCGACGTGCCCGGCGTCGGCCGGTTCCTGCTCGCCCACCCAGGCCTCGTATCCCACCCGCCTGGCCAGGTCCGAAGCACCCCCTTCCTCGCCGTGGAGCTTCGGGTCCCCGACCACGACGATGCGCCGCACCGAGGGCAGCCCGCTGTCCATGGCGGACAAGCAGGACAGGTAGTCGGGATGCACCACCAGCACCGAGGCAGCGGCGTCGTCGATCACCGCCCCCATCTCGGGCGGAGACAGGCGCCAGTTCACCGCCACGTTCACCGCCCCGCCCAGTGCCCCTCCGAAGAGCACCTCGAAGTACTCGAGGCTGTTGCGGTCGAGGAAGGCCACGCGGTCACCGGGGCCGACCCCTTCGTGGCGCAGGGCCTGGGAGACCCGTGACGCCCGGGCGTGGTGCTCCTCCCAGGTGACCGTCCTCCCGGCGAAGCGGAACATCGGTCGTGCTCCACCCTCCGCTGTGTTGGTCCGCAGCATGCCCGCCACGGTGAAGCGCTGCTCCATCTCCCTCCCCCTTGCCGCCCAGGACGAAGCTCGACGGGGCCAGCGTAGAGTCTCGGCTCGTGCCGCGTTTTTGCCTGAGTGCCGTAGGGGTCGACCGCCCTGGCATCGTGGCCGGGGTGAGCGGGGCCCTGGTCGACCTGGGCTGCAACCTCGAGGACTCGACCATGACCATCCTCCAGGGCTACTTCGCCATCTTGCTCGTGGTGTCCGGTGGTGAGGGCGTGTCCACTGCTGATCTCGAGCAAGCCCTGTCCCCGGTGGCCGAGCGCTTCGATCTGCAGCTCGCCGTGCGCGAGCTCGCCGTGGCGGCGCTCGCCGAGTCACCCGGTGCCGGGGGGGCGGCTGCGGCTGTGCCCTGGACCATCTCCGTGCACGGGGCCGACCGCACCGGCATCGTGCACGCTGTGACGGCGGCCCTCGAAGCGGAGGGCGGCAACGTGGTGGACCTGGCCACCCACCTCGTCGGCTCTCCCGAGGAGCCCGTGTACGTCATGACGCTGCGGGTCACGCTGCCGGCCGCCGGAGAGCGGGCCGCTGCCGCCGAGCGGGTGCGGGCGGCGGCCGAGGCGCTCGGTGTGCACTGCAGCGTGCACCGCGACGACGCCGACACGCTCTAGAGGCCCGGTTTCCTCCCGGCGCTGTCGTGCCCGTCCGTCCCGTGCTGAGGCTGCCGCACCCGGTGCTGAGCGCACCTTCGGCGCCCGTGGGTCCCCTCGACGGAGCGGCCCGGGAGCTCGGGAGCGACCTCCTCGACACCATGAAGGCATCGCCGGCCTGTGTGGGGCTGGCCGCCCCGCAGATCGGCGTGGCCAGGCGAGCCTTCGCCGTCGACGTGACGGGCCATCGCAAGGCCCGGTCATGTCACGGGGCCTTCGTGCTCTTCGATCCCGAGGTCCTCTCCGCCGACGCTCCCGAGGTGGCCCGAGAAGGCTGTCTGAGCGTGCCCGACCTCACCGGAGACGTGGCCCGGGCAACCCGGCTGGTGGTGGCCGGCACGGGCATGCACGGCCGGCGCCTCGAGCTCGAGGTGGACGCCTTTGAGGCCAGGGCGGTGCTGCACGAGCTCGATCACCTCGACGGCCTGGTCTTCTTGGACAGAGTGGCCGGCCCGCACGGGGTGTTCCCCCGCAAGGTCTACCGGTGACGGCCGGGCCAGTACCCTTCCCCTCGACATGAACGACGACCGCCTGTACTTCCGCCAGCTCCTGGCCGGCCGTGACTTCGCCATCGAGGACCCGGTGGCGACCCAGATGGTCAACTTCAGCTACTTGCTCGGCGACCGGGCGCAGGGTGTGGCGGTGGTGGTGGACCCCGCCTACGACGTGGCCGGGCTGCTCGGCGCCCTTGAGGCCGACGACATGCGCTTGGCGGGTGTGCTCGCCACCCACTATCACCCCGACCACATCGGCGGCTCCCTGATGGGCTACCCCGTCGAGGGTCTGGCCCAGGTCCTCGAGCGGGTGTCGGTGCCCGTGCACGTCCAGCGGGCCGAGGCGCCCTGGGTGGTGCGGGCCACGGGTGTGTCGGAGGCCGACCTGCAGCTGCACGACAGCGGTGACGTGGTCGAGGTGGGCGGGCTGGACATCGAGCTGGTGCACACCCCGGGGCACACCCCGGGCAGCCAGTGCTTCTCGGTGGCGGGACGGCTGGTGTCGGGCGACACGTTGTTCCTCGACGGCTGTGGTCGCACCGACCTGCCCGGAGGCGATCCCGAGCAGATGTACGAGTCGCTCACGACGCGCCTGGCCCGCTTCGGAGACGACACCGTGCTCTACCCGGGCCACCTGTACTCACCCGAGCCCTCGGCCTCCCTGGGCGAGACCCGTCGGCGCAACTACGTGTTCCGCCTGCGCACGCCGGAGCAGTGGATGACCATGTTCGGCTCGTGAGCCGATCGGCCCGCACCAACTCGTCAGCCTGCCGGGGAGGCCGCCGTGGCACTGGATCCTGACGCCACGGCGGTGGTCGTGGGCGGTGGCCTCGCCGGGCTGCGGGCGGCCGAGAGCCTGCGCCACAACGGCCACCGGGGGCCGCTGATCGTGGTGGGGGCCGAGCGCCATCATCCCTACGACCGTCCACCGCTCTCCAAGCAGCTGCTGGCCGGGACCTGGGACCTGGGACGCGTCGTGCTGCGCCCTCCGGACAAGTTGGAAGCCCTCGGCCTGGACATGCGCCTGGGGCGCCAGGCCACGGCCCTCGACGTGGGTGCCCGCCAGCTCACCCTCGACGACGGCACCACCCTGGGATTCGACGGCCTCGTCGTGGCCACCGGGGCCCGGCCGCGCCCGCTGCCGGGGACCGAGCCGGCGGCCGGGGTCCATGTGCTGCGCACCCTGGAGGACTGCCTGGGGCTGGCGGCGGCGACGGCCGAACCCTCCACCCGCCTGGTGGTCATCGGGGCGGGGTTCATCGGGTCGGAGGTGGCCTCCACCTGCCACAAGCGAGGGGCGGCGGTCACCGTGGTCGAGGCCATGGACGTGCCCTTGGGGCGCGTGCTCGGGGAGCAGATGGGTGGCGCCTGCGCGGCGCTGCACCGGTCGCACGGCGTGGAGCTGCGCACGGGCGTGGCCGTGGCCGGGCTGCGCACCGAGGAGGCCGCCCCCGGGAGTCTCCGGCGGGTGACGGGGGTGGAACTGGCCGACGGCACCGTGTTGGGGGCGGACGTGGTGGTGGTGGGCATCGGCGTCACCCCCGCCGACGAGTGGTTGGTCTCCTCGGGCCTCGAGGTCCGAGACGGCGTGGTGGCCGGCCCCACCCTCCACGCCAGCGACGACGTCGTGGTGGCCGGCGACTTGTGCCGCTACTTCGACGAGGGCCTGGGCCGCGAGGTGCGCGTCGAGCACTGGACCAATGCCGCCGAGCAGGGCATGCACGCCGGCAAGAGCCTCGTGGCCGGGGTGGCCGAGGCGGAGCCCTACCGGCCCGTGCCCTACTTCTGGTCGGACCAGTACGAGCTCAAGATCCAGATGCTCGGCATCCCCTCTCCCGACGACGACGTGGCGGTGGTGGACGGTTCCCTCGAGGACGGCCGCTTCGTGGCTGTGTACGGGAGGGACAGCCGCCTGACCGCTGCCCTCGGTTTCGGCCGGCCCCGCCAGCTCATGGGCTTCCGGGCGCTCCTCGAGCGTCGAGCTTCGTTCGACGAAGCCCGATCGGCGCTCTCCTCCTAGCTCCGTGCCCCGCTGTGGGCAGCGCTAGCCACCGCGCAGCTCGGTGCTGAGGGGAAGACCGTCGGGCACGACGAAGCCCAAGCGACGAGCGTCGTCATGGGCACAGACGACGGCGTACCACCGCGTCACTCGTCGCAATGCCCAGCGCAGTCGCCGAAAGGAACGGCGATGGGGTCTGTCGTAGATAGAAGTCACCATTGTGAAGTCGAATGCACGGGTGCGAGGACCCGCCTCCTCTTGCCCGTGAACGTGCCACCCAGGGGCGCGATTGTACGGAGGCGGCAAAACAGTGCACAAATCTGGCCGAGCCGTCGGGCTCGAACGTGAACGGAGGGTTCCCGAATGTGAACAGAGGATTACAGACAGCTCACAGACGGGCCGACGCCAACGGACAGAAGGTTCCGTGAGCGCCGCGCTCGGCGGGCGAAGCGGGCGGCGGGGACCGAAGTCCCCGTCGCCCTGTGCAGATCCTGTGCTCGGTCCCGGGGTGCATGCTCCCGACGGAGTGGTGCCCCCGGCCTGGCTCAGCCTCCGCGCCTCAGCCTCAGCGGCTCAGCGGGCCGGTGGGAAGCAGGGTCCTCTTCACCGTCTCGTTGACCACGCCGGCACACGACGCGTACCAAGCCAGGGCAGCGGTGGCCACGCCGAACCAACCGCCGACCTTGGTGACGGTCGCCTGGGATTCGAAGGCCCCGATGGTGAGAAGGACGAACGTGATCTCGAGGACCACGAACACGGCCGCTACCGCCACGCTCACTCGTGCCGTCGTGAGCATCATGTAGAAGGTGAAGATCGTCCATCCCAGCAGGAAGACCCCCGTCGCCACCGGCAGGTCGACGGGCTTCACTCCTGGGAGGACGAACTTGGCCAAGACGTAGTACGAGATCCAGAAAGCGCCGTACGAGGTGAAGGCCAGGGCGCCGAAAGTGTTCTTCCTCACGAACTCCCACATGCCGGCGAGCAACTGGGCGGCCCCCCCGTAGACGAGGGCCAGGGCCAGGGCAGCATCGCCGGCCGCACCCCAGACGTTCGTGTTGGCGATGCTCAAGGCGAATGTCGTCATGGCGAAGGCAGCGAGCCCCAGTGGAGCTGGGTCCGCTACCCGGTGGGCCAGCGCGGCAGAAGCGCCCGGTGGTTCCTGCATCTCCACGGGTTCCTGCACGACGGCGGACTGGGTGGTCATGTGACCAACCTCCTTTCGCTCCGCTTATCCAGCAAGAATGCTGACTTTGATGCAGCAAAAATGCTGACTTTCACACGGTACTGCTCCTTGCTCTTCGGGCGTAAGGCTTGAGTGGCGAAATTTCGTGGCGGTAGCGGGACTTTGGCCCCTATCGCGCCCGTCGCCATGGTCGTAGGTTGGGAATGGTGCTGCGCATCGGGAGATGGGCGGGACTTTCGGGGTCGGCACGCCCCGATGACGAAACGCCGGACGGGCGTGACGAATCGCCATCTGGGGCCCAGCAAGGGACGATGGAGGTGGCGACGCCATGGACGTGAGCACCATGGACATCATCAACCCGGTTATTCGGCGCTGGTGCCAGGACGGCGAGAAGGACTTCGTGGGCTTCTGGGCCCGCGCCGCCCAAGACGTGCCGTGGTTCCGGACCTGGGACAAGGCCTTCGAGGACGATGCCCCGTCCTTCCGATGGTTCACGGGCGGGCTCACCAACATCAGTTACAACGCTCTCGACCGCCACGTAGCCGGCGGAAGGGGCGGGCACGCCGCTCTCGTCGCCTACACCGAGGCCGGGGAGCGCCGGGTGTTCACCTACGCCCAGCTGCTCACCGAGACCCGGCGCATCGCCGCCGCCTTGCGCGGCCTCGGCGTCCGCCGCGGCGACCGCGTGGGCATCTACATGCCGACCATCCCCGAGGCCATCGCCGCCATGCTGGCCGTCACCCGCATCGGGGCCGTCCACCTGGTGGTCTTCGCCGGGTTCGGGAGCGGAGCCCTGTCGGAGCGCCTGCGCCTGGCCGAAGCCAAGGTCCTGTTGGCCGCCGACGCCACCTGGCGCAAGGGCAGCAGGGTCGACCTTCTGCACATCGTCGACGAGGCCCTGGCCGAGCCCGGGTCGCCCGTCGAGAAGCTGGTGGTCCTGGGCCGAGAAGGCACACCGGAAGGACTGCGCCAGGGCCGCGACCTCACGTGGGAGCAGTTCCTGGCCGGAGGCGCCGGGCACGACAGCGGCCACGAGGTCATGGAGTCCAACGAGCCTGCCTACATCCTGGCCACGTCGGGGACCACGGCGAAGCCCAAGTTGGCGGTCCACACCCACGGCGGCTACCAGGTCGGCATCGCCGCCATGGGCCGTTGGTGCTTCGGGCTGAAGGAGGACGACGTGTGGTGGTCGACGTCGGACATCGGCTGGGTCGTGGGCCACAGCTACATCGTCTACGCGCCGCTGGTCGCCGGCTGTACCACCATCGCCTACGAGGGGGCCATCGACCACCCCGGTCCCGAGACCTTCTACCGGATCGTCGAGGAGAACAGGGTGACCGGGGTCTTCACCGCTCCCACCGCCGTGCGACTTCTCATGCGCTACGGGACCGAGCCGGCCCGCGCCCACGACATCTCGTCGCTCGAGCGCGTCGTGTGTGCCGGCGAGGTGCTCAACCCGCCGGCTTGGGAGTGGCTCCAGCACGAGGTCCTTTCCGACCGGGTGCCCGTCATCGACCACATGTGGCAGACCGAGACGGGCGGTCCGGTGTTCGGGAACCCCTATGGGCTCGGGATGCTGCCCATCAAGCCGGGCTCGGCGGGGATCGCCCTCCCCGGCATCGGCGCCGAGATCCGGGAAATGGACGGCAGCGTGTGCAAGCCGGGCGAGAAGGGGATCGTCGTCCTCACCCACCCGTTTCCAGGCCTCACCGCCTCGATCTGGAAGGACCCGGAGCGCTACGCCGACTACTGGGCCCAGATGAAGGACTGTTACTTCACCGGTGACGCCGCCCAAGTCGACGACGACGGCTACTTCTTCTTCTCGGGCCGGGCCGACGAGATCATGAACATCGCCGGGCACCGGATCGGCACCATCGAGGTGGAGACCGCCTTCCTGCGCCATCCGGCGGTGGCGGAAGCCGGGGTGACCGGCCGTCCCGACGAGCTGCGCGGCGAGGTGATCTCTGCCTTCGTGGTCCTGCGGGCGGGCCACGAGCCCTCCGACGCACTGCACCAGGAGCTGCTGGCCACCGTCCGTCAGGAGCTGGGGCCCGTGGCGGTGATCGGCGAGATCAACTTCGTGGGCGCCCTGCCCAAGACCCGCTCGGGCAAGATCATGCGCCGCGTTTTCAAAGCCGTCACCCTCGACACCGACCCCGGGGACGTCTCGACCATCGAGGACGTGGGGTCGGTGGACGAGGCCCGAGAGGCGTGGGTGAAGATGCGCGCCGAGCTCGAGGGACGGCGCTGAAGGGCGGGGGAGCCGAGGGGCCGGAGGTGTCGCCCGGTCAGAACTCGAGAGCGGACAGCTCGGGCACGGTGCGCAGCGAGCGGCTGCGGGCCTCGCTCCAGCGCTCCCGCTGCGCGGCGCGCCGGGCCTCGCCGATGCGTGGCGCGATCACGCGCTCCGGGTGCCAGGTGCCGGCCAGCTCCTCCTCGTCGGCGTAGTCGCCCAGCGCCATGGCGGCCAGAAAGGCCGCCCCCAGCGTGGTGGCCTCGGTCACCGGGGACACCTCGACGGTCCGGCCACAGGCGTCGGCCAGGGCCTGGAGGAACACGCCGTTGGCCGTCATCCCCCCGTCCACGCGCAGCGCCGCCACCTCGAGCCCCGTGTCGGCCTCGGCCGCTTCGAGCAGATCGGCGCCGCGATGGGCCACTCCTTCGAGCACGGCACGCACCACCTCGGGCCGGCCCGTGCCCCGGGTGACGCCCACGAGGGTTCCACGCGCCCCGAAGTCCCACACCGGCGCCCCCAGGCCCAGCAGGGCGGGGACGAACCACACGTCGCCCGTGTCGCTGCACAGGGCGGCCACGTGCTCCGAGGCCGCCGCGCTGTCGATGATGGCGAGGTCGTCGCGCAGCCACTCCACGCAGGTGCCGGCCGACAGCATGACCGCCTCCACCCCCCAGGTGGTGTGCCCGGCGCGGCGCCAGGCGGCGATGGGGAAGGTGCCGGCAGCCCCCCGGCGCTCGAAGGAGGGGCGCCGGGGCCCCACGCACACATCCAGCATGCCGCCGGTGCCGAAGGTGGCCTTGGCCAGCCCGGGCCTGGTGCAGCCCTGGCCCACGAGCGACGCCTGCTGGTCGCCGGCCATCCCGCAGATGACCGGCGCCCCGGGCAGGGCCCGGGCCGGGCCCACGATGCCCGAGGAGTCGACGATCTCGGGGAGCACGGCAGCGGGGATGCGCAGCGCCTCGAGCACCGAAGTGCTCCAGGTGCTCCCGTCGGCCTGGAGCATGCCGGTGACCCCGGCGTTGGTCTGGTCGGTGACGTGCAGCTCGCCCTCGGACAGGGTCCACGCCACCCAGCTGTCGACGGTGCCGAAGCACAGGTCGCGGCTGCGCTCGGCGTCGGCCAGGTCGAGGAGCATAGCCAGCTTGGTGGCCGACTCGTTGGGCGCCACCTTGATGCCCTGGTCGCGCAGCACCAGGCAGGTGCCCACCGTGCGCAGGTCCTGCCATCCGATGCCGGGGCCCACGGGCTCGCCGCTGGCGCGGTCCCACACCACCGTCGACGCCCGCTGGTTGGCGATGCCCACGCCGTCGACGTGCCCCGCCCCGGAGAGGGCACGCCCCGCCACCTCGAGCACGGCGTCGGCCATGGCGCGGGCGTCGAATTCCACGAATCCCGGCGCCGGCGAGGTCGGCAGCACCGGCACGTGGTGGACGTGCTCCACCGCCGCGTCGGGCCGCACCACCGCGGCGCGCACCCCCGAGGTGCCG
>JBJKRZ010000181.1:0-4772 GCA_046704365.1 Acidimicrobiales bacterium | reverse complement strand
GCCAGGGCCTCGGCTGTGGGATAGGCCCGCCACAGCTCAGGCGTCACCTGGTTCACCCGCTCGTCGGTGGTCTGAGCCGACAAGATGGTGGCCACGAGCAACTGGAACGGGCCGTCATGGCGCAGCGCGCACAGCGACGTGGCGGTGCCGGGGTACTCCTCGGCCATGCGCTCGACGACGATCTTGGCGCGCCGGCGTGCGCTACGGGGGACGGCCACGGACGACGACCATACTCAGGGCCCTGGCGCCGGCCGCTGCCGATAGCCTCCGTGGCGTGCACCACGTCACCGTCAAGCGGCGCATGGGCGAGTCGGACGTGGCCGAGGTGTCGGAGCTGCTCGCCGTCGCCGCTCATGCCGACGGTCACCGGCCCCTGGGAGAGCACAAGTGGCTGGATCTCGTCCACGGTGGTCGCAAGGGCTTCGCTGGGTTCGTGGCCCGTCTGCACGAAGGCGAGCCCCTGCTCGGCTACGCCCAGCTGAGCCAGGGGCGTCGCAGCTGGGGGGTCGAGGTCGTCGTCCATCCCGGGTGGCGCCAACCCGACCAAGGCGTGGCGCGCGACCTGCTCTCAGCCGCCCTGGCCGAGGTGGCTCGCCAAGGTGGGGGCCACGTCCACCTGTGGGTCCCCAAACCCACCGAAGCCTGGGACCGCACCGCCGAGGCCTGCGGGCTCGAGCGCGGGCGAGATCTCTACCAGATGCGCCGCCCGCTCCCCCTGGAAGACGGGGAGCAGGACGAGGGCCAATGCGTCGAGACACGACCCTTCGTCCCCGGCGAGGACGAGGCGGCCTGGCTGGCGGTGAACAACCGCGCCTTCGCCGCCCATCCCGAGCAGGGCGACTGGAGCATCGACACCCTGCTCGAGCGCGAGTCCGAGCCGTGGTTCGACGCCGGCGGCTTCCTCATCCACGAGCGCCAGGGCCGCCTGGCCGCCTTCTGCTGGACCAAGGTCCACCCCGATGCCCCGCCCGTGGGCGAGATCTACGTGATCGGCGTCGACCCCGACTTCCAAGGGCTCGGCCTGGGGCGCGCCTTGGTGGTGGCCGGGCTCAACCATCTCGCCGACTGCGGCATCGCACAGGCCATGTTGTACGTGGACGCCGACAATGCTTCGGCGCTCGGCCTCTACCGCCACCTCGGCTTCACGGTGGACCACACCGACCGCGCCTACACCGGCGACGTGGCTCCCGGCGACTGACGCGCCGGGGCCGCTCCCTCAGCCGCTGGCGCCGCCGATGGCCTGGCCGATGCCGAAGGTGACGGCCGCCGGCACGGCGGTGAAGAGCAGCTGCCGCAGCGCCGAGCGCCAGGCGTGGCGCTCGGTGAAGTAGGCCAGGGCCGCCCCCACGGCCAGGGCGGCGGCACCACCGATCACGATGGAGGCGACGATGGCGCCTGTGCCCGAGCTCACCAACCACGGCACGAGGGGGAGCAAGGCGCCCAGGGCGAAGGTGGCGAAGGACGACACGGCGGCCTGGGCGGGAGAGCCCAGCGACTCGGGGTCGATCCCCAGCTCCTCGCGGGCATGGGTCTCGAGCGCCAGCTCCGGCGTGCGCATCATGGCGTCGGCCAGCTGGCCGGCCAGCTCGGGGGCGATGCCGCGCGCTTCGTAGATGCGCACCAGCTCCCGGCGCTCGCCCTCGGGGCGATGGGCGATCTCGTGGCGCTCCATGGCCAGCTCCCGCTGGAGCAGCTCGCTCTGCGCCCGCATGGACACGTACTCCCCCGACGCCATGGAGAACGCCCCCGCCACCAGCGCCGCCAGTCCCGCCAGCCGCACGAGGCCACCGGCGGGATGGGCCCCGGCCACCCCCAGGATGATGGCCACGTTGGTCACCAGGCCGTCGCTCATCCCGAACACGGCGGCACGCGCTCCCCCGCCCTGGAGGCTGCGGTGATGGTCCAGCGCCTGTATGGAGGCCAGGGACCGGTGACGGCCGACCGCCCGACGCGACGTCGGGCGCTCGGCAACGGGCTTGCCGGCCGCCTCCATGGGTCCCAGGTTACCGGGGGGGGAACCCCAGCTTTGGCTCCCGCCTGCCACAATGGCTCTATGGCCATTGAACCTCGGCGCTTCTTCGACGCCTCCCAGCCGCAGACCCTCCAGAGTGCCGTGATGCTCTGCTACATCACGGCCGCCTTCGGCCTCATCGACCTGTTCCTGGGCTTCGGGCTGGGCCTCGTGCCGCTGCTGCTGGCCGTGGGTGGCTACGGAGTCGCCAACGAGAAGCGCTGGGGCTACTGGGTGGCCACCGTGCTGGCGCTGCTCAACCTGGTCGGGGTGCTCGGGCTGGTGTTCGTGGGTTTCAGCCTGTCGTTCGTGCTCAACCTGCTGTTCGCCGCCGTGCTCGTGGCCCTGCTCCTTCACCCGCAGAGTCGCCACTACCAGCGCATCTGGTTCAAGTAACGCCTCTGCTCCGCCTCGGCTCCGCCTGGGCGGGAGCACTAGGGTCGGGTCCATGACGACGACCGTGCACGCCGTGGCGGAGTTCCACGATCTCGAGGGAAAGCATCTCGGCTATTCGCAGTGGCGCCTCGTCGACCAGCACCGGGTCGACCAATTCGCCGACGCCACCGACGACCATCAGTGGATACACGTCGACGCCGAGCGCGCCGCGTCGGGACCCTTCGGGGGCACCATCGCCCACGGGTACCTGACGCTCTCCATGGCGCCCACCTTCATGCAGGAGCTGCTCAGGGTGGAGGGCATGCGCTTCGGGGTCAACTACGGATGCAACAAGGTCCGCTTCCCGGCCCCGGTGCCGGTGGGGTCGAAGCTCCGTCTGGGCGCCCAGGTGGGAGAGGTGCAGGACGTCGAAGGAGGCGTGCAGGTCGTCCTGGACCTCACCATGGAGATCGAAGGGGCACCCAAGCCGGCCTGCGTGGCCCAGGTCGTGTACCGCTACTACGCCTAGGGGACCCTACAGCGGGAGGTCGCCGGTGGCGGCCCGGGTGGTGCCGTCGGCCCGGAAGCTGTCGATCACCTTGTCGGCCACCCGCCACTTGTGGATCTCGTCGGCGCCGTCGGCGAAACGGCTCCAGCGGGCCTGCAGCAGCATCTCCCCCAGGGGCGAGTCCTTGGAGTAACCCAGCGCCCCGTGCACCTGCACGGCCCGGTCCACGACCCGCCACAGCGTGTTGGCGACGTGGTGCTTGGCCATGGAGACCTCGGTGACGAAGTCCAAGCCGTGCTCGATGCGGTAGGCGGCGTGCAGCACCATGAGCTTGGCCTGGTACAGCTCGATGGCCGACTCGCTGATGAGCCACTGGATCCCCTGCTTCTCCGAGAGGTACGAGCCGTGCGAGTAACGCTCGGTGGCGCGGGCGACCATGAGGTCGAGGGCGGTCTCGATCTGCCCCAGCCACCGCATGCAGTGCGCCAGGCGCGCCGGGCCCAGGCGGTACTGGCCCAGGCGGTGCCCCTGGCCGCGCCCGCCCAGCACGTTGCCCGCCGGCACGCGAAGGCCCGTGATGCGGATCTCGCAGTGGTTGTGGCTGCCGGCGATGGTCTCCACGTCACGGACGATCTCGAAGCCCTCCGAGGGGAGGGGAGGTCGACGATGAAGGCCGTGGTGGCCGCCTGGGGGACGTCGGGCTCGTCCTCGGTGCGGGCCAGGAGGATGGCGAAAGAGGCGCCGCGCGCTCCGCTGATGAACCACTTGTGGCCGTCGATGACCCATTCCTCGCCTTGGAGCACGGCCCGGGTGCGCATGAGCGTGGGGTCCGAGCCGGCGACCTCGGGCTCGGTCATGGCGAAGCACGACCGCAGCGTCCCCTCGCACATGGGCTTCAAGTAGCGGTCCTTCTGCTCGTCGGTCCCCCAGTGCAAGAGCGTGTGCATGTTCCCCTCGTCGGGGGCGTAGCAGTTGACCACGTAGGGCCCGAAGCGGGTCTTGGCGGCCTCCGCTGAGACGGCGGCCAGGGCAGTCGCCCCCAGACCGCCACCACCCCACTGCGCCGGCATGTGGGGCATCCACAGCCCCCGGCGGCGCGCCTCGTGGCGCAGGCGCTCCAGCTCGCCGCGCCAATCGGCCCTGCCCGCCGACTGGGCCACCAGGCGATCCTCGCTGGGGCGCACGTCGCTCTCCATGAAGTCCCGCATGTGCAGGCGGGCTTCTTCGACGTCAGCTGGGAACGTGAAGTCGATGGCCATCGGTGCAGTCTCGCACCGCCCCGGCTACGGCCGCAGCACCATCGGTCCCTGCTCCATGGTCGACAACGCCGAGCTCCTGGCGGAGCTCCTGGTGCAGCGGGGGGCCGTTCCGGCGGTGGTGGTGGGCCACAGCTACGGCGGCGGGGTGGCCCTGCTCATGGCCGCCCGGCGCCCCGAGGTGGTGGCGGGCCTGGTGCTATTGGCGTCGGTGGGCCCGAAGAGCAGCGTGAAGGGCTTCGACCACCTGCTGGCAGCCCCGGGGGTCGGCGAGGCGCTGAGCGCCGCCGGGCTGTTCACGGTGGGCCACCTCCTGTCCCGGCTGCGCCCGGCGGCGCGGCACCTGCCCGCCGCGGCGGGGGCCCGGTTGCGCGCCAGCCTCCCCGACGGTCGCTACGCAACAGCGCTGTCCAGGCAGGGGGTGCGCACGTGGCGCAGCTTCCTGGCCGAGCAGCGCTCGCTCGTCGCCGAGATCGGGGACGTGGAGCAGGCCATGGGTCGGGTGCGGGTGCCCACCGCCGTGGTGAGCGGCATGTGGGACGTGGTGGTGCCACCGGTGCTGTCCGCCCACATGGCGAGCGCCGTGGCCGGGGCCGAACTGGTGATGCTGGCCGGCGTGGGT
>JBJKRZ010000180.1:0-3726 GCA_046704365.1 Acidimicrobiales bacterium | reverse complement strand
GGCCCACGTCGCCGAGCAGCTCGGCGACGGCGGGGTCCTCGGCGTCGGCACGCGTGCGCACGGGGACGGCCACGGGCTCCACTCCCATGGCCTCGTAGTGCCGACGGCCCAGCTCGAGCCAGTACGCTACGCGTTCATCGCCTTCGAGCGACGCGGCAGTGGGGAGGATGGCAGCGCGGGGTGGACGTCCCCGCAGGAGGTCGCGGTCTACCTGCGCCATGACCGGGAGGAACTCCCCGCTACCCACCAGTGCCACGGGCCCTGGCGTCACCCTCGCTTCTCGAGGCAGAGCTCACCTCCCTGCGGACGGCGTCCGACAAGCGGACGGTACCGCGCCCACGAGGCCTGACGGCGTGCGCTCCCTGCTTCGGCACCGGGGCTTCCGCCTCCTTCTCATCGGTCAGGGCGTCTCCGCCTTCGGCGACTGGATGGGGACCATCGGCTTCATGGCCCTGTCCTACGCCATCACCGACAGCGCCGTGGCGGTGGGGGTGGTGCTCGTGCTCCGCCTCCTCCCCGCCATGGTGGCCGGGCCGCTGGCCACCCGCCTCGTCGCCCGCTTCGACCGCCGCCGCACCATGATGGCCATGGACGGCGCCCGGGTGCTGGTGGCGGCCGCCGTGCCCCTCATCAGTGCCATCTGGTGGGTGTACCTGTGCGCCCTGCTGCTCGAGCTGGGCAGCGTGGCCTTCCTGCCGGCACGCGACAGCTCCATCCCCGACCTGGTGGCCGACGAGCACCTGTCCCTGGCCAACGGCCTGGTGCTGGGCACCTCCTATGGCACCATCCCCTTCGGGGCCGCCGCCTTCGCCGCCGCCTCGGCCCCCTTCAGCGGCCCCCACGGGCTGGCCCACGGGGGCGTGGCGCCCGTGTTCTGGGTGGACGCCTTCACCTTTGTGGTGTCGTTCCTCTGCATCCGCCAGCTACGCGAGATCGACGAGCGCGACGGCGAGGTGGCCTCCGATGCTGCGCACGGGGTGTCCGCTGCCGGCCCGGGCAGCGGGGCCGGGTTCTTCTCGGCGATGCGCATCCCCCTGGTGAGGGTGATCGCCCCGCTGGCCTTCGCCGTGGCCTGCGGGCTGGGGGCGCTGTTCTCGCTGGGCATCCTCTTCGTGCGCAACATCCTGCACGCCGACGACACCTCCTTCAGCTTTCTGGTGGCGCTCTTCGGCATCGGGGCGGCAGCGGGACTGGCGTGGTTGCGGCTCATGGGCGACCGAGGTCTCGCCTTCGTTCGCGTGTGCATCGTGGGCCAGGGCACGGTCATCGCCCTCATGAGCCTGGCCCCGAGCCTCTGGCTCACCTATCTCGGCGCCGTCGTGTTCGCCTTCTTCACCGCCGCCAGCCTCGCCACCGCCATGGGCGTGCTCCAAGAGGCACTACCCGGCGAGGACCGCGTGCGCGCCTTCGCCGTGTTCCACGTCCTCATCCGCATCGGTCTCGGGCTGGCAGCCGTGGGAGCTGCTCTTGCTGCCGACCTGGTGGGAGCCGTCGACTGGCCGCTCGTGGGCAAGCTCCCACCCGTGCGCCTGGTGCTGGGTTGTTCGGGAGCGGCGGTGGCCGTCATCGCCGTGGTGCTGCGCGCCCGGTTCCTGGCCGGTGCCTCCCTGGCCCACCGGCGGCCCGCTCCCCCGGGGCGCCCGGCAGCACCGGCCGACACCAGCGGGGTCGCCGGGAAATCTTGGGGGGCTGCCAACTAGTCTTGGGGACGTGACGACGATCGGGTCGCCCCGAGCACCCCTGGTGGCCTTCGAGAGCGTCGACCTCACCACCTCCGACGGTGTGTCACTGTGCGGCCGCTGGCGACACGGCGACGCGGCGGAGGCTTCGGTGGTCGTGGTGCACGGCTTCTCGGCCAGCCAGGACGACATCGGCGTGCGCGCCCTGGCCGAGGACCTGGCTGCTGGCGGCTACCACGTGCTCACCTACGACGCCCGGGGTCACGGGAAGTCGGGAGGATGGTGCGGCGTGGGCAGCACCGAGCACATGGACGTGGCCTGCGCCGTGCAGGCGGCGCGGAACAAGGGCCTTCCGGTGGTGCTGGTCGGCGTGTCCATGGGCGGCGTGGCCGTGGCGGGCTACCTGGCCGACCCGGGCGTCGAGGGCCACGGCGGCCTGGCGGGCGCAGTGCTCGTGAGCACGCCGGCGCGCTGGCGAATGCGCATGTGCCCCGTCGGCTTCGTGACGGCGCTGCTCACCAGGACACGGCCGGGCCGGTGGGTGGCCTCCCGGCGCCTTCGTGTGCGCATTGCTCCGCGCTGGCGCGTGGGAAAGCCGCTCGAGGAGCTGCTGCGGCGCGTCGAGCTCCCCCTCGCCGTCGTGCACGGCTCGGAGGACCGGTTATTGGCCCAGGAGCACGGGAGGCGGCTGCATGCCTCGGCAGCCGGCCCCAGTCGGCTCCATCTGGTGGAGGGCATGGGGCACGGGATCGACGGGCCCAGCCGTCACGCCACCGTGGGTGCCGTCGGCTGGGTGCTCAGCTCGCTGCGGGAGTCTCCCACCACCACGCCAACCCGATGACACCGGGCCCTGTGTGGGCCACCATCACCGGGCCGAACTTCCCCACCAGCGCCGTGACCGGCTCGACCTCGGCGCGTACCTTCTCGAGCAAGGCCGTGGCGTCGTCGTCGCGCATGGCGTGGAGGGCGGCCACGTGCAGCGCCGCTCCTTCCACCACCGACCGACGCCACTGGGCCAGTATCTGGTCGAAGGCGCCGTCGGAGCTGAGCGAGGGGCGCAGGGGCCGGATCCTGCCCTTGGAGAGCTCGAAGACGGGGCGCACCCCGAGGTGCTCGGCGGCCCGGAAAGCGCCGGCGGTGAGGCGCCCGCCGCGCACGAGGTACTTGAGCTCCTCCACGGCGGCGACCAGCCGGACGCGCTCGCCCACCATGTGGGCGCGCGCCGCCACCTCGGCCAGGGAGGCACCCGCCTGAGCCGCCTCGGCGGCGGCCAGCACCACCAGCCCTTCGGCGCCCGCCGCCGTGCCGGTGTCGAGCACCTCCACCTCGACCCCGCCGGGTGCCATGGAGGCGGCGGCCGACGCCGACTGGTAGCAGCTCGAGAGGTTGCTGCCCACGGTGAGCACCACCACGGCCGTGGCCCCGCTGCGGGCGGCCGCCTCCACGGCCTCGACGAAGGCGCCGGGGGGAGGGGCGCTCGTCTTCACCCCGTCGTCGAGACGGCGGACGAGCTCGTCGAGTGGCATCTGCGCCTCGGACACCGGGCGCCCGCCCACCTCGAGCTCCATGGGCACGGTGACGATGCCGTGGCGGTCGGCCAGCTGCGGGTCGAGAGCGGCGGCGCTGTCGGCGACGACGGCGACGGAACGAGCCATGAGAGTCCCGAGGCTACCGCTCTGAGCAGCCAAAACGGTTGACGCCGGCGTCAGGCGGGATCGGTGTCGAACAGCAGCCGCCAGAGCACCACCCGCCTCTGCCCGGGGCCCGCAGGCGGCGGTGCGTTGCCCATGAGGCGCTTGCCCACCATGGGCAGTGCCAGGGCGCACGCCAGCACCACGCCCGGCACCCCCCGCCGGCGCTGCAGCAGGGGGAACAACCCAAGGAGGCCGAGCAGCGTCACCAACCCCGTCTGGCGCACCAGGCGTCCGAGGCCGAGCGAGGCGCCGAGGACGACGGTCCCCTCGGGGGCGCACACCAGCGTGGCGCCCAGTGCGGTGGATATGCCTCGCCCGCCGGCGCCGCCGAGCAGCGGCGACCAGTTGTGGCC
>JBJKRZ010000179.1:0-8163 GCA_046704365.1 Acidimicrobiales bacterium | reverse complement strand
AGCCTGGATCCACGCGCCCGCCCCTTGAGCGTTCGTCGTCCGGCGAAAGTGCCTTGATGTCACTGCAAAGTCGGGCGGAGACCGTCGCCGGGGCGTGACGGACCAACGCCTCCTGCGATTCTGTCGTTGTCAGCGCATCGGTGGTCGTCTGCGGCTGCGCCGGCCCGCGGGTGGTCACTCAGGTGACGAGTGGCAGGGCGCGAAGAGCCCCGAGGGCGCCGGAGAAGGCCTCGGCCCATGGCCAGTGCTCGGGGAGTCGTAGCGTCGTCTTGCCGGAACGGTTGACGAGTCGGCCGGGCAGCGCGAACAGCTGCCGACGGACGGTCCGGGCGACGGTGAGCGCGCCGTCGTTGCCGACCTTGCCGAGAAGACTCGTCCAACGGCAGAGGTCGTGAGCGAGCACGGCACAGCACAGCCAGGCGGCGTTCGCGAAGAACCGGCCCGAGGGGCAGTGCTCGAGGCCGGCGCCCTCCTTCAGGTCCTTGATCGCGAGCTCGACCGTCGCGTGGTCGCGGTGGAAGGCATCGGCGGCGACCGTGTCGAGCGCGACGTTGGTGACAACGGCGTGATGTCGCCAGGTCGGAAAGAGCTGCTGGGCCGCCGGGTCCACGATCCGGGTCCGGCGGACGACGAGGCGGAGCTGGCGCGCCTTGCGCTTGGTCTTGCCGCCACCAGTGACGTAGGTGGTCTCGGCGACCTCGGCTTCTCCGCCGTCGGTGTAGGTGATCTTCCGCCAGGCGTCGTCGGTGATCGCGTCGATCGCGGCCTTCACGCTGGCGTTCAGGTTCACCGTGATCGAGTAGGAGACGCCGAGGCGGTCACAGGTCTTGATCAGCTCGTGCGAGTAGAACCCCGAGTCGGCGCGTAGCGTTAGCGGACCCGCCGCCCCACAGCGCCGAACGCGGGCAACCAGCTCTTCGACGAAGCGCTTCGTGCCGCGCTGGGTGTTCGCCGAGCCCTTGCGCAGGCGGGCGTGCAGCACCTCGCCAGTGTCGGCTCTCGTCGCAAGCAGCGGGTGGTAGCCGAGGTGGCGGGTGTAGCCATAGGCGGCGCCGTGCTTCTTGTAGCCGTGCACCGGGACGATCGTGGAATCGACGTCGATCGTCATCGCCTTGCTCCCCGGTCCCTTCCCAAGTGACCAGGCGCGCCGGAGCGTCTCTCCGATCACGGCCTCGAGCTGGCGGACATGTCCGAAGGTGAACAGGCGCAGGAAGATCCCAAGCGTCGAAGGTGCCATGACCGAGAACGGCAGGACGCGACGCGTCGCCCCGGCGCGCAGGCGGTCGGCGTGGTCGATGTGGCTCGCGCCGGCGAGGATCGCGAACACGAGCGTGAGGACCTTGCGGCCGGGGTTGGCCCCGCCGACCCGCCCGGCGAGCGAGATGGTCTCGTTCACCAGGCGCTCGAGACCGAGCCGGATCACGAGGGTCGCCGGAAGCAGCAGACCCGCGTCGGCGACGAGGCTCGGCTCGTCGAAGGTCACCCCGATGCGGTCGAGCGCGCGCGATGATGACGACACAGAAAGTGCCTCCCCGTTGTTGGGTGAACGATGACTTCAGCAATCGTCATTCTCCCAGCTGGGGAGGCCTTTTTGGTGGATCAGGCCAGTGCGTTGTCTCTGGTCAATGCGTGGATCCAGGCTCAGTCCCATCACGCCTGCCGAGGCGCACGAGCTGCTGGCCAGCAATGTCGTGGCCGGTGCCGGTGCCGGCAGCGGGCAGACGGGCACCCTGGCCCGCCTGGCGCGCCTGTGCCCCGCCTACCGGGTGGCGATGGGCAACCTGCGTCAGGCCTGCCGGCTCGTGCTCGACGTCGTGACCGGACTCTGAGGGCGCGGCCCGAAGCGGCCCAAGGCGAGCTTGGTGGCAGCCGGCGCCCCGAGATAGCCTGGCGCCAGGCGGCGACCTGGCGGAGGTCGCCCCGGGCGGAGTTTCGAGGCTTCTTCGGCGGGCCCCCCTCGTGGTGCTGCCGGGCAGCCGTAACAGGAGGCGGGACATGAGGAGCCACAGACGGGTCGCCCGTTCCCTGCGCCGGGGCCTGGCGGCGACGAGCATGGGAGCGCTCTCGCTGGCGGTGGTGTTGGCCAGCGGGGTGGGAGCGAGCACGGCGAAGACGACCAAGAGCGGGTCGTGGCCTTCCAACGTCTTTGCCGTGGGGACCTTCGACAACAACGGCGTGGCCGTGCCGGGCAACGTGAGCTGCCCACCCCCCCTGAGCGTGGCCTGCATCCAGCACGCCGTGAACGAGGCGCAGTTCTGGGCGGCGCACAACACGCCCCTCGGGGGTCCGGTGCCCTCCACCTACGTGCTCGTGGCACCAGGCGACTACAAGACCGACCCGGCTGCCATCGCGCCCGCTCCGCCGGGTCAGGACGCCGCCGGCGTGCTCGTCACCGGAGCCAACGTGTGGATCGTCGGCATGGACCGCAAATCGGTGGTGATCGACGGCACCAAGTCGGGGCCGCCGTGCAGCACCGACCGCAACGACCAGGTGTTCGGCTCGGAGAGCGCCCCCGACCAGGGGCTCAACGGGATCATGGTGTACAAGGCGCCGGGATCCTGGGTGGAGAACCTCACGGTGTGCAACTTCTTGGCCGGCACCGGCGGCGGCGGCAACCAGATCTGGTGGAACGGCGGGGCCAACAGCGGCCAGGTATTCGTGGACACTCAGGGCCCCCACGTCGGTGCCAGCCAGGGTGGCTATGTGGGCAAGTACCTCACCGCCACCACGACGTACTTCGGCACCAACCCGAAGGACCCTTCTGCCAACCCCGAGCAGTGGGCGGGGACTTACGGGATCTTCTCCAGCAACTGGGACGGCGGGCAGTGGGACCAGACCTACGCCAGCAACTTCAACGACTCGGGCTACTACATCGGTGCCTGCCAGCAGCAGTGCAACCAGGAGGTGACCAACGCCACGTCTGAGTACAACGCCCTGGGCTACTCGGGGTCCAACTCGGGCGGGTGGCTACTCGTGGCGCACTCGACGTTCGACAACAACGAGGACGGCTTCGACACCAACAGCCAGAACGGCGACAACCCGCCGCCCCAGAACGGAGCCTGCCCGCCCGGCGTCGCCCCCCCCATCGAGGGGGCGCCCAGTTGCTGGGTGTTCTACGACAACAACGTCTACTCCAACAACGACGCCAACGTGCCCACGGCCGGCTCGGCAGCGGCAGGGCCGGTGGGCACGGGGATGTCGCTGTCGGGGGCCCGCAACGACACCGTGCTCGACAACCACTTCGAGAACAACGACGCCTGGGGGACGATCCTCGTGCCCTACCCCGACAGCGGCGATCCCTGCTCGGGCGGCACCCTCATCGCTCCCGACTCGCCCAGCACCCCGCTGTCGGGGGCGCTGTGCGTCTTCGACGAGTACGGCGACGCCGTGCTGGGCAACACCTACGTGAGCAACGGGGGGTTCGGCAACCCCACCAACGGCGACATCGGCGCCGTCAACCTGGAGCCCGGCCCCACCGACTGCTTCGCCGGCAACTCCGACCCCTACGGGCTCACCACCTCGCCTCCGCTGGCCCAGCTGCTCTACCCCAAGTGCACGGGGGCGACCGTCCCCCCCGACCTCAACGCCCTGTTCGCCGCCGAGGTGGCGTGCGACTCGGGTTCCATCCAGCTCGGGCCCGTCCCCGGCAGCGCCCTGTGCCCGCCGGGGGCCAACTACCCGCGCCAGAACGAGGCGGAGATCGCCATGCACCCGCTCCCAGGGGCCACGTCGCTGGAGAACCCCGCCTCGGCCAGCCTCACGCCCATGCCCGACCCCTGTGGGGGCATCCCCCGGTCCGAGGTCAACGCCGTGCCCTGGTGCTCGGCGCATCGTCGCTAGACGAGCCAGCGTTGGGACTTTCGACCCTGGGTGGCAACGGGGGTGTTGCCTAGGGTCGGGAGCGCGGGGGGCCGCACGACATGAAGGGTGTTCGGCGTTGCGGCCGACGACAGAGGGAACCAGAGCAGGCGCACGCGCCACCACCGTGGCCATCGCGGAGGACGACGAGCGCGTGCGCTCGGCCATGACCGAGCTCATCGACGCCGATGCCCACTTCGAGGTGGTGGCGGCGGCTGGCGACGCCCAGGCGGCGATCGAGGTGGGGCGCCAGTGGCAGCCCGACATCATGTTGCTCGACGTGGGACTGCCCAAGGGCAGCGGCGTGCGGGCCGTCCACGAATTGGCGGTCCTGTCGCCCCAGACCCGGGTGGTGGCGCTGTCGGGCTATGCGGATCGCAAGCACGTGATGCAGATGCTCGACGCAGGGGCCATCGGGTACCTGGTCAAGAGCCCCCATCTCGACCTGCTGGGATCGCTGCGGGCGGTGACCCGCGGACACAGCGTCCTGTCCTCGGAAGTGACCGGCCATCTCCTCGAAGAGCGGGCCAACATGGCACGGACCATGCGCGGCCCCCGCCTCCTCGAGCACGAGGAGATCCGCTCCACCATCGACGCCCGCTCCTTCGCCATCGCCTTCCAGCCCATCTTCTCGCTGCGCACCGGAGTGGCCGTGGGCGTGGAGGCCCTGGCCCGCCTTTCGCCGGGACGGGGCTTGTCGCCCGACATGTGGTTCGCCGAAGCGAGGGCGGCGGGGCTGGGCGTCGAGCTCGAGCTGACCGTGATGTCCTCTGCCCTGGCGATCGCCCACCGGCGACCCGAGGGGTTGTTCCTGAGCGTGAACGCCTCGCCTGGATTGGTGGTGGACCCAGGGTTCCTGGAGCTGGTGCGGCGTTCGGGAGAAGCACAGCAGCTCGTCGTGGAGATCACCGAGCACGACGCCGTCAAGGACTACGCCGCCCTGCAGGAGACGCTCGTCCAAGCCCGCCAGCTGGGGGTGATGGTGGCCGTGGACGACGTCGGTGCCGGGTACGCCAACTTCCGCCACGTGCTGACCCTGCGCCCTGACCTGATCAAGCTGGACGTGGCCCTGACCGCCGAGATCGACGCCGATCCTTCTCGGCGGGCGCTCGCCGCCGGGATCGTGGCCACGGCCCGGGAGCTGGGCGCCACCGTGGTGGCCGAGGGTATCGAGACCAGGGAGCAATTCGACTGCCTCACGGCCATCGGTGTGGAGTTCGGCCAAGGGTTCTTCCTGGCCCGCCCCGGGCCCTTGCCCAGGAGCAGGCGGCTGGGACACCCCTCTCGGCGGGCCGTCGCCCTTCCCGCCGAGCGCTGAGGGCCGGGAGAGGAGCCGGCTGTGGCGGAGAGGTTCCGCTACGGCGTCGACTACCGCTTCGCCCCCCTGTGGGCACCCTTCGGCTTCCGGCCCTGGCACGACGCGGTGACGGTCACCGACGACGGACGCCTGGTCGCCACCTTCGGCCTCTTCACGCTGGAGACCACGCTCCCGAACGTCGTCGGCGCCCACATCACGCGTCGCTACCGCTGGTGGACGGCGATCGGCGCTCGGCTCTCCTTCGTGGACGACGGCCTCACCTTCGGCACCAACCGCGACGCCGGCGTGTGCCTGCACTTCAAGGAAAAGGTGCCCTCTGCCCTCCGGCGCAGCGGGCACTCCGCCCTCACCGTCACCGTCGAGGACCTCGAAGGACTGACGGCGGCGCTGCCGGCACCGGAGGGGCCCCCGGGTTGACCGGCGGGTGCTATCCGTCGGGCGGCTGCCCACCGTGGCCGGGGCGAGAGAGGACCAGGCACATCTCGGAGGTGCACACCGCCGGCCGGCTGCGAAGTGGCTCGTGTCCTCCCGTCGGCCTGAACCCCGCTCGCTCGTAGAACCGCAGGGCCCGCTCGTTGTCCTCGGCGACTCCCAGGACCAGCCCGGTGGCTCCCTCGCCCTCGGCCCAGTCCACCACCATCTGGAGCAACCGCTCGGCCACGGCGCCGCCCCGGTGGGCCTCGTCCACCCACATGGAGATGAGCTCGGGCCAAGCGCCGTCGTCGTCGGGAGGAAGTCCGGCGGCCAGTCCGACGAGGCGCTCGCCGTCCTCGGCCACGAACCACGCCAGGCGCGCCACGCTCTCGGCCCACCATGCGTCGGGGCGCTCCCTCTCCTCCTCGACCGTCGAGGCGAAGGCGAAGGGCGCGTCCCCGAGGGCGAGCAGCCGCACCTGGCGAAGGAGCTGCCACTCCCCCGGCACGAGGCGGCGCACCGCGGTCACGGGGACATTCTCCACGACATCGGTGTCCGGCATCCCGAACAGGCGGCCCAGGCGCGAGGATAATCGTGGAACCGGTCAGAGGAGGCCACCATGCACGACCGTTCGCTCCCGTCGGGTCACTCGAAGAAGGCGGGTCGCTCAGTCAAGGAGAAGCGCGCCGCCAAGAGAGCGAAGAAGGCGGGTCAGGTGAAGCTGCGCAAGGGCCTGGTCGAAGGAAAGTAGCGTGCCGCGACAACGGGGCGCGACGTCAGCGAAATCCAGCTTCGCCGTGCCGGCGCGCCTCAGCTGGTCCCCGGTAGGAGCTCGACTTCGGACTCACACAGCTGGTGGTATCGAAGATCCTCCTCGGCGCTCAGGCGTCGCAGGAGGCGTTCATTTGCCAATCGTTCGAGCTCCGTCCGTATGGCACGGAGACTGAGACTTTCGTTCTCTCCCATCTTCCCGTCGTCCCCGGGTGACGAGGCGGAACCACCAACGGTGCGTGGCAGACCGGCACCCTCGTTTCGACGATGTGAGCATCGGACGCAAGCGATGTGGTGGTCAGAGGCCGAAGGCCCTTACTCGCAGGTAACGGTCCCTGTCCGCAGGTGACGGTCCGTGTCGGCAACCGGCCGACCACCCTGTCCCTATCGACGAAAGGGCAGGTCAGTGACCTCGCGGAAAACGAGACGGGTCGGTGCCTCAGTCCCCTGCTTGGGGCAGCTCGTGTGAGCGGGCCTCGATCACCTGGGTCGGCCCAGAGCCGAATCGGACGGTGCGGATGACACCCGTGGGCATGGTGAGGTAGCGCTCGCGCCGCCGGCGACGGTAGGCGGGGACGAGCAGCCCGAGCAGGCGCTCGGCGCCCATCAGCACGCCGACCAGCGCCATGAACAAAAGGCCGATGCCGGCGAGGAAGACCAGGAGCACCAGCGCCGCCACAACGGCGACCAGGAACAGCACACCGCCCAGGAATCCGGCCGACCGACGGCGACTGTTCCACTGCCGAAAGGAAACCTGCACCCCTCCAGACTAATGGCGTGGGCGGGCGCGTCGAACAGCAGCGCAGTGCGTGCACGACCGCCGTGTCCGCTGTGTCCGCTGTGTCCGCAGCCTCCGGAAGCGACCTCGGGGACTGCCATGTCGAGTAGCGTGAGCGCCAAGCATCGGGGGGTGTGAACGTGGAAAACCAGCCGACGACAGGTGGCCCGGATGAGGTCGTGGCTGCCTGGTGGGCCCGCACCGGAAGGACTGGTGTCGAGGCCGATGCCGGAGCCCAGGACCGGGCGCTGGTGTCGGCGCTCGTAAGGGCGCTGAGCGTTGGCTCCCCCACAGCTGAGCTGCGCCGGGCGGCCCGACGTTGGGGTTCACAGGCCACTTCGCCCGTGGAAGCCCTGGTGGCACTGACGGCCCTGCGCCAGGCGATCATCACTTCTTTCCCGGGGGCGAGCACCGGCGTGTCCGGGACGGACGCGGCCGAGATGATCGAGGAGTTGATGGACGAGGTCCGCCTCCAAGTCGTGCAGGCGGCCACCGCCTCACTGCGTCGCCAAGCGCGCACCGACCTGCTCACGGGATGCGCCAATCGCCTGGCGCTCGACGAGGATCTGGCCTTGGCGGTCAACCGAGCCGTACAGGGGGGCCTGGACCTCACAGCAGGAGTGGTGGATCTCGATGGACTGAAGGCCATCAACGACTCCAAGGGCCATCGGGTCGGCGACGAAGCCCTGCAGGAGCTGGCCCGGCTCCTGCGGTCCAATCTGCGGACCGAGGACCGTGTCTATCGCATCGGTGGTGACGAGTTCGTCGTGTTGGCCCCGTCCACGACCACCGCAGGCGCGGCGGCCATGCTCGAGCGAGCGGCGAACGCGGGACCTCACCACTTCAGCTGGGGCGCAGCCAGCCTGGCGGAGGTCGGCGCCGAGGCACTGGAGGACCCCTACCTCCTCGTGGCTCTCGCCGATGCCGACCTCTACGCGCGGCGCCGATCGGGCGACGTCGTGGCGCCATCGACGTCTCTCGGCGGTCGAGTGCCGCTCACCCGTCGAAGTCGTCTCGTGGTCGG
>JBJKRZ010000178.1:0-2842 GCA_046704365.1 Acidimicrobiales bacterium | reverse complement strand
GAGGTGTGGCGCGGCCCCCTGGGGGAGGCGGCGGCCTACGCCGCCCAGGTGGCCCGCGGCGAGCTGGTGCTCGTGGTGGAGGGGGCACCGGCACCGCCGGGTCCGGGCGACGAAGTGGTGCGCCGGGCCATGGAGGACGAGCACCGGGCCGGCCGGAGCCTGCGCGACGCCGCCGCCTCGGTGGCGGGAGCACTCGGGGTGCCCAAGCGCCGCTCGTACGAGATCGGGCTGGCGGTGTGGAATGGCGGCGATTGAACGCTGGTTCTTGTCCTGGGCGCGTCGGCGTCCTGCCGGAGGAGGAGGTCCCCCCATGTCCCACGCCGGTCTCGATACCACCCAGGGCCCTGCGGTGCAGCCCGACGACGTCCCGGCGGGGCTGGCCCGCGCCACCTTCGCTGCCGGTTGCTTCTGGGGGGTGGAGGACTTCTTCCGCTCCGTGCCCGGGGTCGTCGAGGTCGTCTCGGGTTACAGCGGCGGCAACACCGACGCTCCCACCTACGAACAGGTGTGCTCGGGGCGCACCGGTCATGCCGAGGCGGTGCTCGTGACCTACGACCCTGCCCGCCTCGAGTACCCCCAGCTGCTCGAGGCGTTCTTCCAGCACCACGACCCCACCACGCCCGATCGCCAGGGGCCCGACGTGGGGACCCAGTACCGCTCGGTCGTCTTCTTCCACGACGCCCGCCAGGAGGCGGCTGCCCGGGCGGCCCTCGAGACCTTCGCCGCCCGCTTCCGGCGGCCCATCGTCACCGAGGTGGTCCCGGCGGCCACCTTCTGGCCCGCCGAGGCCTACCACCAGCGCTACGTGGAGCGCACCGGGCACGGCGCCTGTCACGTCGCCAATTGGTGAGGGCGAGGCCCTCCGGCGGGGGCGGGGTCGGCGATCGGTACCCTGTGGCCGTGGCACGTTTCTACGTGACGACCCCCATCTACTACGTGAACGACGTCCCCCACGTCGGGCACGCCTACGCCACCGTGAACGCCGACGCCCTGGCCCGCTGGCACCGGCTCGTGGGCGACGACGTCGTGTTCCTGACCGGCACCGACGAGCACGGCGTCAAGGTGGCCCAGGCCGCCGACGAGCACGGGGTCGACACGGCGCTGTGGACCGAGCGCACCTCTCAGCGCTTCGTCGAGGCGTGGAAGGACCTGGAGGTGTCCAACGACGACTTCATCCGGACCTCCGAGCCCCGCCACCACCGGGCCGTACAGCAGTTCCTGCAGCGGATCTACGACAACGGGCACATCTACCTGGGCACCTACAGCGGGTGGTACTGCGTCGGGTGCGAGGCCTACAAGGACGAGTCGGAGCTCCTCGACGATCACGTGTGCCCCGACCACCTCCGGGCTTGTCAGTGGCTGGAGGAGGACAACTACTTCTTCAGGTTGAGCGCCTTCCAGGACCGCCTGGTCCAGTGGTACGAGGCCAATCCCGAAGCGGTGCGCCCCGACGGCAAGCGCAACGAGGCGCTCGCCTTCGTCAAAGGCGGCTTGCACGACATCTCCATCACCCGTACCTCCACCCGGTGGGGGGTGAAGGTGCCCTGGGACGACAAGCACGTCTTCTACGTCTGGTACGTCGCCCTGGTCAACTACATCACCGCCATCGGCTACGGCGACGACCCGGCACGTTTCGGGGCGTGGTGGCCGGCCGTGCACCATCTCATCGGCAAGGAGATCATCCGGTTCCACTGCGTGTGGTGGCCGGCCATGTGCATGGCGGCGGGCATCGACCCTCCGGCCAACGTGTTCGTCCACGGGTGGCTGCTCGTGGGCGGCACCCGCCTGTCCAAGACGCGCATCCGCCAGGCCACCGTGCAGGGGGGCGGGACCGACGGGGACGACGGCGAGGCGCCCGTCAAGCTGACCGAGATCGCCCCGGCTGCCCTCACCGCTGACTTCGGTGTGGACGCCATCCGCTACCACCTGCTGCGCGACACGCCGCTCGGCACCGACGGGGAGTTCTCCTACGAGGGCATCACGGCCCGCTACAACGCTGACCTGGCCAACAACCTGGGCAACCTGCTTTCTCGGGTGGCCACCGTGGTCGGCTCCAAGTGCGGCGGCGTGGGCCCGGCGCCCGACCCCGGGAGCCGGCTGGCCCAGGTGGCCGGCGAGGTCGTCGAGCGGGCCGCCCATGCCTGGGGCCGCTTCGCTCCCCACGAGGCGCTCGAGGCCACCTGGTACCTCATCCGTGAGACCAACGCCGAGCTGGAGGCGGCCGAGCCCTGGAAGTCGGACCCCGGTCCCGCCGTGGACGCCGTCCTGGGCAGCGCCCTCGAGGTTCTGCGGCTCGTGGCCGTGCTCGCCTCGCCCGCCATGCCGGGCACCTGCGGTGAGATCTGGCGACGTATCGGGTTGACGGGGCGGCCCGAGGAAGAGCGCGGCACCGAGGCGCTGCGTTGGGGCGGGTACCCCGGGGGCGTCCCCGTCGACAAGGGGCCGCCGCTGTTCCCCCGGCGGAGCGCGTGAGCGCACCGAGCTGGTTCGACTCGCACTGCCACATCCAGGACGGCTACCGCCCCGAGGGCACCGAAGTGGCCGCCGTCCTCGACGCCGCCCGTCGGGCCGGTGTGGAGGGCCTGGTGTGCGTGGGCACCGACGCCGATTCGTCGGCTCAGGCGATTGCCCTGGCACGCCGGGCACGGACCGCCGCCGGTGACGCCGCCGGCGACGGTGACGCCGCCGGCGAGGGCCGAGCGGAGGGCGGGGTGGCGGGCGGAGCGGATGGCGGGGTGGCGGCGCTGGGCATCTGGGCCACGGTCGGGTTGCACACGCACGAGGCGTCGCGGGGCGTCGATCCTGATTCCACCGTGCTCCGAGAGCCACTGGAATCGGCAGA
>JBJKRZ010000177.1:0-4902 GCA_046704365.1 Acidimicrobiales bacterium | reverse complement strand
GTGCACGGGATAGGGCGTCTCGGCGCCCGCCACCACCGCCCCGTCGATGACCAGTCCGGTCTTCTCGCCCATTGGCGTCCCCTTGCCCGCCGACGCCCCGGTGTCGCTACTCGGACCGCCCTGGCCCGGTGGAGAACGGCGTTCTCCGGCATGCTAGTTTGCCGCGCCGTGACCCTGCAGGCCGAGGAGGCCAATCTCGCGGTAGCCGGGGCCTCCGACGACGTGGCCGTGCGGTTGGTGGGGGCGGCCCGCTCGCTCATGTGGGAGGCCGGCGCTGCCAGCTTCACGGTCAGCCAGGTGGTGGCGGCGGCGGGCAGCTCGCTCAAGAGCTTCTACCGATGTTTCGGCTCCAAGGACGACCTGCTGGCGGCGCTGTTCGCCGACGACGCCCGGCGGGGGGCGAAAGTGCTCTCGGACCTGGTCGACGCGGGGCCCGAGGGCGAGCGCCTGCGCACCACCGTGACGGGACTGTTCGGCTTTTTGGGCGTGGCGCGCCAGGTGCCCTATGCGGCCTCGCTGGTGAGCGAGCACCTGCGCCTGGCCCAGTCCCGCCCCGAGGAGCTGCGGGAGGTGCGCCGGCCCTTTCTGGCGCTCTTCGAGCGCGAGCTGGCCGGCGCCCGCCGGCGCGGCGAGATCCGGCCGGGGGACAGCGCCGCCGACGCCCGCCTGGTGTTCCACCTGGTCCTGTCCCACCTGCACTCGCTGGTGTGGCATGAGATCGCCGACGACGACCCCGCCACGGTGGCGGAGCAGGTCTGGGCCTTCTGCGCCGCCGCCCTGGCCCCCGACAGGGCCACCACGCCCGACGAGGCCGGAGAGCGGCTGTGAGATCCACGCCGCTGTTGCCCGACCCGGCACCGCGGCCCATCGGCGTGCCCATCATCTCGGTCGACGACCACCTGATCGAGCCCCCCGACCTCTTCGAGGGCCGGGTGCCCGCCGCCATGGCGCAGCGGGCGCCGCGGGTGGTGGAGAACGACGACGGCTCGCAGTACTGGCTGTATGAGGGGCGCACCTACCCCAACGTGGGCCTCAACGCCGTGGCCGGGCGGGCCAGGGAGACCTGGAGCATGGACCCGGCGCGCTTCGACGAGATGCGACCGGGCTGTTACGACATCCACGCACGGATCGCCGACATGGACGTGAACGGCGTGTGGGCCTCGCTGTGCTTCCCGTCGCTGGTGGCGGGCTTCTGCGGGTCGGTGTTCATGCGCTCCGAGGACAAGGGGCTGGGCCTGGCCTGCCTGCGGGCCTGGAACGACTGGCACCTCGAGGTGTGGGCCGGCACCTACCCCGAACGCATCATCGCCCTGCAGCTGCCCTGGCTGGCCGACGTGGAGCTCGGGGCCGAGGAGATCAGGCGTAACGCCGGGCGCGGCTTCAAGGCGGTGAGCTTCCCCGAGTTCCCCGCCCAGCTGGGACTGCCTTCCATCTTCACCGGGCACTGGGACCCCCTCCTCGCCGCCTGCGCCGAGACCGACACCGTCGTGTGCATGCACACCGGCGCCTCGGCCTGGGCGCCCCTTCCCTCCCCGGGGCCGCCCTTCGAGCTGCTCCCCACCCTGTTCCCCGTCAACGCCCTTATCGCCGCCGCAGAGTGGCTGTGGTCGGGGGTGCCCGTGCGCTTTCCGGACATCAAGCTGGCCCTGTCCGAGGGCGGAATCGGGTGGGTTCCCATGTTGCTGGACCGCGTCGACTACGTGCTGGCCCATTCGGCGTCGGGCACCGAGAGCGCGGCGTGGAAGAGCGACCTGCTGCCCAGCGAGGTCCTCAGGCGCAACTTCTGGTTCTGCTCCATCGACGACCCGTCGCTGGTGGAGCTGCGCCATGTGATCGGCGTGGACAACATCATGGTGGAGAGCGACTACCCCCATGCCGACTCCACCTGGCCCGACACCCAAGCCGTGGTGGAGAAGACGATGGGAGGGCTCCCCGAGGAGGAGCTGCGCAAGATGGCATACCTGAACGCGGCGACGCTGTTCCGCCACCCGGTGCCCGAGCACGACGACTGGCGCACGGCCGGAAGCGGGCCGGCCTCGTGAGCGGTCGTCGGGACCTGGTGGTGGACGCCGACGGGCACGTGGTCGAGCCCATGGCCGCCTGGGACCCGGTCCCCGAGCGCCACCGGCCCACCGTGCATCGCGACAGCGGCGGCTACGAGCACGTGGTGGTGGGCGACAAGGAGATCCTGGCCGTCCCCCTGGGTTCCCTGGCCACCCCCGGCGCCCGCTTCTCGGACCCGGCCAGCTTCCGCTCGCTGGAGGAGGCCCTGCCCGGCGGCAGTGATCCCAAGGCGCGCCTGGCCGACATGGACACCGAGGGCATCGACCAGGCCGTGCTGTTCCCCTCGGTGGGGCTGTACTTCTGGGCGCTCGAGGACCCCGAGGCGGCCGTGGCCATCGCCCGGGCCTACAACAACTGGCTGGCCTCGTACTGCTCGGCCGACCCGGGGCGGCTGTTCGGGGCGGCCATGGTCCCGGCCCAGGACCCGGCTGCCGCCGCCGCCGAGCTGCGCCGCGCCCACGACGAGCTCGGCTTCCCCGCCGCCTTCGTGCGACCCAACCCCTGCCGGGGGCGGTCGCTCTCCGACCGGGCCTACGAGCCGCTGTGGGAGGCGGCCGAGGAGACGGGCACCACCATCGGGGTCCACGAGGGCAGCTCGATCATCCTCCCCACCCTGGGATCGGACAGGCCCTTCAACCCCATGGTGCTGCACGCCGTGTCGCACTCCTTCGAGCAGATGCTGGCCTGCGCCCAGCTCATCGCCTTCGGCGTCCTCGAGCGCCACCCGCAGCTGCGCGTGGTGTTCCTGGAGTCCGGCGGCGGTTGGGCGCCGTTTTGGACCGAGCGCCTCGACGAGCAAGCCGAGAGCTTCGGCGCCTTCTGCCCCGACATGAAGCTGCGGCCGAGCGAGTACTTCGCCCGCCAGTGCTGGATCAGCTTCGAAGTGGAGGAGCGGACGCTGCCGGCGCTGGCGCCCCTGGTCGGCCCCGAACGCATCGTGAGGGGCTCGGACTACCCGCATCACGACGCCACCTTCCCGGGGGCCGTCGACGCCCTGCGCCGCACCGTCGAACCCCTCGACGAGGACAGCCAGGCGCTGGTGCTGGGCGCCAACGCCGCCGAGCTGTACCGGCTGGCGCCCCCCGGTCCCCCGCCCCGGCGGTGACAAGGCGCGCTCGTGGTGGCCGAGGGCATCAGCCCACCAGGGTGACCTCGACCGGGTAGCGGGCGACCTGCGGATCGCTCGACATGATCCGCAACCCGAGCACGAGCGCCTGAGCCACCAGGAGGCGGTCGAAAGGGTCGCTGTGGAGGTCCGGGAGCTCGCTCACCGCCAGCGCATGGGCGTGCTCCACCGCCATCGCCGTCGCCCCGATGGCGCGCAGGCGCGAGGGCACATATCGCGCCGGGGGCTCGGGGAGCGTGAGCTTCCCGAGACGGTGCTTGACGGCGATCTCCCACGAGCTCGCCGCCGAGACGATCAGTTCGGTGTCCGGCGCTCGCGCCAGCTCGAGACCGTCCCCCAGGCGCTCCGGCTCGGTCAAGAGCCACAGGAACACGTGGGTGTCGAGCAGGAGGCGGTCGGTCACGCTTCGAAAGCGGCCAGGACCTCTTCGGGCAGGGGCCCGTCGAAGTCCTCGGGCACCGAGAAGCGCCCACGGTCCATGCCGAAGCTCCGGGGCCCGTTCCGGGCGACGGGAACCAGCTTGGCCACCTCCTCACCCCGGCGGGTGATCACCACCTCCTCGCCCCCGGCCACGTCCTCGAGCAACCGGGACAGGTGGGTCTTGGCCTGGTGGACGCCAACAGACTTAGTCATAGGACTAAGTCTATCAACGGCTCGCGCTGCAGGCCGGCGCCATGGCCGGAACCTGACGGCCACGTCAGGTCCTCTCGCGTCACCGATAACATGCGCCGCCAGTGCCTGAGCCCGTCACACCCGTCGCCCACGTCGGCGCCGAGCCGCTGTCCCCGGCGCCCCTGGGACGGGGGCCGCTCGTCCGGGTGCTTCCCCGCCTCGACGACGTGAACCGCTTCTTCTGGACCTCGGGGGCCGACGGGGTGCTGCGCTTCCTGCGCTGCGACGGCTGCCGGCGCTACGTCCACCCGCCGGCGCCTCTCTGCCCGTACTGCCTGCAGGGCAAGCTGGCGCCCGAAGCGGTGAGCGGTCGGGGCGAGCTGCACTCCTTTACCGTGAACCACCAGCCGTGGGTGCCGGGCGACGGCCCCTACGTGGTCGGCCTGGTGACCATCGAGGAGCAGGACGACGTGCGGCTCATGACCAACCTGGTCGACTGCGAGGAGCCCGAGCTCGAGGTGGGCATGGCCGTGGAAGTGGTCTTCGAGCAGTGCGAAGACGTATGGCTCCCGCTGTTCCGCCCGTCACCGGTGGCAGGGGGCTGAGGGCGGTGGTGACCGAGATCCTCGAGCGCCGGGCGGTCATCTCCGGCATCGGCCAGTCGCAGGTGGGCCGCCGCCTGGGGCGCACGGCCCTGGATCTCACCGTTGAGGCCGCCCTGGAGGCCATCGCCGACGCCGGGCTCACCCGGGACGACATCGACGGGCTGGCCACCTATCCCGGCGGCGGCATGGGGGGTGAGCCCTTCGCCGGCCCGACCAGCCCCGAGGTGCACGACACCATGCGCCTGCGACTCAACTGGCACGACGGCGGTGGCGAGGGTCCGGGGCAGGTCCGGGCCGTGTTCGCCGCCTGCCTGGCGGTGGCGGCCGGGCTGGCGCGCCACGTGCTCGTGTACCGCACGGTGACCGAGTCCACCGCCCAGGGCAGCGGCGGCCGCCAGGGCATCGGCCAGGCGCTGGGCGGCGGGAGTGGGGGTGGGGGCGGCCGGGGGGCGCCCCTTGGGGGCCGACAAAAAATGATTATAAACCATTTTTGGG
>JBJKRZ010000176.1:0-5116 GCA_046704365.1 Acidimicrobiales bacterium | reverse complement strand
ATAAGTATATTCCACATCGTTGAGCACCGCCACGTCCTGAAATTTATTCGGGCGCACCGGCGCCGGTGTCACCTTGATCCAGACCCCTCCGCCCGAGCGGCGATAAATAAGATAACCGGCCAGGTCCACAACCGGCGAGCCGTCCTGCAACCTGGTCACCGGGCCCCAGGACAGGTTCACGATCTTATCCCCGGCTACGGCCTTGAAGTCCGCGGGGGTCCGGGGCAGCCAGCCCCAGGCCCGGCTCAAGGTCCGGGACCAGCCGCCGTTGTGGCCGTCCGGGTTATAAACCGTCACCCGGTAGTAATAGCGATGGTCCGGGAGCAAATCCCGGTCCCGGAAGAGCACGGATTCACCGTGCACCTCGCCCTGCCGGGGATAGCTCAGGTCGATGTCGGCATAGGGCGAGAAATCCGAGGAGGCCAAAAGCTCCGGCGAGACGCCCTTTAAGACGGCCCGATAGACCCGGCAGCCCTCGATCTGAATCAGGGGTTGGCCCAGCAGATTTTCCCGGGGCAACTGCCAGGCCAAGAGCAGGGAATCGCCATCCTGGGTCAACTGGAAGTTCCGCACCGGCGCCGGCAAGACCTGGTCGGGGGCATAAGGCGCCATCCGCTTGCCGCAGGCGGAGGCCAGGAGCAGAAGGCAGAGAATGGAGAAAAATAAGTATCTTGAGGCGAGGGCCGGTTTGCCGCCCCTGGCCCCCTCTCTCAAAGTAACCTTAAATCTCCTGTTCATGCAGGTTCAGTCCTATTTCCGCTTCGGCCCGCTCCAGGGCCTCGCGTACCCGTTCCGGCGCAGTGCCGCCCGGCGAGCGTCTCCGGGCCACGGAATTTTCGATCTTGAGCCAGTCGAACACGTCGGGTTCGGCCAGCGGGGCAAACTGCCGGATTTCCTCCAGGCTCAGTTCCCAGAGTTCCTGGTCATGCGCTTCGGCGTAGCGCACCGTGTTGCCTACCTGCTCGTGGGCGGTGCGAAAGGCCACGCCCTTGGTCACCAGGTAATCGGCCAGGTCGGTGGCGGTGAGAAAGCCGCCGTGCAGGGCCGCGGCCAGGCGCTCGGGGCGCAGCGTAAGGTTGTCCAGGAGCCCGGCCATGAGCTGGACCGCGGGGCGCACTGTATCCACGGTATCGAACAGGGGCTCCTTGTCCTCCAGGAGGTCCCGGTTGTAGGCGAAGGGAAGGCCCTTCAAGGTGGCGAGGAGGCCGGCCAGGTGCCCCACGAGCCGCCCCGACTTGGCCCGGGCCAGCTCGGCCACGTCGGGGTTCTTCTTCTGAGGCAGCATCGAGCTTCCCGTGGCATAGCCGTCGTCGAGGGTGACGAACCCGAACTCGTCGCTCGACCACAGCACCAACTCCTCGCCCAGTCGCGACAGGTGGACGCCCAACAGCGCCAGGCAGAAGAGCCCCTCGGCCACGAAGTCCCGGTCGGAAACGGCGTCCAGGGAGTTCTCGAAGCGGGCACCGAAGCCGAGCTCGGCCGCCACCCAGTCCGGATCGAGCGGGAGCGAGGACCCGGCCAGGGCCCCGGCCCCCAGCGGGCACACGTCGAGGCGCGACACGCACTGCAACAGGCGGTCCACGTCGCGCGCCAGGGCCCAGCCGTGGGCGAGCAGCCAATGGGCGAGCAGCACGGGCTGGGCCCGCTGCAGATGGGTGTAGCCGGGGAGGTACGCCTCGCCCGCCTCGGCCGCCCGCCGCGCCAGGACCTGCTGGAGCCCGAGGACCCGGGCGGCGATGCCGAGCAGCTCACGGCGGGCGTACAGGCGCAGGTCGGTGGCCACCTGGTCGTTGCGGCTGCGGCCCGTGTGCAGCTTGGCGCCCACGTCCCCGGCGATCTCGGTCACGCGGCGCTCCACTGCTGTGTGAATGTCCTCGTCCTCGGGGTGGAACTCGAAGGCGCCACCGAGGATCTCCACCTCGACGCGCTCGAGGGCGGCGATGAGGATCGACACCTCCGACTCGGGCAGGATGCCGGCGTGCCCCAGCCCCCGCACGTGGGCGCGCGATCCGGCCAGGTCGTCGGCGGCCAGGCGACGGTCGAAGGGGAGGCTCACGCTGTAGGCCATGACTTCCTGCGCCGTCTGGCCGCCCAGGCGGCCCTCCCACAGGGTCACGAGGCTTCACCTCCGTCATGGCCCGCGCCCGAGGGGCCTGCAGGACCCGGAGCGGGCCCTCCCTGGCGTCTCGCCCAGGTGGACAGCCCGAGGCCCCACAGGCGCACGAAGCCCTCGGCGTCGGCGTGCTCGAAGGTGTCCGATGCGTCGTAGGTGGCCAGGCCGTGGTCGTAGAGCGACACGGGGCTGCGCCGGCCCGTGACGACGCAGCTACCCGGTCCCCCCAGGGCACCGGGCCGCAACGAGAGGCGCACCTCACCGCTCACGTGCCGTTGGGCGGCTGCGAAGAACTGGTCGAGAGCCTCCTTGAGCGGCGAGAACCACAACCCGTCGTAGACCAGCTCGGCCCAGCGCGGCTCCAAGCGGGCCTTCTCGTGGGCGAGGTCGCGCTCCAAGGTGAGGTCCTCCAGGTCGGCGTGCGCCATGATCAGGGCGAGCGCCGCCGGGCATTCGTAGGTCTCGCGGCTCTTGATCCCCACTCGTCGGTTCTCCACCATGTCGATGCGCCCGAAGCCGTAGGAGCCGACCAGCCCGTTGAGCTCGCCCACCAGGTCGGCGAGGGCCGAGGGACGGCCGTCGATGGACACCGGCACGCCGGCCTCGAAGCCGATCACGACGTCACGTGCCGCCTCGGCCGTCTGGCGCGTCAACGTGAAGGCGTCCTCGGGCGGCGCCACCCACGGGTCCTCGATCTGCCCGCACTCGATGGCCCGGCCCCACAGGTTCTCGTCGACGGAGTACAGCTTCTCCTTGGTGGCCTCCACGGGGATGTCGTGCTTGGCGGCATAGTCGATGCACTGGGCGCGCGTCATGCCCCAGCTCCGGGCGGGCGCCAGGATCTCGAGGTCGGGGGCCAATGCCCTCGTCCCCACCTCGAAACGCACCTGGTCGTTGCCCTTGCCCGTGCATCCATGGGCCACGGCGTCGGCTCCGTGGCTGCGGGCGGCCGCCACCAGGTGCCGCACGATCACCGGCCGCGACAGGGCGGACACGAGCGGGTACTTGCCCTCGTAGCGGGCGTTGGCGGCGATGGCGGGAGCGACGAACTTCTCGGCCATCTCGGTCCTGGCGTCGACCACCACCGACTCGACCGCACCGGCGTCGAGCGCCCGACGGCGCACGGCCTCGAAGTCGCCGCCCTGGCCCACGTCCACGGCCAGCGCCACCACCTCCACGCCGAGCTCCTCCCCGAGCCAGCGCACGGCCACCGACGTGTCGAGCCCGCCGCTGTAGGCCAGGACCACTCGCTTGGTCATCGTTGCCCTCCGTTCTCGCCAGGCGCGGCGCCGACGCCCTGTGGCCCGTCGCCGTCGATACCCGCCACCTCGGCCAGGCGATCCGCCAGCGCCGCCCCGCCCACGCCCTCGGCCGCCACCACGAGCACCGTATCGTCGCCGGCTACCGTGCCGACGATCCCGGGGAAGCCGCTGCGGTCGAGGGCCGAGCCCACGACGTGCGCCGAGCCCGGCGGCGTGCGCAGCACCACCAGGTTGCCCGAGCACGCCATGTCCCCCACCCACTCCCCCAGCACCCGGCGCAGGTGGTCCTCGGGCGCCACCTGGTGCACCGGCAGCTCGGGGACGGCGTACACGGTCTCCCCGCCCGGCACCCGGACCTTGACCGCCCCCAGCTCCTCCAGGTCGCGCGACACCGTGGTCTGGGTGGCGTCCATGCCCTCGGCGGCGAGCAGCTCGACCAGCTGACCCTGGCTGGTCACGGCGTGCGCCTCGAGAAGGCGTGTGATGCGGTGCTGGCGCTGGGTCTTGGCCGAACGCGTGGTCATGGCCCCTTGCTCCCCCCGTCCCCTTCCCCGGCGGGGGCGGGGACGGTGCACAGCCACGAGAGCAGGCCCCGCATGGCGTTGGCCCGGTTGGCCGCCTGGCGCCACACCGCGCTGCGCGGGCCTTCGATCACGTCGTGACTGATCTCCTCGCCGCGGTGGGCCGGCAGGCAGTGCAGCACCACGGCGCCGGCCGCAGCAGCCTCGAGCAGGCGTGCATCGATGCTGTAGCCGGTGAAGGCCTTGCGACGCAGCTCGGCCTCCTCCTCCTGGCCCATCGAGGTCCACACATCGGTGTACAAGGCGTCGGCTCCCGAAGCAGCCTCCATGGGATCATCGGTGACCTCGATCTCGGCGCCCAGACGTGCCAGGCGTGACAGGTCCTCGGCATCGGGCCCGTAGCCCTCGGGCGAAGCGGTACGCAGGCACATGCCCGCCATGGCGGCGCCCTTGGCCAATGACCGCCACACGTTGTTGGCGTCGCCGATGTAGGCGACGGTACGCCCACCGAGCTCCCCGAGCACCTGGCGCAGGGTGAGGAGGTCGGCAAGCGCCTGGCAGGGGTGGGCCTGGTCCGACAACAGGTTGACCACGGGTATGGCCGCCACGCCCGTGCCGTCCTCGGGTCCGGGCCACCGACGGGCCGTTGCCTCGTCGAGCGCTGCCGTCATGCGCAGCAGGGTCCGGTGGTCGACGACCCGGGCGCACAGGGCGGCGTGGTAGCAGGCCAGAGTCCGTGCCACGTCCTCGGCGGTCTCGCGCACGTCGAAGCCCACCTCGGCGCCCTGGATGTACAGCGGATGGCCGCCCAGGTCCACCACGGCCCGCTCCGTGGAGCTGCGCGTCCGGGCCGAGGGCTTCTCGAACACGAGCGCCACGGTGCGCCCGGCCAGTAAGGGTGCCGCTCCGGCTGCCGGAGCCGATGCCAGCTCCAGCACGGCCTCGAGCTCGTCACAGGACAGGTCGTCGACGTCGAGGAAGTGACGTGCCCTCGTCACGGCCGCCCCACCCGGTCCAAAGCGGCGGCCAGGATCTCCAACCCCTCGTCGATCTCGGCGTCGGTCACGAGCAACGACGGGGCCAGGCGCACGGTGTCGGCGCGGGGGGCGTTCACCACGAGTCCCAGCTCGAGGGCGGCACCCACCACGGCGGGCGCCGCGCCGTCGGCCACGGCGGCGGCGAGCAGCAGCCCCACGCCCCGCACCCCGTGCACCCCCGGC
>JBJKRZ010000175.1:0-5723 GCA_046704365.1 Acidimicrobiales bacterium | reverse complement strand
GTCTGGGTGCCGCCCAGGTCGACCGGGCGGGGAACTTGAACTCCACCTCGCTCGTCCCCGACGGGGGTCCCTTCCTGGTCGGATCGGGCGGCGCCAACGACGTGGCCAGCCGGGCGGAGGCGTGCGTGGTGGTGACCCTGGCGCGACCGGACCGGTTGGTGGAGGAGGTGGCCTACGTCACGAGCCCCGGCCGCAGGGTCGTGTCGGTGGTGACCGACGCCGGCGTGCTGCGCCGCGTGGGCGACGAGCTCGTGTTGTCGGCGGTGGCCCCCGGCGCCGGGACCCTCGACCAGCGAGTGCAGGATTTCGCAGCGCGCTGCGGATGGAAGGTGCAGGTGGCCGCCCAGGTCGACGAGCTGGCGGCGCCGGCGGAGCAGGAGGTGCTCGCCCTACGCCGCTACGACCCCGAGCGCTTGTTCCTAACGTGAGCTCGATGAGCGGGCGTGAGGTCGATCAGGTGGTGCGCAGCAACTGGTAGACGCTGGCGAAGTCGCTGTTGACCTTGTCGGGCAGCTGCTCGGCCCCGCCCAGGGCGACGGCGCCCAGGACGATCTCGGCAGCGCGCTCCACCATGGCCGTGACGTGCAGGGCGTCGGACGGTGACTTGCCCACCGCCACCATGCCGTGGTTTGCCAACAGCGCCGCCCCCCGCTCACGCAGGCACGCCACCGCTGCTTCCCCCACGCCGTCGGTGCCGCTCTGGGCGTACTCGGTGACCGAGACCTCGCCGCCCACGTACACCGTGAACTCGTCGATGCACGCCGGAATGGGCCGCCGGGCCACGGCGAACACCGTGGCGTGGACCGGGTGGGAGTGGATGACCGAGCCCACTTCTTCGAAGGCGGCGTAGCAGGCCATGTGCAGCGCCTTCTCCGACGAGGGGGCCCGCTCGCCGCTCACCACTTGGCCGGCGGGGTCGATGACCACCAGGTCCTCGAGGGTCATGGCCCGGTAGTCGACCGAAGAGGGCGTGATGCACAGGTTGCCGTCGGCCATGCGTGCCGAGACGTTGCCGGCCGTACCCTCCACCAACCCTTTGGCCAGCAGCTCCTTGGCCGTCGCCAGCACCGCCTGTGGCGCGTCCTCGACGAAGCGGGCACCCATGATCCTGCGAACCTCCCGTCACGCCCGCCCCGTCGGCGGAGCGGGGCCAGGCTACAGTGGCTTTGCGCATGGGGTCGGGGTCGCGCTCACAGGGCAGGGTCGCGTTCGGAACGACCGGTGGCTGACCCTCGAGGGGGAGGGGTCGTGGCATGAGACGACGGCGGGCGGTCCTGGCCGTGGTGGCCCTGGTGCTCGTCGTCGCCGGCTGTGGCAACGCCGCCTCGAAGAGCAGCGCCGGGGGAACGGGAGCCCCGGGGGTCACGGCCGACAGCATCACCGTGGGCTCCATCGCCAACGTGACGGGCATCCTCTCGTCGGACTTCGCCCCCAGCGTGGACGGGGTGAAGGCCTACTTCGACATGGTCAACGCCCAGGGTGGCGTGGACGGGCGCAAGATCCTCTTCCCCCGTTCCAACCAGAAGGACGACCAGGGCTCGCCCACCACCGACCTGTCGGTGGCCCAGCAGCTCGTCGAGCAGGACCACGTGTTCGCCGTGGTCGGGGTGGCCACGCCGTTCTTCGGCGGCGCCAGCTACCTGGCCCGCCAGGGCGTGCCCACCTTCGGCTACCAGGTGTCGAGCGACTGGAGCGACGGGCCCAGCCTGTTCGGCGCCTATGGCTCGTACCTCGACTACTCCACCGGGGTGATGTCCGACGCCTATGCCATCCAGCAGCTCGGTGGCGGGCCGGTGGGCGTGATCGCCTACGGCGTGCAGCAGTCCGCTGCCGCCTGCCAGACCGCCATCAACGGCTTCGGTGGCTACGGGATCACCGTGGGCTTCCAGGACCTGGCTTTCGGGTTCGGCGGGGATCCCAGTGGTGACGTGTTGCAGATGAAGCAGCACCATGTGAGCGTCGTGCTCACCTGTCTCGACGTGTCCGGGAACGTGTCCTTCGCCCGGGCGCTGGCCCAGAACGGCCTGGACGTGCCGCAGATCTGGCTCAACGGCTACGACCGCAGCACGCTGCAGACCTACGGGTCGCTGCTGAACGGGGTTGTCATCGCTGTCCAGCACGTCCCATTCGAGGCGGCCAGCGCCTACCCCGGCGTATACCCGGGCATGGAGACGTACCTGCGCGAGATGCAGAAGTACGAGCCCAGTGCCGCCTACGACGAGGTAGCCCTCGACGGGTGGATCAGCGCTGCTCAGTTCGTGGCCGGGCTCAAGGCGGTGAGCGGAAAGCTCACGCAGGCCTCGCTCGTGGCGGCCATCAACAAGATGACCGACTTCACAGCAGGTGGCCTCGAGCCGCCACTCAACTGGACCTCGTCGCACACCTCGGCGGGCTCGGGCCCGTGGTGCAACGCCTACGTCAAGGCCGAGAACAGCAAGTTCGTCCCCGAGTTCGTCCACGGTGGCAGCTCCGTCTTCAGCTGCTTCGCCCGGGGCAGTGCCACACCGGTGACGCCTCTCCCCGGGACGCCGGGGGCATGACGCCGGGGACCTGACACCGAGCAGGTGACACGGGGCACGTGAGCACCTTTCTCGGCTACCTCCTGCCCGGTGTCCCCTACGGCTGCGACTTCGCCCTCATGGCAGTGGGGCTGGTCATCACCTTCCGCACCACCGGCGTGTTCAACCTGGCCTTCGGAGCGCAGGCCTTCGTGGCCGCTTTCGTGTTCGACGTGCTCGTGCGCAGCCAAGGACTGCCGGTGTGGGTGTCGTTCGTGGTGTCGGTGCTCGTGCTGTCGCCGGTCACCGGGCTCGTCCTCGACCGTTACCTGTTCCGCCACATCGCCACCGCCAACACCACGGCCAAGGTGGTGTCCTCGGTGGGCCTGCTCCTGGCCATCCCCCAGCTGTTGCCCATCCTCTTCGGCAACTCGCCGCGCCTCAACCCCCCCAACCTGTGGCTCAACCCCAGCACCATCGAGTTCCACCTCTTCTCCACCCCCGTCAACGGCGGCGAGGTGTCCACCACGGTGATCACGCTGCTCGTGGTGGCCGCCCTCGTCGCCCTGCTGCGGCTCACCCCGGCCGGGCTGGAGATGCGGGCAGTGGTGGAGAGCCGGCGCCTGGCGCAGCTCCAGGGGGTGGACGCCAACCGGGTGGCAGCGTCGGCCTGGGCCCTGTCGAGCCTGGTGGCCGGGCTGGCCGGGGTGCTCATGCTGCCGCTGTCGGCCGAGCTCGTGCCCGCCGACCCCCTGCAGTTCACGTCGCTGCTCGTGGCCGGGATCACCGCCGCCGCCCTGGCCGGGATGCGTTCGGTCACCGGCGCCCTGGGCGCCGCCGTGGGGCTCGGCGTGGCAGAGAGCCTGCTGCGCGGCTACCTGCCTCCGGGGACCCTGGCCCAGGCGGTGCTGCCCGCCTTCCCCTTCGTCGTGCTGGCGGCGACCCTGGTCGGCTCCAAGGCGCTGCGCTCGGTGGAACGGCGGGCGGACCCCATGGCCGGCGTGGACCCGCCGCTGCCCCCGCCCGCCGTGTCGGTGCGCGACCACCGCCTGGAAGCGCCCATGCGCTGGGGCTTCCGAGCCCTGGTGGTGGCCTTTGTGGCGTCGGGGCTCACCTGGGTGCCGGGCTACTGGGTGACGCCGCTCGCCGAGGGGCTGGTGCTCTCCACGCTCTTTCTCTCCATCACCCTCATCACCGGCGGCAGCGGCCAGCTGTCGTTGTGCCAAGCCACCTTCGCCGGGATCGGGGCCTTCGCCGCTGGACAGTTCGCCGCCCATCTCGGGCTCTCGGTGCTCGTCGGCGCCGTGGTGGGAGGGCTCATGGCCGCCGCCGCCGGAGCCCTTCTGGCGCTGCTGGCCATGCGCATCTCGGGGCTCACCCTGACCCTGCTCACGCTGGCCTTCGCCCTCTTCGCCGACCAATTCCTCTTCCAGTACTCGTGGTCGGGCGGTGGGCTGACCGGGGTGGTGGTGCCCAGGCCCGTGCTGGGGCCCGTCAACTTCACCTCGGACCGCTCGTTCCTCATGCTGGCACTGGTGGTCCTCGTGCTGTGCATGGGGTTGGTGCTGCTCGTCCAGCGGGGCACCACCGGGCGGTTCCTGGCCGCCATGCGCGGCAGCGAGGTAGGTGCCGGGAGCGTCGGCATCAACCTCCTTCGGGCCAGGGTGACGGTGTTCGCCATGTCGGCGGGCATCGCCGGGCTGGGGGGCGCCATGTTCGGCTCGCTGTACCACAACGTGTCATCCGACAGCTTCGTGTACGAGTACTCGCTCGCCTTTGTGGTGGTGGTGATCACCACCGGTTCGCGCCGGGTGGAAGGGGCGGTGCAGGCCGGCATGTCCTACGCCATCATCACCTTCCTGCTCACCTACGCCCCCACCCGCTTCGAGGGCATCACGCCCGTGCTCTTCGCCATCGGGGCCATGACCTACGCCGCCCACCCCGAGGGCATCGTCGAGTACCAGAAGCGCAGGTGGCTCCAGCGCGTGTCGCGCCTTCTCGAGCACCTCGACGCCCGTCGCGGGACGCCGGGAGCGGCCGTCCCGCTGGCAGGCGGCAAGGCGGCGGGGGTGTCGGGCCGTGGCTGAGCTCCTCGACGTCCGCCACGTCTCGGTGCGCTTCGGAGGCATCCAGGCCCTCGGCGACGTGTCGCTGTCCGTGGGTCGGGGCGAGGCGGTGGGCCTCGTGGGCCCCAACGGCGCCGGGAAGACGACCCTGTTCGACTGCATCTCGGGACGCCTGCGGCCCGATGTCGGCGACATCGCCTTCGACGGACATCCCCTCGGCCCCCTGCCCGCCCACCGCCGGGCGCGCCTGGGGCTGGCCCGGACCTTCCAGCGCCTCGAGGTGTTCCCCGAGCTGACCGTGCGCGAGCACCTGCTCGTGGCCGCCCGGGCGCACCGGGGCGGGGCCCCGCTGTGGCGCGACCTGCTCAACCTCTCCGCCGTGCGCCCTGAGGAGGCAGCCGCCGTGGCGGAGATCCTGGAGCTCGTGGGTGTGGCGGAGCTGGCCGAGGTGCCGGTGGCCGCTCTGGGGCTGGGCCGCTGCCGGCTGGTGGAGCTGGCCCGGGCCTTGGCTTGTGAGCCCCGGCTCGTGCTGGCCGACGAGCCCAGCTCGGGCCTCGACCGCCACGAGGCGCTGGCCGTGTCCGAGGTCCTGCGCAACGTGCAGCGCCAGCGGTCGACGGCGCTGCTCTTGGTGGAGCACGACCTGGAGATGGTGGCGCGCAGCGTCGACCGGGTGGTCGTGCTCGACGTGGGCCAGGTCATCGCCGACGGTCCCTTCGACAAGGTGGTGGCCACCGAGGCCGTGCGCCGCGCCTACCTGGGGACGGCGTCGTGACGGGGACAGCGTCGTGACGGGGAACGGCGTCGTGACGCGGACAGCGTCGTGACGGGGACGGGCATTCAGCAGCAACCGGCGCCCGTGCTCGAGCTGCGCCAGGTGAGCGCCTCCTACGGCACCTACCGGGCGCTCTTCGACGTATCCGTGACGGTGCCCGCCGGCACCACCGTGGCGTTGCTGGGCGCCAACGGCGCCGGTAAGTCCACGCTGGCCCGGGTGGCCACGGGCCTGGTGCCGGTCAGCGGGGGCCGGGTGCTCGTGGCCGGCCACGACCTCACCGGAGCCCCCCCCCATCGCATCGCCCGTCTGGGCGTGGGGCATGTGCCCCAGGGTCGCGGGGTGTTCGGCGAGGTCCACGTGGAGGAGTACCACGTGCTGGCT
>JBJKRZ010000174.1:0-3454 GCA_046704365.1 Acidimicrobiales bacterium | reverse complement strand
CAAGCGCTTCGGACCCGCTGACCCCGGGCCGTTGTCGTTCCCCATGGCCGGATGGACCCTGGCCCTCGACCTCCCCCTCGTCTCGGGCGGCTTGGGCGCCCTGCTCGACGAGCTCGACGAGCTCGTCGCCGGAGCCGGGGGCAGGGTCTACCTGGCCAAGGACGCTCGCCTGCGCCCCGAGCTGCTCCCGGTCATGTACCCGGCGCTCGAGAGCTGGCGGGCCCAGTGCCGGCGCTTCGACCCCCGGGGCGACATGGGCTCGGACCTGAGCAGGCGCCTGGGCCTGCGGGGGCAGGAGGGGACGTCGCCGTGAACGACGCCATGGGCATGCCCCAGACGGCGGTGGTGGTCGGCGCCAGCTCTGAGATCGCCCGCGCCATCGTGCGGGAGCTGGCTGCCCGCCGCCTGGCCAAGGTGCTCTTGGCCGGGCGCGACGCCGGTCGGATCGGGGCCGTGGCCGAGGAGCTCGGGAGCCTCGGCGTCGAGGCCCGCAGCCTGGAGCTCGACGTGACCGACGTGGCCGCCCACGCCCCCCTGGTGCACGAGGCGTCCTCGTGGCTGGGCCAGGTCGACATGGTGCTCATGGCCGTCGGCGCCCTGGGCCCTGACGAGCCCATGGGGGCGGGCCCAAAGGCCGTGGCCGGGCTGTTCGAGACCAATTGCGGGGGGCCGGCGGCCCTGCTGGGCGCTTTCGCCGATCTGCTCGTGCGCCAGGGCCAGGGACGCCTGGTGGTGCTGTCGTCGGTGGCCGGGGTGCGGGTGCGCCGTGCCAATTTCCTCTACGGCGCCACAAAGGCCGGGCTGGACGCCTTCGCCCAGGGCCTGGCGCTGGCGCTCGAGGGGACCGGCGCCTCGATCACTGTCGTGCGCCCAGGATGGGTGGCCACCCGCATGACCGAGGGGCGTGCCCCCGCCCCCTTTGCCACCACCCCCGAGGCCGTGGCCCGCGACGTGGTCTCGGGGCTGGAGAAGGGGGTGACGGTGCTGTGGTCGCCGTCCGTGCTACGCGGAGTGTTCAGCGTCCTGCGCCTGCTTCCCACGGCGCTGTGGCGTCGGCTGCCGGGATGAGCCGACAGCTCCATCAAGGATGACGGAGGTGGGCCCCATGATCGTGCTCCGGTGTCGTTGTTTCTCCCGCAAGGCGCTCGAGCGCTCCGCCGCGGGCGTGCTGGGCGTCGGCCTCGCCGTGGCCCTGGGCGCCTGCAGCTCCTCGCCCGCTGCCGGCTCGTCGAGCTCCACCACGGCAGCGCCGTCCTCGGGCACCGGCGCCAGCGTGTCGAGCGCCGCCTCTTCGAAGTACGGGACCATCCTGGTCGACTCCTCGGGCCGGACCCTGTACATGCTCAGCGGTGACTCGTCGACGGCCAGCATCTGCACCGCTCCGTGCGCTGCCGTCTGGCCGCCGCTCACCACCACCGGCAGCCCGCAGGCGGGGACGGGGGTGAAGGCCTCGCTGCTCGGCACCATCACGCGCTCCGACGGCTCCAAGCAGGTGACCTACGGCGGGCACCCGCTCTACACCTTCTCGGGCGACAGCGCCGCCGGCCAGGTGAACGGTGAGGGGATCAACCACTTCGGGGGGACCTGGTACGTGCTCGGCACCTCCGGCCAGCCGGTGACGAGCGCCTCCTCCTCCACGAGCACCACCGCCGCCGGCGGCTACGGCTACTGATCGGCTACTGATCGGGGGGGTGTCGGCCAGCTCGAGCGCCTCGTCGCTCGACCGGGCCCCTCGCTGGGCTTAGCACAATGATATTGTTGTGGTATGCTCCCACCCTTCGACCCAGCCGCGGGACGGCTGCCGGACGGGGAGTACGAGATCGACTGGCAGCAGCTGGTGGAGACCTTCGGCTGGAATACCCGACGTCGGCACTTGCTCGACGGGCTGGCGGAGGCGATCGAACTGCTCGGCGCTGCCGGTTGTCGGCGCCTGTGGCTCAACGGCAGCTTCGTGACTGCGAAGGAGGAACCAGCCGACTTCGACGCCTGCTGGGACCCGGACGGTATCGATCTCGAGGCCCTCGATCCGATCTTCTTGGATTTCGCAGAAGGGCGCGCTGCCCAGAAGCGTCGGTTCGGCGGGGAGCTCCTGCCCAACGTCACTGAGGCCGGATCCGGTCTCTCGTTCTCGGAGTTCTTCCGAAGCGAGCGGGACGCCGGGCGGAAGGGGATCGTCGTGCTCACGATCGGAGGACAGCCATGATCACAAACGAGGTTCAGTACCGGGCGACAAAGGGGCATCTCGAGCGTTTTGAGCAGGCGGCGGCCAACCTTGAGGCTCAGCTGATGGAGAAGAGCGCTCCCAGGCTGCTCCAGGTGGAGCTCGACGCCGTGCGCTCGCAAGCAAACGACTTGCGCGCCGAAATCGCCGAGTACGAGCAGCTCCGTTCAGGGGCCGTGTCGAGCCTGGAGGCACACTCGCTCGCCGAATTGGCGACGCTGTTGATCAAGGCACGGATCGCCCGAGGCTGGACGCAGCGCGAGCTCGCTGACGCCCTAGGGGTCGCCGAGCAGCAGGTGCAGCGCTACGAAGCCACCGAATACCGTTCGGCGAGCCTGGCCCGTATTTGCGACGTGGCGGCTGCCCTCGACATGGCCGTCACCGAGCGGGCTGTGCTTGGCAAATCAGACGCCGCTTGATCGCGTCAGAGCTGTAGCGAACAGTGGACCCGACTGGGTACGGACCGGACAACCGGCGCGGACGATCCAGGGACACCAGTCCGGACAAGGTGATTGTCCTCTCCTTGCCGTCGCCACGGGTTCGAATATCGGCGAGGGTTTCGATTGTCCCGCCCTCGACACGGCGTTCCTCGTCTTTCCGATGACGGCGAAAGACCAAGTCGTCCAATACGTCGGTCGGATCCTTCGCTCTTACCCCTTTGTCGGCAGGGTTGAAGTGCATGACTACGTTGATGAGCGAGTTCCTGTCCTTGCGCACACGCCCGGGCCAGACGGCTACTGATCGACGGCCGCTTCGACGAGAAGCAGCGCCCGCCGGGGGCAGTCGCGCACGGCTCGTCGCGCCAGCTCGAGCAGTTGCGCGGGGACGGCGCCGTCGGCCACCACGGGATAGCCCCACTCGTCGAGCCGGACCATCTCGGGCACGAGCTCGGCGCAGTAGCCGAAGGCGTCGCAGGCCACAGGGTCGACGCGCAGGGCCATGGGGCGGCGGTGCCGGGCCGTCGTCCTCACGCTCCCCGGTGGGAGGCCAGCACCACGGGCACCCGGGCGCGCCCGCCGGGCGGCGCCGGCGGGTGCGGGAAGCGCAATACCGAGGGGGCCCGCCACCCCGGGCAGGGGTGCTGTCGGGCGTGGTCGGAGAAGTCGGCGGCGAAGACCTCGAGGGCGCTGCGCACCAGGCGCACCACGCCGTCGGGGTGTCGGCAGGCGCCGCGCCCGGCCACCGCCGCCAGGCGGTCTTGCAGGCGAGCCAGGGCCCGGCTGCCCCCCGAGC
>JBJKRZ010000173.1:0-5807 GCA_046704365.1 Acidimicrobiales bacterium | reverse complement strand
GCACCGGCCACCACCATGGGCCAGCGCCGCCTCGCTCGGAGGGGGGGCTCGGGCGCCCAGCCCCCCTCACCCTGGGCGGCTCCCCAGGGCGGTCCTCCCGCAGGGGGCACACCCGGGGGTCCCATGGCCCCCGAGCCGGTCGGCGGCTCCGGCAGAGAAGTGGTCCTGGGCATCGCTTCGTCGGCGTCGTTCATTGCGGTCCTCCTTGGAACATGTGGCTCCGGGCGAGCCGTGGCCCGCACCTGCGCAGCGGCTCCGGCAGGCCAGACGAACGGTAAAAGTCCAGGCTGTGGCCACCCTGAGGGCCGCCTTCGGGATCCTGAGAGGCGGCGGCGACCGGCCCTCAGGTGCTGGCGGCGTCCAGGCGGCGTCGGACGCCGGCCACGAACTCGCCGGCCTCCTCCGGCCCTCCACCCTCGAGGAGGCGGCGCACCAGCGCCGAGCCGATCACGACCCCGTCCGCCTCGGCGCACACCTCGGCCGCCTGCTCGGCATCCGAGACACCGATGCCGATGCACACGGGGAGGTCGGTGACGGCCCGCAGCCGTCGCGTCACCTCCCGCGCCGACGAGGCAAGGCTGCCCTGCTCGCCGGTGACGCCCATGCGGCTCACCCCGTAGACGAAGCCCCGCGAACGCTCGCAGATGCGCCGGGCGCGCTCGGTGGAGGTGGAGGGCGCCACCAACAGCACGGTGGCCACCCCGGCGGCGTCCGCCTCGGCGCACCAGGCGCCGGCCTCTTCCAGGGGGAGGTCGGGCACGATGGCGCCGGCCACTCCGGCAGCGGCGAGGGACGAGGCGAAGCGACGGTGGCCGGCCCTGAAGACAGGGTTGTAGTACGTCATGACGCACAGCGGCACGTCCACCTCTACCTCCATGAGCGCCTGCAGCACCGACGACGGCGTGGTGCCTCGCTTGAGCGCCTGCACGGAGGCGGCCTGGACGGTGGGTCCGTCGATCACGGGGTCGGAGAAGGGGATGCCCACCTCCACGGCGTCCGCCCCGGCGTCCACCACCGCCTGCACCACCTGCAGCCAGTCCGGGCGCATCCCGCCCGTGACGTAGGGCACGAGCAGCTTCCGTCCCGCTTGGCGGCGCGCCCGCAGCAGCGCCTCCATGGTGCCCGGCGCGGCGGGCGGCGCGTCGGGGCTCACGTGTGCAGGTCGCGGACCTGGGCCACGTCCTTGTCGCCGCGGCCCGACAACGTCACGAGCACCGTGGAGCCCCTCGGGATCTCCCTGCCGGCGCAGCGGATCACCCAGGCCAGGGCGTGCGCCGGCTCCAAGGCCGGGATGATGCCCTCGGTGCGCGACAGGAGCCGGAAGGCCTCGAGGACCTCGTCGTCCCCCGCCTGCTCGTAGCGGGCCCGGCCCATGGTGGCCAGATGGGCGTGCTCGGGCCCGATCCCCGGGTAGTCGAGGCCAGCGGAGATGGACTGGGCCTCCTCGATCTGCCCCACCTCGTCCTGCATGAGGTACGACTTCATCCCGTGCACCACACCGGGCACTCCGTGGCCCATGGCCGATCCACCGGCCGCCTCGACGCCCACCAGCGCCGCCTCGGTGTCGACGAAGCCGGCGAAGGTCCCTGCCGCGTTGGACCCGCCGCCCACGCAGGCCACCACCCACTGGGGATCGTTCCCGTCGAGGATCTGGCGGCACTGGCGGCGGGCCTCCTCCCCCACCACCCGTTGGAGCTCGCGCACCATAAAGGGGTAGGGGTGCGGCCCCATGACCGACCCGATGCAGTAGTGGGTGGTGGCCACCTCTGCCACCCAGTAGCGCAGCGCTTCGTTGACGGCGTCCTTCAGGGTGCGGCTCCCACTGGTCACCGAGCGCACCTCTGCCCCGAGCAACTCCATGCGGAACACGTTGAGCTCCTGGCGCACGGTGTCGAGCGCGCCCATGAACACCACGCACTCCAGACCGAACAACGCCGCCGCCGTGGCCGACGCCACGCCGTGCTGCCCGGCGCCGGTCTCGGCCACCAGCCGGCTCTTGCCCATCCGCCGCGCCAGCAATGCCTGGCCGATCACGTTGTTGAGCTTGTGCGAGCCGGTGTGGGCCAGGTCCTCGCGCTTGAGCAGGAGCCGGATGCCGAGCTGCTCCGACAAGCGCCGGCACTCGGTGACGGGGGTGGGACGGCCCCCGTAGTCCCGGAGGACGGCGTCGAGCTCGGCGTGGAATCGAGGATCACCCCACGCCTCGCCGAAGGCCGTCTCGAGCTCCTGGCAGGCCGGCACCAGGGACTCGGGCACGAAGCGGCCGCCGAAGTCGCCGAAACGGCCCCCGGGGCCGGGGGCGTCCATGAGCGAAGGGCTCACCCGTCCTCCTGCCAGTCGAAGGGCGCCACCGGGGCGTCGAGCCGGGTCTCGCCTTCGTCGCCGGGCGTGCCCTGGGCATCGGCCCCCTCGCCCACCTCCAACCCGGCTCCTGCCGCCGCCTGGCGCGCCGCCACCACAAAGGCGCGCAGGCGCTTGGGGTCCTTGCGCCCCGGCTCGGCCTCCACCCCCGAGCACACGTCGACCCCGAAGGGGCGCAGATGGGCCACGGCATCGGCCACGTTGCCGGCGTGCAGACCGCCCGAGACGATGAGCCGCCCGGGGTCCACCACGCCCTCGGCCAGCCGCCAGTCGAACACCTCGCCCGACCCGGGCGAGGCGGCGTCGACCAGCACGGCGCTGGCGCCGTAGGAGGTCGCCCGGGCCACGTCGCTGTGGCCGGCGGGAAGGGCCCGGATGGTGAAGGGCACGCGATCAGCGACCCAGCGGGTCTGCTCGGCGCTCTCGTGCCCGTGCAGCTGGGCGGCGCGCAGACCGAGGGTGTTCACCACCTCCACCACCCGCTCGGGAGCCTCGTCGCGGAACACCCCCACCGTCAGGGCCTCACCGCGGGGAAGGCGGTCGACGATCTGCTGCACCGCCCGCAGCGACACCTGGCGGGGCGAAGGAGCGAAGATGAAGCCCAGGGCATCGGCGCCCAGGCCCAGCGCCAGCATGGCGTCGGCCTCGGTGGTGATGCCGCAGATCTTGACGAGCACCCGCTACTCCCGCTCCGCCTGGCCCTGGACGCCGGCGGTCGCCGCCCTCGGTCGGCTCCCGACACGATGCCCCCGCAGCTCCGCCACGGCCCGACGACGGTCGGGGGCCTTGAGCAGCGACTCCCCCACCAGCACGGCCTGGTACCCGGCGGCGGCCAGGGCCCGGGCGTCGTCGGCACCGGCGATGCCCGATTCGGCGACAGCCACCACGTCCTCGGGGATGAGGGGGGCCAGCCCGGCGGCCCGGTGCCCGTCGACGTCGAAGGTACGCAGGTCCCGCTGGTTGACACCGACGAGCCTCGGCCGCAGGGCCAGCGCCCGTTGCAGCTCGGCCTCGTCGTGCACCTCCACCAGGGCGTCGAGGCCGAGGGCACCAGCCAGCTCGTGGAGGCCGGCCAGCTCGTCGTCGTCGAGGGCGGCCACGATGAGCAGCACGGCGTCCGCCCCCATGATCCTGGCGTCGTAGACGTCGGCCTGCGACACGGTGAAGTCCTTGCGGAGCACGGGCAAGGGGCAGGCGCTGCGGGCGGAGCCGAGGTCCGCCGCGTTCCCGCCGAAGTGGGGACCGTCGGTGAGCACCGACAGGCAGCTGGCCCCCCCCGCCGCATACTGGCGGGCCGTGGCGGCGGGATCGAGCCCGGGGTCGATGTCGCCGCGCGAGGGCGAGCGGCGCTTCACCTCGGCGATCACCGCCAGCCCTTCCGAGGCTCCACGGGCCAGGGAGTCGGCGAAGGCGCGCAGGCCCGGGGCGCGCGCCGCCTGGTCGGCCAGCTGGGCGAGCGACCGCCGGTCGGCCGCCGCTCGGGCGCGGTGATGGGCCAGGATGCCCGAGAGGTAACTGTCGCCGGCCATCCCGGGCAGCCTACGGGCTGCCTCCGCCCACGAGCGGCAGGCGCCGCGCCTCGGCGGCGAGCGTGGATCCGTCGGGCAGCCGCAACGTCACCGCCGCCGGCGGCGAAAGGCGGCGGTGGAGGTAACCGAGCGCCACGGTCCCCAGTGCCGGGGAGCGGGCCGAGCAGGTCACGGCGCCCACCTCCGAGCCGGCGGAGTCCTCCACCTTCGTCCCGGCGGGCAGCGGCGGGCCCTCGTCGGCCACATCTGCCTGGGCGGAGGGTGCCACCACCACGAACCCCGACAGATGGCGGGCAACCTTGTTGCCTCGGGCGTCGAGGCGCGCCACCAGCTCCTGGCCGGTGTAACAGCCCTTGGTGAAGCTCACGCAACGCTCCAGCAGGTCGGCCTCGGCGGCGATGGTGCGCTCGTCGAGCTCGCTGCCCATGGCCGGTATGCCCGCCTCGACCCGCAGCGCCTCCCACGCCGCCGCGCCGCAGTCGGCGACGGTGCCCGGCACGGCCATGGCCGGGCCGAACAGGTCGACGCCCTCCACCCCGTTCCACGAGAAGCCCACGGCGTGGACGGCGGGCTGCCCTTCGCCCGCCTGTGCCGAGCGCGGGCCGCGCAGCGCCAGGCACTGCAGGGCGACTTCTTCCACCTCCACTTTCGTCCGCAACTTGAAGCGCTCCAGCCGGGCCCGCACCACGGGCCCCCAGCCGCCCTCGACGTCGAGGAGGTAGGTGTCGGGCCCGGCCCGCCACAGGCGCACCAGTGCGTCGAGCTTCCCCTGGGGCGACAGCAACAGGGCGTCGGCGCTGTGGCCCTGCGCCAGGGACTCCACGTCCTGGCTGCACTGGCCCTGCAGGTACGCCACGGCGTCCGGCCCGGCCACGCGCAGCACGTCGCGAGCCACCAGGCGACCGCCCACGTCGTGGCGCAGGGCCCGGTACTGGTCCTCCACCCTCACAGGCCCTCCACCCTCACAGGCCCTCCCGCGTTCACGGGCTCCGGCGCGCACGGCGCGCCACGGGCACGGCGGCCAGTAGGGCGGCCGCCTTGTTGACGCATTCGAGGTCCTCCTCCACCGGGTCGCTGTCGGCCACGATGCCGGCGCCCGCCTGCACCGTGGCCCGCCCGTCGCCGCTCACCACCATGGTGCGGATGGCGATGGCGGTGTCCAGGTTGCCCGAGAAGTCGATGTAGCCCACGATCCCTCCGTACACCCCGCGTTTGGTGGGCTCGAGGTCGTCGATGATCTGCATGGCCCGCACCTTGGGCGCACCTGACAACGTGCCCGCCGGCATGGTGGCCCGCAGCACGTCGACAGGGCCGTGCCCGGGGGCGAGCCGGCCCGACACCTGCGAGGTGAGGTGCATCACATGGCTGTAGCGCTCGACGGTCATGAACTCGTCCACGTGCTCGGTGCCGAAGGACACCACGCGGCCCACGTCGTTGCGGGCCAGGTCCACCAGCATCACGTGCTCCGCCACCTCTTTGGGGTGCTCGGCCAGTTCGGCGGCGAGCAGGGCGTCCTCTGCTTCGCTCGCCCCCCGTCGCCGCGTCCCGGCGATGGGGCGCGACACCACCGTGCCGTCGCGCAGGCGCACCATGGGCTCGGGCGACGAGCCGACGACCGTGCAGTGGGGACTGCGCAGGAAATACAGGTACGGGCTGGGGTTGACCAGGCGCAGGGCCCGGTACACGTCGAAGGGATCGGCCTCCAGGTCGAAGTCGAAGCGTTGCGACAGCACCACCTGGAAGATGTCTCCCGCCCGGATGTGGTCCTTGGCCACCGCCACAGCAGCGGTGAACTGCTCGGGCGTCATGGTGCGCCGCACCGCCGGCGGCTCGGCGTCGGGCGACGGCAGCTCCAGGGCCCGCTCGGCCGCCGGTGAGAAGAGCTGGGCGGCCAGGGCGTCGAGGCGGACCCCGGCC
>JBJKRZ010000172.1:0-6381 GCA_046704365.1 Acidimicrobiales bacterium | reverse complement strand
GCCGTGGCTAGCCCGTCCCCGGCCGGGACGATGCCCGTCGAGGAGGAGTCGGCCGCCCAGCCCAGGGGCCGATGGCGCCTGTTCACCGGGCGGCGCCGTCGCCTCAAGCTGGTGGCGGCAGCGGTGGCAGCAGCCCTGGTGGGGGGCGGGCTCTATGCCGCCTTGTCGAACTCGGCGGGCACGGGGGGAGCCGCCCTGACCGGCCGGGGCGACAGCCCGGCTCCCGGCTTCACCTTGCCCGACCTCACGACTCTCGGACACAGCACCGGGCTCGCCCAGCTGCGGGGGCACGACGTGGTGCTCAACTTCTGGGCGTCGTGGTGCTTCCCGTGCCGAACGGAGATGCCGGTGCTCCAAGCGGCCCAGAAGGCGCACCCGGGCGTGCGCTTCGTGGGCATCGACACCAACGACACGCGCGCCGCCGCCCTGCAGTTCCTCCGCCACGTGCACGTGGGCTATCTCACCCTCTACGACCCCCATGGCACGGCCGCCACGGCCTACGGCCTTCTGGGACTGCCCACCACGGTCTTCGTCTCGGCCCAGGGCAAGGTGCTGGGTCGCCACGCCGGCCAGCTTGATGCCGGCACCCTGGCCGCCGCCCTGGGGGAGGCCTTCGGCCCCGGGGCTTGAGCGCTGCCGGCACGCGACCTGCCGCGGTGCCGCGACCATCGGCGGCGCCCCTACCAGCCGGCGGCGCCCCTACCAGCCCACGGTCCCGTCGACCAGTTCCCTGATCAGGTCGGCGTGGCCGTTGTGGCGGGCGTACTCCTCGATCATGTGGGTGTAGATCCAGCGCAGCGAGAAGGGCTGGCCGCGGCGACGTCCAGTGTCGTCGAGCCCGTGGGCGCCGGCCGCTCGGCGGCTGGCGTCGCACTCGGCCTGCCAGGCGGCCAGGTCGTCCTCCCACGACGCGTCGTCGAGGGGCACGAGATCGCTGTCCTCGACGGCGGGGTCGTACCAGATCGGTGAGACCTTCTCCTCGAGCAAGGTGCGGCGGAACCAGTTGCGTTCCACCTCGGCCATGTGTCGGACCAGGCCGTGCAACGACAGCTTCGACGTGGGGACGGGGCGCGCCTTGCGCTGCTCGTCACCGAGCCCTTCGCACTTGAGCAGCAGGGTGGCACGGTGGAACTCCAGCCATCCTTCGAGCATCTGGCGCTCGGGCAGCACGAAGGCAGGCTCGACCCGCCGGGGGTCGACGATCTCTCCGACCATGGTTCCTCCTCCTTGCTGGCGAACACAGTGGGACGGCGCGCTCAGTTCTCCTCGCCGGGAGGCGCCCCGGCCCGATAGGTGAGGACGTTCACTTTCTCCAGCGTCACCAGGCCGTCACCCACCATGTCGTCGAGCAGCGGCAACACGCGTTCGATGTTCTCTTCGGTGTCCACTACCTCGATCACCAGAGGAAGGTCCTCCGAGAGCCGCAGGATGCGGCTCGTGTGCAAGTGGCTGCGGGCACCGAAACCCTCGATGGCCCGCAGCACAGTGGCACCGGCGATCCCCGTTGACCGGAGGTGCTCCACGATGGCTTGGTAGAGCGGCTTGCCGTGCCAGCGGTCGGACTCACCGATGAAGATGCGCAGGAGCTTGCCCTCACCTTCCAGTCTCATATCGCCCTCCCCACGACGACACCGGCCCATGCGGCGGCCACGCCCATCACCACCGATCCCGCCACGTTCAACGCCGCCAGCCCGAGCGCCCCCTCCTGGATCTGCCTGAGCGATTCGTAGGCGAACGTGGAGAAGGTCGTGTAGGCACCCACGAAACCGACCGTGACGGCGATGCGCACGGTGGGATGGGGAAGGAGCCGCTCGGTGAGCACGGTGGTCAGGATCCCGATGACGAAGCAACCCGACACGTTCACAGCCAGGGTGCCCCACGGGAAGCCGCCACCTGCCAGTCGGCTCACCCAGCCGTCGAACCAGTAGCGCAACACGGCCCCGAAGAACCCGGCCACTCCCACCCATACAGCACGCACTGTTGCTCCTCCTGCGACGCCGACAGCAGGTAGGAGCCATCAGCAGGTCGGTCCTGCGGTTCGGGCGAGCCCCATCGCCAAGTGCCAAGGCTAGCCTGTCGCCTGGGCGGACACGGCCGGCCCAGGCCACGGCGGAGGTGGGCGGTGCGGCGGAGCATGCGGATGTGGCGCTGGGCGGTGCTGTCTGCAGGGATGGCGGCGCTGCTGGAGGTGGTCGTGGCCGGGAACGGTCCGCCCCCGGCTCTGAGCGTGGCGCTGTCCGCAGGATGCTCCCCCACCCGCTCGGCAGTCGCCTTCCTCGGCGACGGCACGGTGCTCTCCAGAACCTCGTCCGTCGTACCCTGCCTGGGCACCACCGGCTTCGGCGGTGCCGAGACGCGTGTGGTCGTGACCAAGGACGGGACCATCGTCGACGAGCCCGCCATCGTCACGCCGGGGTTGGCCGGCACCGGTTTCGCGCCAGGCCTGCCCGGTCCCCGTCCCAGCACCCAACTGAGCCCGGGCGGACTGGCCGTGAGCCACGACGACGGCGTCCACTGGAGCCTCGTGAAGCCGGCCGGGCAGACCTGGGTCCCCCAGGACGACCAGCTCTACGCCGACCGGTCCACGGGGTGGCTCTACTACTACGCCCTGAGCCCCGATCCCGTCCCCCAGTCGGGCACGCCCCTCCAGGACCAGCTGCCCGCCGGCTACGCCCAGCTCATGGCCAGTCCGGACGACGGCGCCACGTGGTTCCACACGGCGCTCCCGGGATACGTCGAGTCCGAGAACCCCCGCTTCACCTCTGCGCCGGCGCCGGCCGGGGAGCGGCAGCCGTCGTCCTACGCCGCCGGAGCCGACGTCCTCTACTGGTGCGGCAACGACATGCTCTTCACCTGGACGGCGAACCAGGTGGCGGCCGGTTCCGCCGGAGTGCAGCCGGTTCCCGGCTACCGGGCGTGCTACCGGTCCTTCAACGGCGGCGTGTCCTGGGCCTTCGCCTCGGTCCTGTTCTCCACGCCCCTTCCCCAGCACCGCCAGTGCGGCACCCACGGCGAGAACTTCAGCGCCACCGATCCCAACTACCCACAGGGCGCCCCCGACGGCTCGTTGTACGTGCTCGTCTCGTGCGGGAGCACCACCTACCTGGCCCGCAGCACCGACGAGGGGACCACCTGGCCGCTCGTCATGAACAGCGACGGCACGCCGAGGACGGTCCCCGCCGACGGGGAGCTACGCGTCGACGGCGACGGGCACCTCTACCTGGTGGCCCAACGCGGCGACGCCCTCGACTTGTGGACGAGCGTCACGGGGGGAGAAACCTGGCAGGGTCCCCAGGACATGACCGTGCCGGGCGCCTCGGGGATCCTGCAGTGGTACATGGCCGAAGCAGGCTCGGGGGAAGTGGCCGTGTCGTACCTGGCCGACACCGCCTCGGGTACGGGATATGACGGGTTCCTGAGCGTCACCTTCGACGCCCTTCGACATAAAGCCACCTTCTACGGCACCACCCTCGACGACCCCGCCACGCCCGTCTACGCCGGCACCCCGCCCCAGGCACGCGACGACTTCGTGGGAGTGGACATCGGGCCCGACGGCACGCCGTGGGCCTCGTTCTACGGCTCGTGCTCGGCCACCAGCGGGGATCCGGCCTGTGTCGGACAGTCGGGCGACCCGGAGGCCAACGTGGCCTACGTCGGCCACCTGCAGGTCGGCGCCATGGCGAAAGGCTGAACGCCGCCACGGGCGTCGCGCACACGCAGAAGAGGCCGGTCCCGGCAGGGGGTCGCCGGTGCCGGCCTCTTCTTCTGTCGCCCTCAGGCGGAGGAGCAGTTGCGTGGAGCAGCTTGGAGCCTGGCCCCCGGGGCGGTCAGGTCCGGCGGGGATGTCGCTGCAGGGCCCATCTCGTCACGGTCAGGGAGATCCCGAAGGTGCGGAGCGCCGACTTCACCGTTGCCATGCTTTCCTCCTTGGCTACCTCCCCAGCTCCACGGTAGGAGGCACCGGTTACCGCCGGGCTTCGGGTCGATGTCGGCTCGGTTAACCCGCCGTCCACCTGCCCAGCCCGAAAGCGGCGGCGGCCGGCCTCGAGGGCCAGGCGATCCCCGGCGACCGAATGGGCCGTGCCACTGGGCCGGGAGGATCTCCGTGGGCTATCTTCACGCCAGACAACAGGGCAGCGGAACCAGGAAGCCGGTGTGAATCCGGAGCGGTGCCGCCACTGTGATCGGGGAGCGACCCTCGCCGACGACCACGGCCCAAAGGGGTTGGAAGGTCGAGGGAAGTGACGATCCGAGAGCCAGGATACTGGCCGCTGCCCTCCCGACCACGGGGCGAGAGCACCCCGGAGGAGAGCGAAGATGACCCGCAGGCATTCCCCATTCCTGGTCTGTTCGGCGCGCGCCCTGGGAGGCTTTGTCGGCGTCCTTGGGCTCTCGGCCACCTTGGCCGCCTGTTCGAGCAGCCCGCCGCCGGCGTCGACGACGTCGTCGGCAACGGCGTCGTGCGCCGGCGTGCGCGGCACCCATCACGCCCGGGTGGTGGTCGAGGCGTCGTCGGCCAAGATCGTCTCGAGCTGCGTGGGATTCTCGACGCCCACCATCTCGGCCGTCTCCTTGCTCGACCACAGCCACATCCAGATCGGCACCCAGAAGTTCAGCTTCGGCCTGGCCATCTGCCAGGCCGACGACGTGCCCTCCCACTACAGCAGCTGCCTCTCGTCGAGCGGGCCCTACTGGGCTCTGTTCACCTCCCAGGGCGGCGCTGCCTGGCAACAGGCCCAGGTCGGGGTGAGCGACGTCACGATGCACCCGGGTGACTCGCTCGGGTTGCGCTACGACCCGCAGAGCGGCACGGCGGCGCCGCCTCCGGCTCCAGCACCGGCGTGACCCGGCCGGCAGCGGTCGGTGCCTGGGTGCTCTCGGGCCTCACCGTCACGCTGTCGACGAGCGACCCGGCTATCCACCTCGTCGTCCTGGCCGGAGCCTGGTCGCTGCTGGCGCGCCGCCGGACCGGAGAGCGGCGGCTGCGCCCGTTGGCTCTGGGCTTGACGGTGGTCTTCGTCGCCACCGTGGCCGTCAACGGCCTGCTGTCGCACACAGGGGCCACGGTGATCGTGGACGTGCCGGCGTGGGTCCCGCTGGCGGGTGGGGTGCTCAGCGCCGAAGGGTTCGCCGAGGGAGCGTCCATCGCCCTGAGCCTGGTGGCGGCGGTGTCGGTCGTCGCCGCCCTGTCGGTGGTGGTGGAGCCGGCGGACTTGGTGGACGCCCTGCCTCGGGTGTTGAGCCACACCGCTGCTGCGCTGGGGTCGGCGCTCAACCTCGTGCCCGCCACGGCGGCCAGCTTCGTGGCCGTCCGCGAAGCCCAGCGCCTGCGTGGGTGGCGGCCCACGGGGCCACGCGCCCTGGTCGATCTCGCCGTGCCCGTGGTGCTCGGCGCCATCGACCGCTCGGTGCAGCTGGCCGAGTCGATGGAGGCGCGGGCCTTCGGCTCGGGTCGGCGTACCAGCGCCGTGAGCGGCTCGCCAAGCAGGCGGGGGACCGCCATGGTGGGCGCCTCGCTGTTGGCGCTCGTGGTCCTGGTGGTCGCCCGCCTGCACGGCGACGGCGGCGCCTGGTACCCCTACCCGACCCCCTCGGTGCCCGACGTGGCTCCCCTGGCCCTGGCGGCCGCCGTCGTGATCGGCCTCGCCGGATTCGTCCTTCCCGATGCCGCCCCCTGAGCGACCGTCTCCCACCGTCGTCCTCGAGCGCCTGAGCTACGCCTATCCGGCGTGGTCCGAGCTCGAGCGCCCCGCTCCCGTGCTGTGCGGGGTCGATCTCGAGCTGGGGCCGGGGCTCACCGTTGTGTCGGGGGACTCCGGGTCGGGCAAGTCGACGCTACTGCGCGTGCTCAACGGGCTCGTGCCGCACTTCCACGGAGGACGCTGCCGCGGCAGGGCGACGGTGTGCGGTATGGACGTGCTCGCCTCGCCCACCCGGACCTTGGCGCGCCAGGTCGGCTTCGTCTTCCAGGAGCCCGAGGCCGGCTTCGTGCGCGCCACGGTGGAACGCGAGGTGGCCTTCGGGCCCGAGAACCTGGGACTGGCGCCGGCGGTGGTGCGCCGGCAGGTGGCCGAGTCGATGGAACGGGTGGGTATCGCCGCCCTGGCGAAGCGGCGCATCCGCACCCTGTCGGGGGGCGAGCGCCAGCGCGTGGCCTTGGCCGCCGCCCTGGCGGCGGGACAGAGGCTGGTGGTCATGGACGAGCCCATGTCGCAGCTGGACCGCCAGGGGGCCCTGGCTCTGGTGTCCACGCTGGCGGAGCTGGCGGAGCTGGGCCACACCGTGGTGGTCGCCGAGCACCGGCTGCCCTTGCTCCCGGGGGCGAGCCGGGTCCTCACCACCGCCGGCGCCGGCGTGACGGAGGCCGGCGCGCCGCCACCC
>JBJKRZ010000171.1:0-5584 GCA_046704365.1 Acidimicrobiales bacterium | reverse complement strand
GGCCGTGGGCCACGCCGCGCTGGCCGTGGGCGGCACCGGCACCGGCTCGGACGACGACACGTGGCTGAAGGTGTACCTCTACAGCCGGGCGCAGAGCGTCATGGGCGGCACCTCGCAGATCCAGCGCACGGTGGTGGCGCGGCGGATCCTGGGGCTCCCGGTGTCATGAGCGGCTACGACGTGGGACCGCACATCGAGGTGGAGGCGCAGGGCCCGGTCCGCCTCGTGCGCCTGGACCGGCCCGAGCAGCTGAATGCCACCAACCACGAACTGCACGCCGGGCTGGCCCGGCTCTTCCCCCAGCTCGACGCCGACGACGAGGCCCGGGCCGTGGTGCTCACCGGCAACGGGCGCGCCTTCTCGGCCGGCGGCGACTTCGCATACCTGGACGACCTGGCTCGCGACCCGGTGCTGCGGGCCGAGACCCTCGCCCACGGCAGACAGATCGTGACCGGCATGGTGGCCTGCCGGGTGCCGGTGGTCGCCGCCGTCAACGGGCCCGCCGTGGGGCTCGGCTGCAGCCTGGTGGCGCTGTCGGACATCGTCTACATGGCCGAGAGCGCCCACCTCGCCGATCCCCACGTCATGGTGGGGCTGGTGGCCGCCGACGGCGGCCCGGTCACCTGGCCCCTGCTCACCAGCCTGCAGCTGGCCAAGGAGTACGCGCTGACCGGCGAGCGCATCCCGGCGCGCCGGGCGGCCGAGATCGGCCTCGTCAACCACGTGTGCCCCGACGACGAGGTGCTCGCCCAGGCGCTGGCCTGCGCTGCCAAGATCGCCGCCCTGCCCCGGGGCGCCGTGGAGGACACCAAGCGCGTCCTCAACATCCACCTGGAGCGGGCCGTGCTGGCCACGCTCGACTTCGCCCTGGCCGCCGAGGACCGGTCCTTCAGCTCAGCGGAGCTGCGGGCCAACCTCGACCGCCTGCTCGCCCCCCGACACGGTTAGAGGAAAGGCACTGACATGGCACATTTCGCCAAGCCGGCCGAAGGCAGCTGGACCGAGCACTATCCGGAACTGGGCACGCACCCTGTCTCCTACGAGGACTCCATCACCCCCGAGCACTACGAGCTCGAACGCCGGGCCATCTTCGCCCGGACGTGGCTGAACGTGGGCCGGGTGGAGCAGCTGGCGCGCCCCGGCAGCTACTTCACCCGTGAGCTGGCGGCGGCGGGCACCTCGGTGGTCGTGGTCAGGGGTACCGACGGGGAGGTGCGCGCCTTCCACAACATCTGCCGCCACCGCGGCAACAAGCTCGTGTGGAACGACTTCCCGCGTGAGGAGACCGCCGGGGTGTGCCGGCAGTTCACCTGCAAGTACCACGGGTGGCGTTACGACCTGCAGGGCGCCTGCACTTTCGTGCAGCAGGAGCCGGAGTTCTTCGACCTCGACAAGGCCGACTACGGGCTCGTCCCCGTCCAGTGCGAGGTGTGGGAGGGCTTCGTGTGGGTCAACGTGGACCCCGAGAACCGGTTGTCGGTGGCCGAGTACCTGGGGGACCTCGGCGCCGGGATCGCCGGCTACCCCTTCGACAAGATGACCCAGGTCTACAAGTACCGGGCGCACGTGGGGTCGAACTGGAAGCTGTTCATCGACGCCTTCGCCGAGTTCTACCACGCCCCCGTCCTCCACGCGAGGCAGGCGGTGGCAGACGAGTCGCGCAAGCTCCAGGGAATCGGCTACGAGGCGCTCGCCTACAAGGTGGAGGGGCCCCACGGCATGGTGTCGTCCTGGGGCGGCATGGCCCCACCCAAGGATCTCGACATGGTGAAGCCCATGGAGCGCAAGCTGCGCAGCGGGCTCTTCGGCCCCTGGGACCGCCCCGGCATCGAGGGGCTCGATCCGCTTCCTCCCGGGCTCAACCCGGCGGGCAGCCCGGCGTGGGGGATCGACTCGTTCGTGTTCTTCCCCAACTTCATGCTGCTCGTGTGGGCACCGGGGTGGTACCTCACCTACCACTACTGGCCGACGTCCTACAACACCCACATCTTCGAAGGCACCCTCTACTTCGTCCCGCCCGCCAACGCCACCGAGCGCTTGCGCCAGGAGCTGGCCGCCGTGACCTTCAAGGAGTACGCCCTGCAGGACGGCAACACCCTCGAGGCCACCCAGATGATGCTGGAGTCGCGAGCGGTGACGACCTTCCCCCTCAACGACCAGGAGATCCTGTTGCGGCACCTGCACAAGACGGCCGGCGACTACGTCGCCGCCTACGAGCGGGACCCCAACACCGCATACACGCCGGTGGCCGCGCCGGCCGTGTCGTGACCGAGGAGCGTGCCGTGGCCAGCTTTCCCGCACCGTTCGCCGATCTCGAGCCCTTCGCCGACTGGGCGCTGCGCACCGAGGCGGAGCGCTACGCCAAGCGCCTGTCGTCGACCATGGACGAGTTGCAGGCTTTCTACGACGCCGCCTTCCCCCGCTTGGAGGAGGTCCTCGCCTATCTGGACGCCATGGACCTGAAGTCGCTTCCCGAGGACGCTACGCGCCTGTTGTGGCTGAGCTACTCGCTCGTGAACGCGTCGTTCCCTGTCGAGGTGTGGCGCCAGGCCCGGGTCCCCGACAGCGGGGCGGCCGCCATGGACGTCGTGGTCGAGCCGGCCGTCTAGGTGCCTGCGGTACGCTGCCCGACATGAACAGCGCCAAGCCCGCCGACGAAGCAGCAGGTGACGACGCTGTTAGCTGGCGTGAGCTGGCCGTGGCTCGCTCGCTCGACTCGGCCCGGAGCCGGGCTGAGAAGCGGGTGCAGCGCTTCATGGCCGCCGCCACAGAGCTCATCAACTCCGGTGACCGCCGGGACTTCACCGTGCAGGAGGTCGTCGAGCGTTCGGGGCAGTCGCTGCGCAGCTTCTACCAGCACTTCGACGGCAAGCACGAGCTGCTGCTCGCCCTCTTCGAGGAGTCCGTGGTGCGCACCGCCGACTATCTCAGCCACAAGGTGGCAGAGGAGAAGGCGCCGCTCGAGCGCCTGCACCGCTTCGTGGTCGAGTACTACCAGGTGTGCAGCCGCCCCGCCGGCGGGGGCGCCCAGGCGCGCAAAGGGGCGCCCCCCATCGTCACCGACTTCGCCCAGCAGCTCCTCACCGACCGGCCCAAGGAGGCGGCTCGCGCTTTCGCCCCCCTGGTGGCCATGTTCCGGGAGCTGCTCGACGAGGCCCTGGAGGCGGGTGTGGTGAGGGCGGGGCTGCCGGGCCGGGCCACGGGCATGATGCTCGAAGTCATCATGTTCAACGCCTTCTCGTCGACGATCGCCGGCGCGTCGTCCCGAGCCGACGACGCCCAGGCCGCCGAGGAGCTTTGGGACCTCATCCTCCACGGCATCGCCTCGCCGGGGTGACCGGGCCGGCGCGCCCCGGTGCCCTCAGGCTCCGGGGGTCACCTGATCCCCGTTGGCCACCTTCCTGCTGCTGAGCTCGACGGGGACGTACTCGGGATCCTCGGGGCTGCGCATACTGAGTCGCCACCGGCAGCACACGTACTCTTTGCCGGCCCGTGGAGGGATGGCCAGGATCTCCACCTTCATGTTGGGGTTGTACATCTTGGCCGTCTCGATGATCGAGGCAGGGCAGGTGACGGGAGCAGACTACTCGGCGTTGTCGGGACGGCCCAGGGCCTCCCACTGGTCGACCTGGATGCACTTGTTGAAGGTCATGATGCCGACATCGGGCTCCGGCATGTCGAAGGTCAGCTCGAAGGCCTTGCCCGGGAACGACGAGGCGTCGATCTGGATGTCCTTCATGAAGGCTTCCACCGTGCCGTCACCCACCTTCATCCACCGTGCCTTCAGGGCGCGTACGGCGGGCAGGACCTTGTCGCTCCACAGGTCCCACTGGATGGCGAACATCTCGTCGAGCCCGTAGCGCATCACGATGATCGCCGCCCATCCTTCGATGGCGGTGAGCAGGTACTCGTGGCTGCCCAGGGCCCACTTCACGAGCCGCTCCTTGGGAGCCTCCGCCGAGGGCGACTCGCCGAGGAACGGGTTGACGGTGACCACGCCACCGGAGGACTCCTGAGCCGAGACCTCCTCCGCCACCTCCGCCACGAGCGCTTCGGCTCGGTCCGAGGGGATCTCCATCCACTCCTCGAGCATGTGGGCGAGCTGGGGCACCATGATGGTCCTCCAGGCCTCCGCCTGGATCTCTGCCATGAGGTCGGGGCCGAAGCGCTTGGCGACCTCCGCGGCCCACGCCTCGACGCACACCCGGTAGTACTCGTCGCTCATGACGATCATGTTCACGAGCGCCTCGTTGGAGAAGTCCGAGAACCGCAGGTCCGCCTTGAACGACCCGCTGTAGTCGGGCAGCTCCAGGCTCTGCGCCACGTCGATCTGCCCCCGCCAGTCCGGCCCTGTCGGCCTGTGGGTCCCGGGCGGGTCGACGACGGGGAACTTCTCGAAGTTGTGCAGGTCGACGGGGATGTCGAGCGGGGTGGCCTGTAGGTGCTCCTCGTAGTCGGCTCCCACCTCCCGCACGCCGAGGAACTCCTGCAGGTTGGCGTCGAGCTCCTCGTCGGACATCTCCGTCCCCCTTGCCGTGGCGGGCCCACCCACCGAGCTTGCCGTCCGGCCGCAAGCTAGCCGATCGGCTAGGAGCCCGGCAACGTCGGGGCTACCATGGCGAGGTGACCGCCGGCCGGGTGCTCTCCCTACGGCGCCAGGTACCGGCGGGGACGACCCCGGCGCAGGCCCGCATCGTCGACGCCGCCCTCAAGCTCTTCGCCGAGCACGGCGTGGGAGGCACCTCGCTCCAGATGATCGCCGAGGAGATCGGGGTCACGAAGGCGGCCGTCTACCACCAGTACAACACCAAGGCCGAGATCGTCCGGGCCGTGGCCGAGGCGGAGCTGGACCGCCTGGAGGCGGCCCTGGACGAGGCCGAGACAAAGACAGGCACCGGGGCGCGGCGCGACGCTGTGATCGTCGCCGTGGTCGACCTGGCGGTGGCGCGACGCCGGGAGGTGAGCCCGCTTCTTAGCGACCCGGTCATCGGCCGCCTCTACGCCAGGGACAAGCGGTTGCTCCGGGTGCTGGGCCGCCTCGACCGGTTGGTCACGGGCGCCGGCTCCGGCTCGGAGTCCAAGGTGGCCACGGCCATGCTGAGCGCCGCCATCAGCGGCGCCGTCGTGCACCCGCTGGTGGCCGACCAGGACGACGAGACGCTGCGGAGGCATCTGGTGCGCATCGCCCGGCGGTTCCTCGAGCTCCCCGACTGAGCGAGCCTCAGGGCCGCTTCGGCAGGGCCGGAACCCTGGGTCCTCGTCCCAGGACGTGGGGGAGGTCCTCGGTGGTGAGCAGCCCCGGCGCCGCCGCGCACACGTAGGGGATGGCGTTCACGGCGCCGTTGGCGTTGAAGGCCGGCACGTAGGAGCCCAGCTCCTCGAGGGGAACCGGGAAGGGCATGCTCAGGTCGAAGGGTGCGTCGCCGTGGATGCGGACGCGCCACCCGGTGGGCTGCAGGTTCCAGTCGGGCTCGACTTCCGTGGCGACGAAGGCGTACTGGGTGAAGCGGATGCGGTCCACGCCCTTGGCGCTGCCGTGGACGACGATGCGCTGTGCCGCCGCCGTGCCCGCCCTGATCTCCCC
>JBJKRZ010000170.1:0-21832 GCA_046704365.1 Acidimicrobiales bacterium | reverse complement strand
GGGCAAGGTGCTCGAGGTGGACGGCGGCCTGGACCGGCCCAACCTGGACATGGGGATGCCCGACCTGTGAGCGACCGCTTGCGGGTGGTGCTGTGGGGGACGGGGAACGTGGGGCGCCACGCCCTGGACGGCATCGACGCCCGGCCCGACCTGGAGCTGGTGGGCGTGTGGGTCTCCAACCCGGACAAGGTGGGCCGCGACGCCGGGGACCTGGCCGGTCTGAGCCGCCAGCTCGGGGTGAGGGCCACCGGCGACCGCGCCGAGGTGAGGGACCTGGCTCCCGACTGCGTCGTGCACACGGCCATGGCGGATCACCGCCTCGCCGAGGCCATCGACGACCTGACCATGTTGCTCGAGGCGGGCGCCAACGTGGTCTCGAGCGGCCCGGTGTTCCTGCAGTACCCGCGGGGCGTCGTCCCCGACGAGATGGTGGCGCCGCTGCGCCATGCCGCTGAGGCCAACGACGTCTCGCTGTGGGTGAACGGCATCGACCCGGGCTTCGCCAACGACGTGCTCCCCCTTGCCCTGTCGGGGATCTCCGAGCGCATCGACGAGCTGCGGTGCATGGAGGTCCTCAACTACGCCACCTACGACCAGCCCATGGTCCTCTTCGACATCATGGGTTTCGGTAGGCCGCCGTCGGAGGTGCCCATGCTGCTGCAACCCGGCGTGCTCACCATGGCCTGGGGCAGCGTGGTGCGGCAGCTGGCGGCCGGCTTGGACCTCGAGGTGGACGAGGTCGAGGAATTCTCCGAGCGGGTGGTGAGCGCCGAGGCCTTCGAGGTGGCCTCGGGCACCATCGAGGCGGGAACGGTGGCCGCCCTCAGGTTCGAGGTGCGGGCTTTGCGCCATGGCAGGGCGGTGGTCGTCCTCGAGCACGTGACTCGGCTCCGTGACGACCTGGCCCCCCACTGGCCCCAGCCCGCCGGCCGAGGCTGCTACCGCGTCATCGTGCGCGGTGAGCCCGACTACACCCTCGACCTGCAGCTGCTCGGCAGCGACGGGGACCACAACACCGCCGGCCTCAAGGCCACGGCCATGCGCCTGGTCAACGCCGTCCCCGCCGTGGTGGCCGCCCCCCCGGGGGTCCTCAACGCTCTCGACCTGCCGCTCGTGACGGGCCGGGGCCTGGTGGCCGGAGGCTGAGGTGGCCGAGCGCGTGGCAGGGCCCGTCCCCCTCGACGAGTACCCGGTGCACCAGGTGCCGCTGTCGATGCGGCACATGGCGACGAGCGACCGCAACGCTTATGACCGCTGCTATCTGAACGCCCATGACCGCACGGGCGAGGTCTTCGCCGTCACCGGCCTGGGCGTCTACCCCAACCTGGGCGTGATAGACGCCTACGCCACCGTCCGCCGGGGCAGGAACCAGCGCACCGTGCGCTTCTCCGACGCCCTGGGCGACGACCGCATGGTGCAGCAGGTGGGCGGCTACCGCATCGAGGTTCTCGAGCCCCTGGAGCGGGTGCGGGTGGTCTGCGACGCCGAGGAGCACGGCATCGGCCTCGACATGACCTTCACCGGCTCCTTCCCCGCCGTTGAAGAGCAGGGCCACGTCATACGCCAGGGCGGGCGCGTCATCCTCGATGCCCGGCGCATCGCCCAGGTGGGCACCTGGACGGGACACCTGGTCGTCGACGGCGAGCGCCTGGAGCTCGACGAGCGCCGCTGGGTGGGCACCCGCGACCGTTCCTGGGGCATCCGGCCCCTGGGGGAGCCCGAGCCGCCCGGCCGGGGCGCCTCGGAGCCCGACCCCGACTTCGGGTTGTGGTGGAGCTACGTGCCGTTGCGCTTCGACGACTGCGCCGTGGTGGTCATCGCCCAGGAGGACGGGGACGGCCACCGCACGTTGTCGGAGGCGGTGCGCGTGTGGGGGGCGGGGGGCCGGACGCGTGTCGAGCAGCTGGGGTGGCCCGAGTTCGAGGTGCGCTACCGGCGCGGGACGCGCCATCCCGAAGGGGCGACCATCCACATCGGACGCCGGGGACGCGAGACGACGCTCGAGGTCGACACCCGCGGCTACGTGGCCCTCAACGCCGGGCCCGGGTACCCCGGCGACCCCGACTGGGGTCACGGGCAGTGGCGGGGCCGGGACTGGGTCGAGGCACTGTCGGTGGACCTCGAGGACCCGGCGGTGGCCGCCCGAGTCCCCCTTGGGGTGGTGGACCACGTGGCCCACGCCCGCGTCGGCGGCGCCGAGGGATGGGGAATGTTCGAGCACGGCACCTTTGGTCGCCACCTGCCTTCGGGGTTCACCGACTGGTCGTCGGTGGCGCCGTGAGCCGCCACGAGCCGTGACCGACACGGCGCGCCCCCGCACCTCCACGCGCGACCGGGTGGAGCTGGGGCGCCGCCTGGCGGCCTGGTTGTCGCGTCAGGTGCCCGGGGCGACGTTGGGCCAGCTCGAGGTGCCCGAGTCCAACGGCATGTCGAGCGAGACCGTGTTGTTCGAGCTCACCTGGCACGACGGCCACGGTGCGCGCCGCCGCCGCTGCGCCGCTCGCTTGAGCCCGGATCCCGCCGCTGCGCCCGTCTTCCCCGTCTACGACCTGGGCAGGCAATTCCGTGTCATGGCGCTCGTGGGCGAGCGCTCCAGCGCACCTGTCCCCGCCACCTTGTGGTACGAGCCCGACGCCGCTGCCGTGGGCTCGCCGTTCTTCGTGATGGAGCGGGTGGACGGGCTCGTGCCACCCGACGTGATGCCCTATCCCTTCGGCTCCTGGCTGTCCGAGGCGTCAGCAGCGGACCAGCGCCGCCTGCAGGACAGCGCCGTCCGCACCCTGGCCGCCATCCACGGCGCCAACGTCTCGCCGACCGACTTGGCCTTTTTGGAGCTCGACCGACCAGGTGACAGCGCCCTGCGCCGTCACGTGGCGGACACGGCCGCCTACTACGAATGGGTCGTCTCCGACGGGGCACGCTCGCCGCTCATCGAACGGGGCTTCACCTGGCTGGACGATCACTGGCCCGACGAGGAGGCACCGGCCACCTTGAGCTGGGGGGACGCCCGCATCGGGAACATGATGTTCAGCGACTTCGAACCGGTGGCCGTGCTCGACTGGGAGATGGCCGCCACCGGTCCGCCCGAAGTCGATCTGGGCTGGATGATCTATCTGCACCGGTTCTTGGACGACATCACCCTGGAGGCGGGCCTGGAGGGCATGCCCGGTTTCATGCGCAGGGACGACGTGGCCGAGAGCTACGAGAAGGCCGCCGGCCGCAGCCCGCGACACCTCGACTTCTACTGCTTGTACGCCGCCCTGCGCCACGCCGTGGTCATGAGCCGGGTGGCACGACGTCAAGTCCTCTTCGGCGAGATCGCCATGCCCGAGGACCCCGACGACATGATCATGCACCGGCACTCGCTCGAGCAGATGCTGGCCGGGGACTACTGGGCGCGGTTCTGAACAGACGGCGCCGGCACGGCCCGCAGGGCCACGACGGCCAGGTCGTCGTCCAACTGGCGGCCGGAATAGGCGAACACGGCATCGGCCACTGCCTGCACGAGCCCGTGGGCATGTCGCCCGGCGGCGTCGGCCACCGCTCGGCACAGGCGCTCTTCGCCGAAGAAGGGATCAGCGCTCATCCGGTCCGTGGAGCGGGCCTCGGTGGCCCCGTCGGTGACCATGACCAGGGCGTGCCCCGGGGCCAGCCGCAGGCGCCGGGGTGGGAACCGGGCGCCGGGCATGACCCCGAGCAAGGGCGCCTGCCCGTCGAGCTCCTCCACGTGGCCGCCGGCCACGACCAGAGGTGGCACGTGCCCGGCGCAGATCACCTGGAGGTCGATGCCGTCGTCGTGCGGGGTGAGCTCGGCGTACACCATGGTGCAGAACCACTCGGAGCCGGTCGTCTCGTCCAGGGTCGTGTTGACGGCGGCCACCACGGCAGCGGGTTCCAGCCCGGCCCGGGCCGCCACCCGGGCGCCGTGGCGGACCTGGGCGGTGAGGGCGGCGGCGGCGGGCCCACTGCCCGACACGTCGCCGATCATGAGCACCCACCGCTTGCCGTCCACCGGGAACAAGTCGTAGAAGTCGCCCCCCACGTCGATCCCGGCGCTGGCGGGATGGAAGAAGGCTGACACCTCGGCGCCGGGCACCTCGGCCAGCGCCGGAGGCAGCAGGCTGGCCTGAAGCGCCCGCGCCACGGCCACCCGGCGCTCGTGCTGCAAGGCGTTGTCGATGGCGTTCGAGGCCCGGGCCCCGATCTCGGCGGCCAGCTCGAGGTCCTCCCTCTGGTAGGGGGGCGAGACGCCCAGGCGCATGAGGGCGAGGACGCCCAGCTGCTCGCCACGGGCCCACAGCGGGGCGGCGACGGCCGAGGTGATCTGCAGCTGGGCCAGGCGCCTGGCATGGGTCTCGTTGATGGCCACCTCGTCGACGAGCTCATTGCTCTGGGGAAGCAGGATGGGGCGGCCCTGGCCGGTGGCCAGGGCGACCAGCAGGGGGTGGGCCTCGAGCCCGGGCTCCTCGGGTGCCTGGACGAGCACCGCCTCGCTCTCGGGGTCACGATGGACGAGGGCGACGCGTCGGGGCACCCCGAGATCGTCGAGCAGGTGCACCACGGCCAGGTCGGCCAGGCGGGGGACGATCTCGCCCAGGGCACCGCGCAAGCTGGTGGGCAGGTCGAGGGAGGCGCCCAGAGCGGCCGACACGTCGGAGAGCAGGGCGTTGGCGAGGTTGTCCCGCACCCTGCTGTGGCGCAGTGCGGCGCGGTGCAGGGCCTCGGCCACCTGGCGGGCGGCCACCGACAGGTACAGCTTCTCGCCGTCGGCGAAGGCCCGGGGCCGGGGATAGGAGACCGCCAGCACGCCGATGGCCCTGTCCTCCACCACGAGAGGCAGCACGGCCAGCGCTTCGCCGGTGAGCTGGGCCTTGCGCAATTCTCCGAACTCCTCGAGCTCCCGACGCGAGCCGAACCACAGGGGCTCGCCGCTCTTCACCACCGCCGGCCCGGGGAGGCGCTCGTCGAGGGCCATGTCGGCGAACAGGCGGGTCTCGGGACGAGCGCCGCCAGGGGCGACCAGGCGCAGGCGGTCGCCCTCCACCACCCAGATGAGCTGGGTCGAGCCCTCTGCAGCGATGTCCTGGGAAAGCTCGCTCAGCACCACCTGGGCGATCTCGTCCACGTCGAGCTCGCGCGACAGCACGGCTGTCACCCGCTGGAGACGGGCCAGACGGCCGGCCAGAAGCTCGGCTTGGGCCCGGGCTTCTCGCTCGGCTTCGAAGAGCCGGACCTGCTCGATGGCGGCGCCCAGGCGATCGGCCACCACCGAGAGCAGAGCGGCATGGCGCTCGTCGAAGTAGCCGAGCCGGTAGCTGTCGGCGTGCAACACCCCCACCACGCGATCGCCACCGAAGATGGGAACGGCGACGAGCGACTGCACCCCGCTGTCGCGCAATGTCTCCGAGGCGACCTCGATGGTCGACAGGTCCTTCACCACGTAGGGCCGGCGCTCGGCGACCACGCGGCCGGCCATGCCGGCTCCCACGGCGATGTGCACCTCGCGGAAAAGCTCGGATTGCAGGCCGAGGGCGGCCCGCACCACCAGGTTTCCTTCCCTGTCGGCCAACAGGATGGCGACGGCATCGGCCGACAGGGCTCGGGCTATGCCGTGCAGCGAGTCGCGCAGCACCTCGTGCAGCTTCGTCTCGCTGCTGGCGTCCTGGACGTCCGCACGCCAGCGGAACCACCAGCGGGCCACTGCCTCCCCGCTCTGAAGGGCGGCGGAGTGGAGCAGGAACATCTGGTCGAGCTCGCGCGACTCATAGGGCGCACCGAGCTCGCCACTGTCGCTCGGCGTCGCCACTGTGGCCGGCGTCGTCTCGGAACTCACCTCGACCTTCCCTCCGCCCCGCTGGGACGTGCCAAGCGTAAACGCCGCATCGGCCACTGCCGACTCCACGGCCCCACAACGATCCAACATCGTGCCCGGCCGAGATGCGCAACGCCGGGAGCGACGTCGGGTGGTCAGCGAAGCGAGGCGCCCTCCATGCGCCGCAGGGGCTGGGCCAGGAGCTCCACCTGGATCCCGTCGGGGTCCTTCACGTAGAGCGAGTCGTGCAACCCCCGGTCGGGGCCGAGGTAGGCGACGCCAGCCTCGTCGAGACGACCACGCACGGCGTCGAGATGGGCCTGGTCCACGGAGATTGCCACGTGTTGCAACCCGCCGTGCGCCTCGGACGCCCGGTCCAGTGCAAGCCCGGGGAAGTCGAAGAAGGCGAGCAGGTTGTCGTGTCCGATGTCCAAGAAGAAATGGGTCGAACCCGGATAGTCGCGGTTCTCGATGACCTCGACGAGCGGGAAGCCGAGCACGTCTTGGTAGAAGGCGATCGTCCGTTCCACGTCGCTGCAGATCATCGCCATGTGGTGCACGCCGCCCCCCGCGCTCGGAGCTCCGGGCCGCACATAGGTGTCGAGCAGGTGCTGGCGCCAGGCGGTGAAGTCCTGGGTCCGGGTCACGGCTCCGAGGCTAGCGCCGCTGGCCGGGGGCAGGGCCCGAAGGCCGACGAAGGGCCCGGACAGCAAGGAGGGGAAGGTCGACGCCCCGTCGGCCCTCCCCTCTGACCCCCGGTAATGCGCACGGTGGGTTCTACTTGAGTCATCGGCAGCCCCCCGCAGAGGACTTGAGCAATTGGCACAGCCGACCGGTGCCCGACCGCCCAGGGCAGCGGGCCTGACCACCGGACGTGGGCCCTGGCCCTACCCTGGCGATGTGCCCGGGCTCTACGAGATCGACCGTTCGGCCCTGGAGGAGGTGCTCTCGGGCCAGCCCCCCTACCGGGTGTCGCAGGTCTGGGACGGCCTCTACCGACAGCTGCGCCTGCCCGAGGAGATGACCGAGCTGCCCCAGGCCCTGCGCCGGGGACTGGCGGAGGCACTGCCGCCGGCCCTCACGGCGACGGCGCGACGGGCGAGCGACGACGGCGCCACCACGAAGTGGCTGTGGTCGTTGCCCGACGGAACCAACATCGAGACTGTGCTCATGCACTACGGACGGCGCACCACGGTGTGCGTGTCGTCACAGGCCGGCTGCGCCATGCGCTGCGGGTTCTGCGCCACGGGGCAGGCGGGCTTCGTGCGCCATCTGAGCAGTGGCGAGATCGTGGAGCAGGTGCTCGCCGCCGCCCGCGCCGCCCGGCCACGGCGGCTGACCAACGTGGTCTTCATGGGGATGGGCGAGCCTCTGGCCAATTTCGACGCCGTGTGGGAGTCGGTACGACGCCTGCACGACGACATGGGCATCTCGGCCCGCCACCTGACCCTCTCCACCGTCGGCATCGTCCCCGGCATCAGGCGCCTGGCGGCCGAGACGCTCCCGGTGAACCTGGCCGTCTCCCTCCACGCCGCCAACGACGAGCTGCGCGACAGGCTGGTGCCCGTCAACAGGCGTTACCCCCTGGAGGTGCTGGCCGAGGCCTGCGCGCATTACCTGCGCTCCACCCACCGCAGGCTGTCCTTCGAATGGGCGCTCATCGACGGCGTCAACGACCGGCCCTCCGATGTCGAGGAGCTTGCCCGCTACGCCCTGCCCTTGCGGGCGCATGTCAACCTCATCCCCTTGAACCCGACGCCCGGTTTCCCCACACGCGGCACGGGACGCCCGGGCGTGCTGCGTTTCGCCCGAGCGCTGCGGGGCTCAGGGGTGAACGCCACCGTCCGGGCCACCCGGGGGGTCGAGATCGACGCCGCCTGCGGGCAGCTGGCGGGGACGGCACTGCCCGTGCCCGGCTGAGAGCGCCCCTGGGGGCTCGCCCGCCGACAGCGCGGTGGTCAAGGGTGACGGGGGGGCCCGGCCCCGAGAAGCGAACGCACTTCGGCGGCCACCTGCAGGTCTTCGCGAGCGGCGAGCACCAGCGTGTGCACGAGGGCGCCGGCGGCGCTGATCTCGGTGTCGGGGACCGCCGCCGCATTGGCCTTGCGGTCCACCGCCACACCCATGAAGCCGAGCCCCTCCGCCACTCCGGCGCGTACCGAGGGGACGTTCTCACCCACGCCGCCGGTGAACACCAGGGTGTCGAGGCCGCCCAGAGCCGAGGCCATGGCGGCCACGGCGGCGCGCAGGCTGCGCAGGTACACGGCCAGAGCGAGTACGGCCTCCTCGTCGCCCTCCTCGGCCCGGTGGGCCAGCGCCCCCATGTCGGTGGTGCCGGCGAGAGCCAGCACCCCCGAGCTGTGCTCGAGGGCGTCGGCCACGGCTTGCACCTCCAGGCCGGCGTGGGTGACCAGCCAGGTGACGATGCCGGGGTCGAGCGAGCCGGAGCGGGTGGCCATCACGATCCCCTCCGAGGGGGTGAAGCCCATGGTGGTGTCCACCGAGCGTCCCTCTGCCACGGCCGCCAGCGAGGCACCCGCCCCGAGATGGCAGGTGACCAGCCGTCGGCAGGCCTCGATGCCGAGGAGCTGGGCGGCCCGGCGCGCCGCGTAGGCATGGCTCAAGCCGTGGAACCCGTAGCGGCGGACGCCCAGTCCCCGGCGCCAGGCCGCCGGCAGGGCGTAGGTGGTGGCCGAGGGCGCCATGGTGGCGTGAAAGGCGGTGTCGAAGCTCGCCACCACCGGCACCCCGGGCAACACCCGGCGGGCGGCGTCCATGGCGGCCAGCGCCCGGGTCTGGTGCAAAGGGGCCAGGTCGCACAGGCGCCGCAACTCGGACTCCACGGCACGGTCCACCACCACCGGTCCACTGAAGGCCGTCCCGCCGTGCACGACGCGATGACCGACGGCGTCGATGCCCGCCGGGGCCCGGCCCAGGGCGACCCCCAGGGAGCCGTCGGCATCAGCAGGGTCGAGGGCGGGGAGGTCCGCCTGCCAGCCGACAGCGTCGTCGTCCTCCACCAGGCGCACCTTGGTGGAGGACGATCCGGTGTTGAGCTCCAGTACCCGCAAAGGGCCTACCAGGGCCAGGTCCAGCCGGACACCTCGGGGGCGTCCTCACCGTGCTCCCGGGTGTGGGCGCGTGCCCGCAGCCGGGCGTCCTCCATCTCCTGACGCAGCTCGGCGGAGCGTTCCTCCAGCCCGGGCACCCTGTCGACGACGTCCATGACGAGGTGGAAGCGGTCCAGGTCGTTCATCATCACCATGTCGAAGGGCGTGGTGGTGGTGCCTTCCTCCTTGTAGCCGCGCACGTGGATGTTGGCGTGGTTGGTTCGCCTGTAGGTGAGCCGGTGCACGAGCCACGGGTAGCCGTGGTAGGCGAACACGACGGGCCGGTCCTTGGTGAACAGCGTGTCGAATTGGCGGTCGGGCAGCCCGTGGGGATGTTCGGTGTCGGGCTGGAGACGCATGAGGTCCACCACGTTCACCACCCGCACGCGCAGCTCGGGGAGGCGCTGGCGCAAGATGGACGCCGCCGCCAGGGTCTCGAGGGTCGGGATGTCCCCGGCGCAGGCGAGCACCACGTCGGGGACGCCGTCCCCGGGGGTGCTGGCCCATTCGAAGATCCCGAGGCCCCTGGTGCAGTGGAGGACCGCATCTTCCATGGACAGGTAGGTGAGCGCCGGCTGCTTGCCCGCCACCACGACGTTGACGTAGTTGCGGCTGCGCAGGCAGTGGTCCATGACCGACAGCAGGGTGTTGGCGTCGGGCGGGAGGTACACGCGCACGATCTCCGCCTTCTTGTTCATCACGTGGTCGATGAACCCCGGGTCCTGGTGCGAGAAGCCGTTGTGGTCCTGGCGCCACACGTGGCTGGACAACAGGAAGTTGAGGGAGGCGATGGGCCGGCGCCAGGGTATGGCCCGCGTGGTCTTGAGCCACTTGGCGTGCTGGTTGACCATGGAGTCGACGATGTGGACGAAGGCCTCGTAGCAGTTGAACAGGCCGTGGCGTCCAGTGAGGAGATATCCCTCGAGCCAGCCCTGGCACATGTGCTCGCTCAGCACTTCCATGACCCGGCCCTGGCGGGCGAGATGGTCGTCGCCCGGCCGGAGCTCGGCCTCCCACACCCGGTCGGTGGCCTCGAAGAGCGCCGAGAGCCGGTTGGAGGCGGTCTCGTCAGGGCCCATGACCCGGAACCGGTCGGGGTTGAGCTCCACCACGTCGCGCAGCCACGTACCGAGGACGCCTGTGGCCCCCACCTGCTCGGTGGCCGGCTTGTCCACCTCCACGCCGTAACGGCTGAACTCCGGCAGCTCGAGCGGGCGCATCAGCAGGCCCCCGTTGGCGTGAGGGTTCGCCCCCATGCGACGCCCGCCCTCGGGGACCAAGCCGGGCACGGCCACGGTGAAGGCGCCGGCAGCGTCGAAGAGCTCCTCGGGACCGTAGCTGCGCATCCAGCCCTCGAGCATCGCCAACTGCTCGCCATCGGTGCGCACGTCGGGCAAAGGGACCTGATGCGACCGGAAGCTGCCCTCGACGGGCAGGCCGTGCAGCTCCTTGGGACCGGTCCATCCCTTGGGGGTCCGTAACACCACCATGGGCCAGGTGGGCCGGGCGGCAGGAGACCCGGCTCCGGCCGCCGGCCGCCGGGCGGCGCTCTGGATGGCGGCGATCTCGTCGAGGCACTGGTCGAGGGCGTCGGCCATCTGCCTGTGCACCGCCATGGGCTCGTCACCGCTCACCACGAGCGGGTGGTACCCGTAGCCCTCGAGCAGCCGGCACAGCTCGTCGTCGCCGATGCGGGCCAGCACGGTGGGGTTGGCGATCTTGTAGCCGTTCAGGTGCAAGATGGGCAGCACCGTCCCGTCGCCGACGGGGTCGAGGAACTTGTTGGAGTGCCAGCTGGTGGCGAGCGGCCCCGTCTCGGCCTCGCCGTCGCCCACCACACAGGCAACCACCAGCCCCGGGTTGTCGAAGGCGGCTCCGAAAGCGTGCACCAAGGCATAGCCGAGCTCCCCGCCTTCGTGGATGGACCCGGGCGTCTCGGGAGCGACGTGGCTGGGGATGCCGCCCGGGAACGAGAACTGGCGGAACAGCCGGCGCAGCCCCTCGGCGTCGTGGCCGATGGCGGGATAGACCTCGCTGTAGGTGCCTTCGAGGTAGGTGTTGGCCACGATGGCGGGGCCCCCGTGGCCCGGGCCGATGACGTAGATCATGTCGAGGTCGCGCTCGACGATGACGCGGTTCAAGTGGGCATAGACGAGGTTGAGCCCCGGAGAGGTGCCGAAATGCCCGAGTAGGCGAGGCTTGATGTGCTCCGGGCGCAGCGGCTGGCGCAGGAGCGGATTGTCGAGCAGGTAGATCTGGCCCACCGAGAGGTAGTTGGCCGCCCGCCACCAGCGATCGATGGCCTCGAGGAGGCCGGCGTCAACCACGTGCCCAGTATGGGCCGGGGGGCGGACCGGTGGGGAATGGGGCGCAGAGCAGCGCCGACGCACCGTGGCGACTCGACACCGGCCGGCACGTGGTCGCCGAGATCGGCGGGCAGGTGTGCAACGCCGTCCCAGGGGGAATGGCGAGGACATGGCCGGTCAGCCGAGCGCCAGGGATCACAGCCGCCACCACACCGAGGTGCGCCGTCGCAAGAGGACGTGGACGGCAGCCTGCACGTGCGGTTGGAGGGCTCCGTGCGTTTCGGCCTTCGTCGCCTGGTCCAGCGCTCGGCGACACCTGACCGAGGAGGGCGGGGCCGCAGCACCGCTGGCGCCACCGGCTCGCCAGGCGACGGTTCGGCTCCTCGAGCACAACGCCTAGCTCCATGCCCTGCATGTCCTGCGCTATGTCCTGTAGTTCCGTGGTCACCGCCCGTCGGCGCCTGGCGCCGTTCACGGCATCTTCACGAGGAATTCCTCGTACCTTCGCCACCCCGTGACCCGATCGACACTTTCGACCCCTACCGTGGCACGCAGGAAGCGACCCTGCGGGTTCCCGGCCATCTCGAGGAGGCGACTCGTGCGACGTCGTTGTGACCGACAGTGTGACCGACAGGCGGAGGACCTGGGCCGGCTCTGGCTCTTCGCCGGCTGCCCTACCCGCGAGCTGCGCAAGCTCAGCAAGCTGGGAACGCGCACGAAGGTCGGTGCCGGCACTCGCCTGGTGAGCGAGGGTGCCTACGACCACGATGTCATGGTGGTCCTCTCCGGCACTGCCACCTGCGTCGTGGGCACCCGCCTGGTGGCCAGCTTCGGCGCCGGAGACCTCTTCGGCGAGATCGCCGCCCTGGACGACTCCCCCCGGACGGCGACGGTGGAGGCGGCCACCGACATGGAGCTGATCGTCCTCGATCGCCGCCACTTCGAGCGGTCCCTCGACCTCTCGCCCCCCCTGGCGATGCGGGTACTGCAGGTGGCGGCGCGGCGGCTGCGCAGCGCCAACGACCTCGTCGCAGTCTGAGCGGGGGCGCGCCGGTAGCGAAGCGGGACCCCTGGCGGCTGCTCGGGCGGCTGGCGGTCCCACGACGCCTGGGACGACGCCAGCAGCTGGTCGTGCTCTGCGTGGGCGCCTCGGTCCTCGAGACCTCGTCGTTGCGCGGTGCCGGCTTCGTCAACGCCCTCCCCTTCGCCGCCCAGGTCAGCGCCCCCGCTCCCTACGGGGCCTTCCACGACCTTCGCTGGTTGCTCGTGTACGCCAATTCCTGGACGGCGCTGGCGGGCGGGCTTGCGCTGCTCGTGCTGCTGCGCGGCACGTTCGACGCCCTGAGCGCCCGCCTGGCCTGGCCCAGCGAACGGCCGACGCCCACCCTGCGCTCGATGATGGTGAGGGGATGGATCTCCGCCTCGGTGTCGGTCGTCGTCCTCTCGCCGTGGGCCGCCTTCGCTTTCGCGGCAGGCCTCACCTCGTTGTCGTGGTTCGTGGTGGGGATGTTCATCCCGCTGTTCGCCACCTTCGTGGTCTTTCCCCAGGGTGCCATGACCAAGGGATGGTGGCGACGACTACCGCCGTGGAGGGCCATGGCCTTGTCGGCCCTCACCTTCTGGGTGCTCAGCATCGGGTCCTTGGCGCTCACCTACGCACCGGGGTGGGTGGTGGTGCCCGTGGCGGCGGCCGTGGGCGCCTTCAACGCCTGGGCGTGGACGGCGCTGGCCGCCACCCTCGACACGAGCGCAGCGCCCCGCAGGCCCCTGCCCGTGGGAGCTGGGCTCGTCCTGCTCGTCTTCCTGGGCTCGCTCTTCGGTGTCACGAGGGAGATGGGGGCCATCCAGACCGTGAAGGACCAGGGGGTGCCCGCCATGGGCCAGGCGCCGGCCGGCTCCCCGGCGGGGACCCCGCTCATCCTGGTGGCCGGCTTCGGCAGCCGCTTCTCGGGACGCACGCAGGCCCCTTTCGGGAGCCGGTACTACACCGAGCGGTTCTCCTACCGGGGCCTGGGACCCAACCAGCAACCGCTGCCCTACGCGCCCACGGCCACCTACCGATCCATCGGGAGCAGCGCCCGGTTGCTGGCCCAGCAGGTCGCCGCCCTGCACGCCGAGACCGGCAAAACCGTCGACATGGTGGCCGAGAGCGAGGGGACGGTGATCGTGCGCGAGTACCTGGCGCGCTACCCCCATCCCCCCGTCAGCCACGTCGTGCTGAGCAGCCCGCTGCTGGAGCCGAGCCGGGTGTCGATCCCCTTCGGCACCCACCAGGGCTTCGGGCTGGCCGCCGCCTGGTTGGCCCGCCAGCTGCTGTCGCTGGCACGGGCCGAAGGGGCGCCGGTGAGCATCAAGGTGGACAGCCCCTTCATCCGCTCCTTCGTCACCGACGCCGGCCTGCTGCGCAGCTCCATGCTGTGCCCGGTACGGGGCGTCCACATCGACGAGTTCGTGCCCCTAGCCGGCGCCGCCGTGGGGCCCCCGGCTCTGGCCAGCCACGTGCCGCTCACCGTCCTGCCCGCCTTCCACGCCGAGATACTCAATGGCGGCACCGTCAGGCGGCACATCGCCCGGGACCTGGCCGGCTCGCCGCTGCCCCGGCACCCTGGGTGGCGGCTCGCCTTTGAGGTCGCCCGGGGCGCCGCCAACGCCTGGGAGGTGCCGGCCCTGCCGCTGTCGTGGTTCTCACCCGCAGACGCCCGGCTGCCGGACCCCGCCTTCGGGGACAACGGTTGCGCCAATGGCGTGGGGTGAAGCGCCACGTGGAGTCGGTGAGGGTCACGGCCCTGTCCCCGTGCCCGGCCGCTCGTCGTCGAGGAACTCGTCCTCGGTCCGGGGCGTGCCCTCGAACACCACGCTGACGAGCTGCTCGGGCCGGCGCCGGTTCTGGGTGGCCTGCGCCGCCATCACGCGCCTGTCGGCCTCGGTCAGGGGGGGCTGCACGATGGCGCGCGGCCACAACCGCCGGGCGAGCACCACGTTGACCTCGGCGGCGTACACCGTGAGCTTCACCGCCAGGTAGATCCAGGCGATCAGGCCGAGCACGATGGCGAAGAGCCCGAACAAGGCGGTGTCGTTCTTCAGGTAGTGGCTCACCACCAGGCCGCCGGCCGCCTGCAACACCGTCCACCCCACCCCGGCCACTACGGCCCCGGCGAGGAGCTGGCGGGTGCGGACGACCCGGGGCGTGAGGACCCGCAGGGCGAACAGGTACTCCACGCCGTTCACCACGGCCGACGCCGTCGTGCCGGCGACCACCTCGGCGTCGGGGAGGCCTATGGAGGGGACGCCTGCCGCCAGAAAAGTGCTGACCAGGACGCCTGCGCCCAGCACGGCCACGAAGGCCAGGCTGCGGGCCAGACGCTTCGGGTAGTTGGGACGCTCGGTCCCCGGCACGTTCCACACCTGCTCCATGGTGAAGATCCCGTTCTGGGCCAGCCCCAGAGACCCCCACACCAACCCGACGATCCCCACGACCAACCCCACCACCGAGTGCCGGTGTAGGGCCTCGATGTTGCGAGCCAGGTCGTTGCCCACGATGGGGAAGTTGCGCAGCGCCGAGTGGAGCACGTCGCTGCGCAGCGTCGGATTGCCCCCCAGGACCATCCCCAGGCCGGTGACCAACAGCAGGAGCAGCGGGAAGACCGAACCGAACGCAGACCAGGCGAGAGCGTCGACCAGCGATCCGGCGTTGTCGTCGCCGAACTTCTTGAGCACTGCGAACACGAAAGCGGTGGCGCCGTGACGCTGCTGGAAAGCATCGAGCCGCCTGACCTGGCGCTCAGCGACGTTCATCGGTGCCCGCCGGTGCAACGGGGGGTAGTCCCCACGACGCTTCTCCTTCCCTGGTCGGGGTTTCGGCATGCCGGACCACTCGCTCACATGAGGTGGCGCCGTTCCCCTGCAATGGCCCGAGCAGGGGGGGGACGAGCGTTTCGCCGATGCGCCATCGGGTAGCGCGCAGGCATGGACACAACAGACAAAGCAAAGAACATCGCAGAAGAGTTGAAGGGCCGAGCCAAGCGGGTCGCCGGGGCGGCGAGGGGCGACCGCGACGTCGAGCGTGAAGGCCGCGTCGAGGAAGCCAAGGGCGATCTCAAGCAAGCGGCCGACAAGGTGGGTGACGCCATCCACCGGGGCTGACCGGTTCAGAGCCTCGCCATGGGGCGCGCTGGCGAGCACCCAAGCAACGCACATCCAGAGCAACGACCAGAGCAACGCGGGGCACCGGCCCTGTCGGGGAGAGGAGGAAGCCAACAGTGCTATTCGTCGTCCTGATGCTCGTCGGCCTGACCGGATTCGTCGTGAGCGTCAGGTTGTCGACACGTCTCGACCACAGCGCCTGGGGGGGAAGGCGAAGCTCGTGGAGGCGCTGGCGGCCTTCGTCGCCACTGGGAGGCGGCGGGCGGCGCAACGGCTTGTCGGGCGAGGCGCTGTTCGCCACCGGCCTGGACCGCTGCACGGTGCTGCTCGACTGCCTGGTCGACCCCCGAGGCGCCATCCCCTCCTCACCGTTGACGAGGCCGCGGCAGCCGGTGCCGGTCCGCGTTCGACGCCCACTGTCGGCATCGGCAGAGCAGTCCTTGCCGGCGACCGTCAAGGAGTGGGCCGACGGCGGACAACGCGTCTTTGTGGACGTTCCCCCCGGCGAGGCTGCCTCGGCGAAGGCCGAGCTGCGTTGCGGGGGCGCCGCCATGACGGTCGACATCGACAACAGCGCCGAGATTCGGCGCGCCCTCGAGCGTTGCGCGCAGAGCCCGCTCAGTGGGCCGGGCTGATGCCGCGCCCTGCCTGCCGGCCGACGCTGCCGGCGACGGGCGGTAGCGGCAGCACGAAGCTGGGTAGGTACGCGACATCGAGAATGACAGACAACGAAAGCGAAGAGACAAAGAGAGAGAAAAGGTAGGCGATGTGAAATGGTGAGACCGAGCACGATGATGGGCGAGCGGTCCGCCACCGCGGTGGAGGTGGCATCAGGGGGGCGGGACTTCGGGCTGGTGCGGTGGGGTGCCAGCTTCGCCGGTGCCATCACCACGATCGCCGTGGCCACCATGGCCATGGCCCTGTGGTGGGGGATCGCATACGGCTCCGGTGTCACGTTCGTGTCCAGCAACATGGCATGGTTCTTCTTGGCCACGGTGTTGGGCTCGCTACTCGTGGGCGGCGCCGTGGCCGGACGGGTGGCAGGCATCAGGACCTTGGCGGTGCGCAGCTTCGACGGGCTCACGGTGTGGGGGCTCACGGTGTTCGCCGCACTCATCCCGCTGACGGTCCGGGGACTGGAGCTGGCCAGCCAGGGCACGACGGCGGCAGCTCGGCGCACGGCGTTCCACATCTCGTCGGGCGACACCTGGGCCCTGTTCGGGGCCGTCGCCGGCGGGCTGCTTTGCGCCGTGGTCGGAGCCTTGCTGGCCGGTAACGGCCGGCAACGGACGACGGTTTCCGCCTACGAAGCCCGTGAGGCGGTGGAGCCCCCGGCTCCAGCGCGGGCACGGGCCGGCTGACGCTCCGCCACGACGGAAGAAAGCCGGCTTTGGCCGGAGGCGGTCAGCCGCAGGACGCTCACGAGGCCCCGGGTCCATGCCCGGGGCCTCGTGCTGCCCGCGGGCCAGCAGGAGGTGCAGGGCGCCCCGAGGGGAGCTAGAGCGAGAGGTACTCGGCCAGATGGGCCAGGGCCCGGGGATAGCGGTACTCGATGCGCCCGTGGCCTCCCTCGAAGAGCTCGAAGTGCACGTTGCTCGCGCCCGCGCCCACCAGAGCGTCGCGCACGGCCTGGGCACCGATCTCGAGGTACCACTCGTCGCTCTTGCCGCCGTCCAGCCAGACAGCACCCAGCGCCCGGCACGCCTCGGCGTGCTCGGGCACCATGCGCACCGGGTCCCAGGCCAGCCACCGCTCCCACACCTCGTGGCGAAGCAGGCCGTTGTGGGGATCGAAGGGCAGCACGGGCGTGCCGTCGTCGCCGGCCGAGAAGCAGGCGGAGACCCCGAGCAACATGAACAGCGTGTCGTCGCCCGGCTTGGTGAAGGCCACCCTGGAGCGGAAGTCGTCCCACCACTTTTCGATCGAGCCGTCGTAGTCGCGCAGGTAACGGACGGCCTTGGCGAATTCGGGGATGTAACAGTACTCGTAGAGGGCATCACCGGCATGGCTGGCCAGGGCGCCGAACAAGTCGGGCCTGAGCATGGGCGTGATCATGGCCCCGAAACCGCCGCTCGACTTCCCCTGCACGGCGCGGTGGCGCGGTGACTGCAGGGTGCGGTAGCGGGTGTCCACGAAGGGCACGACGTCGTCGCACAGATAGCTGTGGTAGCGGCCCGTCCCCGGCGAGTCCACGAATTGCGAGCCGCCGTAGGCCGTCCAGGCGTCGACGTACACGACGATGCACGGCGGGGCGCCGCCGGTGGCGAAGAGCTCGTCGGCCATCTCGGGGAAGGTGAGGCGGAAAGCGCTGCGGTTGTCCCACATGGGGAGGCTGCCGCCGTAGCCCTGCAGCACGTAGACCGATGGATAGCGCCGGTCGAGGTCGTCGTCATAGCCAGGGGGGACGTACACCCACAGCGGGCGCTCGGCCGGATCCTTCAGGGGGTTGTCGGCCAGTGCCGTGGCGAACAGCTGGTGACGCTCGATGCGCCCGGCAAGCTCTCTGCTCCAGGGAAGGGGCACGACGCGACGCTAGACGCCCACCGCAGCGCCGCCAGTGGGGGGAGGTAGCCGGCGAAGGGCGCCGGGCTCGGCTTGCGTCCACGTAGGCTGCCGGGCCGTGAAGAGCGCCAGGGAATTCGGCTCGGCCCGCCATCTGGTGACGCGCTTCGTGGGAGCGCTGTGGCCCGGTGGCCCTCGCCGGGCCGACGAGGCCTGGGCACGACGGTTCCTCCTGCCCGGCGAGCAGGCCCTGTGGGAGCGCATGTCAGGCCCCGACCGGCGCCACGCCGTCGGCGTGGCCCACGCCACGCTCGAGATCCTCCACGACGCCACCCCCTCACGCGAGGTGGTGGCCAGCGCCCTCCTGCACGACGTGGGCAAGGTCGAGTCCGCACTGGGGACGATCAGCCGTGCCCTGGTGACGGCCCTGGCCATGGTGGTGGGGCGCCACGAGCTGGCAGCACCGGCCCACGACGCGGGAGAGGCCCGGTGGCGCCGACGGGCCCGGCTCTACCTCACCCACGACCGCCTCGGTGCCGCCTTGCTGGAGGGCGCCGGCAGCGACCCGCTCACCGTGGCGTGGGCCGCCCAGCACCATGGCGACCCCGGGCGCTGGACGGTCGACCCCCGCATCGGGGCGGCCCTCAAGGCCGCCGACGACGACTGAGGTCCCGGAAACTCCCGCTAGTCGACCGCTTCGGGGCGGGGGGAGACGGTGGCGGCCCGGGCCGGGGAGCCGGGCTCCTGGGGGCTCGAGGAGGTGGCCTCCCTGTAGCTGCGATAGCGGTGGTAGACGGCGAAGGCGATGGCCACCACGGCCAAGGCTCCGAGCACGTAGCCGGCATCGCTGAAGGCGTTGACGATGGTGTGCCAGTGGGTCCCGACCCCGTATCCGATGGCGGCCCACGAGCCGTCCCAGAGCAGCGACCCCACGGCCGTCAGGGCACCGAAGCGCACGAGCGGCACGTCGGCGATGCCGGCCGGCAGCGCCACGAAGTTGCGGATCACCGGGAGCAGGCGGCTGCCCAGTACGCCGAAACGCTGGTGGCGCTGGTACCAAGCCTCGGCCCGGTCGAGGTCACGATGGCTCAAGAGGATGTACTTGCCGAAGCGGTCGACCACGGCCCGCCCGCCCACGCGGCCTATCACCCAAGCCACGTAGGCCCCGACCACCTCGCCGACCACCCCCACGACGATGACCCCGGCGATGCTCAGCTTGCCTTGCGCCGCCAGCACGCCGGCGAAGCCCATGGTGAGTTCCGACGAGGTGGGCACGCAGCAGGACTGCAGCACGCACAGCACGAAGATGGCGGCGTAGCCCGACGAGGTGACGAAGCCGGTGGGATTGAGCAGGCCGAGCACGTGCACGTTCAGGAAGTCCTCGTGAGGGGTCTGGCCGACATGGTAATGAAGTCCCGCGACCACCACGGTTCGAAGTAGCGCGAAGGGCCGCCTGCCATCCCCTGGACGAGGGTGGTGCCGTTGGATGCCGAGGCGGCGGCGCCGGGGCTGGAGGGGTCGTAGCTCGTGAAGTTCACCCAGTCGGTGTTGATGTCGAGCTCCATGGCCCGCACCGCTCCCGCCCTGGCCAGCACGTCGGCCAGGTCCACGATATCCAGGTTGGGACCTGCGGCGTACACGAGGGCCCCGTTGGCGGTGACGCCGATCCCCGACCTCCACACGTAGGCCTTGTTGGCCAGGGTGTAGCCCCACACCGTGGTGTCGCCGGCGTTCAAATTGGCAACGGGTTGACCGTGGTCGACGAGGAGGACCAGGTTCTGGCGCACCGAGACGACGTCGGAACTCATCGACACGTCACGGCCCCACTGACCGACGGTGGCGGTGCCGTTGCTGTACACGACGAAGGAAGCGGCTCCCTGGCGCAACGGGTACACCATCTTGCCCTCGCTGTAGTACCCGCCGTTGGCGTTGGACATGAGGAACCCCGAGTTGAAGGCGGCCACCAGCGAGGTCGCCGCCTGGGGCGACACGGGTGCGGTGTCGGCCCAGGGTCCGCCGCCGGGGATCGTGCTCCCCGAGTACAGCGTGGCGGACAGCAGCTCGGTGTCCATCCAGGCCACGCCTGTGACCACGCTCGTGTGCACCGAGTCGGGCCGCACGTAGGTCTCGTAGATGGCCGGTACGCCGCCCACCGTCCGTCCGGCCGGCTGCCACTGGCCCTCGCCGGCGATGGGGGGGCTGGCCACGGGGGTGATCGGCGCCGGGGCCGCCAGGTGTGGCGGTGCCGTGGCCGGCAGGCTCGTGGGGCTCGACTTGGGCACGGGGATGGCACCCTTGGCCGGCTTGCCGCCCACCGGCGGCGCATGGTGCAGGTACCACACGTTTTCCGCCCACACCACGAAGGGCCCCGCCCCGTGTTCGCGGGCCCACTCCGCCAGGCGCCCCGGCAGGGTCGAGCCCAGCGAGGGATTGGTCAGGGCGAAGCCGGCCGACCAGAACACGGGCGAGAGCAGCACGAGGAAGGCGAGCAGGATGCTGCGCACCTTGTGGGCTCTGACCCACCGCCACAGACGCCCGCGCAAGCTGCGCCCGTGGCGGGGACGACGGGGCCACCCGGGACTCGAGTCCTCGGCCGGGCGCGGGCGGACGACAGTGTCTGGCACTGCGGCCATTGTGGTCGACCGACCTGAAGACGGCATGACAGCTGGTCAGGGCCCGGCACCGAGGACCCGGCCCTCGAGGCACGATCCGTGAGCTTGGGGCCGTGGTCCCTCCGGGCAAACTGAGCGGGTGCTTCGAGCGGTGAAGGGTGCGGCGGCGGCGCTGGTCTTGGCCGTGGCCGTCCTCGTGGCCACCGACGTCGTCTCCTCGGGCGGGGCACCGACCCCGAGACCCACCACCACCACCACTTCCACCACCACGACCACCACCACCACGGCGGCTCCGGCGCCGCAACCGGTGTGGCGCCTGTCGTGGGGCTCGGCCATGGCTTGGGGGTACGGCACGGCTGCCGACACCACCGCCCGCGAGCTGGCCACGGTGGGTGTGGGCGGGGACGCCGTTCGCGTGCGCATCTCCAACCTGTTCGGGAACAAGCCCCTGGTGGTGAGCCGGGCCACGGTGGCGCTGTCCGCAGGTGGTCCCGCCGTGGTGGCCGGAACCCTCCAGCAAATGCACTTCGGCGGTCAGAGCGGGGTGACAATCCCGGTGGGAGCCGACGTCTACAGCGATCCCGTCCAGATGTCGGTGACCGGCGGCCAGACGCTCGCCGTGAGTCTGTTCGTGAGCTCGACCGACCTGGTGACCCTCCACCCGTGCTGCACGCGCATCGTGTCCTACGCCTCGCCCAACGGCGGTGGCGACCTGACCGGGTCGCCCTCTGGTGCCGGACTGTCGCTGACGAGCGCCTGGCCGCGCTGGGTCGACGCCGTCGACGTCCTCCGGAACAGCGACGTGGGAAGCAGCGACATGGGAAGCATCGTGGTGGTGGGCGACTCCATCACCGACGGCTTCAACGCCACCACCAATTGGGTCGCCGTCCTGCGCCAGCGCGTGGCCATGCTGCCCGCCTCCGAGCAGCGGGCCGTGGTGAACGAGGGGATCTCGGCGAACGCACTGACCTCCCTGCCCGACGACGACTCGGCCAAGGGGGGCGGACCGTCGGGACTGTCCCGATTGACGAACGACGTGTTCGACCAGGCAGGGGTCACCGAGATGGTGCTGTTCCTCGGCACCAACGACCTGTGGTTCGGTGCCAGCGCCCAGCAGCTCATCGACGGCTACCAGCAGGCCGTCGCCGCCGCCCACCAGGCCGGGTTGCGCATCGTGGCCGTCACGCTCCTGCCCCGCAGCTCCTCCAAGGAGGAGTACTGGTCGCCCGCAGAGCAGGCGGAAATCGAGCAGGTCGACCAGTGGATACGCAGCTCGGGCGCCTTCGACGGGGATCTCGACCTGGCGCCAGCGCTGGCCGACGTGAATGACGGCGCCTGACCCCCCAC